>DATJXG010000233.1:0-6022 GCA_035500455.1 Terriglobales bacterium | reverse complement strand
ATCTTCGGTCACCTCAGAAATCCGCGCAGCGGCACCTGGAACGTCGAACTCGATCGGCAGGTGCTTGAAAAATTGGCGGTCCGCGTAGCCTATCAAAACCGCACAACTCGTGATGCTTTCGTCGTGAACCCAAGCTCGGGATTGTTGACTGTCTCGAACGCCGGGCGAGATTCGTACCGCGAATTCCAGGTTACCGGAGTTTATCAGGTCCGGCGCCATACCTTGAACGCTTCCTATGTGAGATCGCGGGCATACGGCGATCTCAACGATTTCAATCAGTTCTTCGGCAATAATCCTGTAGCGGTGATCCAGCCGAACGCGCGCGGACGTTTGCCGTTCGACGCTCCGAATCGGTTCGTGATCTGGGGCGAGGTCGCCGCGCCCAAGGGTATCGCTCTCGTCCCCGTCCTCGATCTCCATACCGGATTCCCGTACTCGACGGAGAACCAGCTCCGGGAATATGTTGGACCGCGAAACGTTGACCGGTATCCCTGTTTCGCATCGCTTGATCTCCAGGTAACCAAGCAGGTCCGCTTGCCGGGCATCGGCAAGAAGGCAAAAGTCGGATTCGGTGTATTTAACATACTCAATCACTTCGACCCCAGAGACGTACAGAACAATCTGGACAGTTATCGCTTCGGCGGGTTTTTCAATTCGGTCCCGCGCACGTTCAGAGGAAAGTTCGTCCTGGGATTTTAGGCAAACACATGCGACGCATAAAACAATGTCTGATTCTGGCCGCGGGCAACGGTAGTCGTCTGCGAGCGGTCTCCGGTAGCCTCCCCAAGCCGCTGGTGAAATTCCAAGGTATGCCCATTCTCGAGCATATTGTTCGGCGCGCTCAGGCAGCGTGGATCGACGAATTCGTGATCGTGCTGGGGTATCGGGGGGAGCTGATCCGCTCCTGGTTCGATAACTGCTGGACAGGGCGGGCGCGCTTCACCTGGGTGGAAAACCCTGACTATCACAAAAGCAACGGGATCTCCGCCTTGAAGGCCAGAAACGCGCTTGACGATAACTTCCTTCTATTAATGGCAGACCACATCTTCGAGGCCGAGACAGCCAGGATGATGGTCCGGCAAAACCTTGCGCCTGGAGAGGTGATCCTAGGCGTCGATCCCGATATTGACCGCATCTTCGATATCGACGATGCCACCAAAGTGCGCCGCTGCGGCGACCGGATCGTGGAGATCGGCAAGGAAATCCAGGAGTACGACGCGATCGATACCGGCATGTTCCTGTGCACTCCCTCGCTGTTCGATGACCTCGAGCGCTCCAGCAAAGATGGAAACTGTTCGCTGTCCGACGGCATGCGCCGGCTGGCAAGCGGCAGAAGGCTGCGCGCTCTCGAGATCGACGCCCCCTGGCACGACCTGGATACGCCGGAAGCCTTGGCTCATGCCGACGAGGAGAGTCTTTTGTATGCTGCCTGATGCCGCAGCACACCGAAAACTATGGAGCCGTTTGGCCGTCGCGCTGATCGGTCTGCTGCTCCTGGCGCATTTGGTGCGGCGCGCCGGGCCGGCGAAACTCCTGGACGGAATTGCGTCCGTCGGATGGGGGCTTGTGCTCGTCATTGTCCTGGCCGGTTTGTCTCAATCTGTGCGGACTTGGGCGTGGCGTCTGACACTTCCGGATGACCGGCATCGGCCTTCGTTCGGCAGGATGCTTGGCTTGCGCCTGGCATCCGAAGCAGCGGGGCAGGTCGGCGTTTTCGGCCAGGTCTTCGGCGATACCTGGCGGGTCGCGGGGCTCGGCGCGGAAGTGCCGCTTGCGACCAGAATCACTTCCGTCGCGCTGGATCGGGCCCTCTACACCCTGAGCAGCACCATCGTGACCTTTGCCGGTATCCTTGCCCTGGCTTTCGTCTTACCTCTTTCCGGCAGGATCGCACTCTACGCGAAGATATTCGGTTTTGTCCTGGTGCTGATTGTGTCCCTGGCGGTGATCGCCGTACGGCGGCGCTGGCCGGTGATTACCGGCCCGGCGGGGGCGTTAGGCCGAATCGGGAGAATTGGACGATGGGTGCAAGACAGGCAGGATGCAATTCGGTCTATTGAAGATAAGCTGCTCGATTTCTTTCATCATTCGCCCGCCACGTTTCGAAAGAATCTGGCCCTCCAAATGGCCGGCCAGGTAGCCAACGTCTTGGAAGTGTATCTGGTGCTGCGCCTAATGGGCCACCTGGTCGGTTTTTCCTCTGCGCTCGCCATCGAAGGGCTCACCAAGCTGGTTAACGTGATCGGGATGATCAACCCTGGGAATGCAGGGACTTATGAAGGTGGAAATATGCTATTCGCAAAATTGGTAGGAGTGACTGGAACCGCGGGACTAACTCTGGGGCTGATCCGCAGAGTTCGCGCGCTTTTCTGGGCGGCTGTGGGCGCTATCTGGGCGGTGATGCTCCCCGGATCAAAGCAGAGTGGAAAGCGCAAGCTCCCGGACACCGCTCCTCGGACGGACCACGGATACACCGCCATCATCCTCGCCCAAGGCGTCAAGGCCGACTTCATCCTGGCGCGCGTAGGCGCGCTGCCGGTACTGTTGCGCGCAATTCTGGGCGCACAAAAGGCAGGTGCGGGGCGGATCGTCGTGGTTGTCGATCCCGTGGCGGCAACATGCGTGAAGGAAGAACTCCGGTGTACACGACGGCTTCCCGACAATGTGGAGTGGTGCTCGCCGGTGGCAGCCGAAATCCGGGATGTACTGCGCGATATCGGAACCAGTGAAGATCGGATCGTGTTGGTCGCCGCTGACAGAACCTACCACCCCGCTCTGCATCGCCGCGCGGCCGAATGGGATGGGGTCGAAGCCTTGGCTCTGATCACCGACGGTCAGCCTGCGGGCATCTGCGCATTAACCACTTACCAGGCGATCTGGCTGGTTGAGGAATGTGCCGCGGAAACGCGGGCAGTCGAAGACGTGTTCGAGTGGCTCATTGCAGCGGACGGCGTTGTTTGTGAGTCCGTTTCATCGGACCAGTGGCAAGGCTTATCGTCGGCTGAAGACCAATTGCTGGCCGAACAGAAACTGGACACGTGGCTCGTCAAACCCACGGACGGCGTATTTGCGAGAATGAACCGTAAGGTGTCGATTCCGATCAGCCGCCAACTGATCAAGTTCCCGATCACGCCGAACATGGTGAGCCTGTTCACGCTTGGCGTCAGTTTCCTGGCCGGCGCTTTCTTTGCGCTCGGCGGGCACGGATACATGCTGATCGGCGCAATCCTGTCGGTTTTCGCGAGTATTCTGGACGGCTGCGACGGCGAAGTTGCGCGGCTGACGTTCCAGGAATCGGCATTCGGTTGCTGGCTGGAAACGGTGTGCGATTACTTGTACTACGTCTTCATCTTCGCCGGGATGATGATCGGGGTGCTGGGCAGAGGGCCCATCTACTGGGTCTGGGGTACGATGCTCTTTGTCGGCGCGGCCGCCAGCATGCTGACCACGGCGGCGCAGCGGCGCAGAATGGCTGGAGCCCGCCCCGAGCGTTATCTGAGCCTTTGGCAGGCACAGGCATCCAAGCGACGCACCAATCCGTTTCTGTACCTCGGCCGGCACACCGAGTTCCTCATCCGGCGTTGCTGCATGCCCTATCTGATCCTTGCGTTCGCACTCTTCGGTTTGACTTACGTCGCGTTTATCGGTGCAGCCGTGGGAGCGAACATCGTGTGGCCGATTGCGCTGTACTCGTATTTCACCTTCCAACCGGTTCGGGCTCCCCATGACTGATCCGACCCGCGGCGGAATGCGGCTTGGTCCGGTGCGGCCGTGGTCGCGAGACTTCTGCCGCATCGTAAGCTGGAATATCGAGCGCGGACTACAGTTCCCGAAGATTCTCGATTTTCTGCGAACGATTCAGGCCGATCTGCTGCTGTTGCAAGAGGTCGATCTGAACGCCCGCCGGACCCGGTATCGCGACGTCGCCAGTGACCTGGCTCAGGCCCTGAATTTTAACCACGCCTTCGGAATGGAATTCCAGGAACTGAGCGAGGGAACTAGTGCCAGGCCCGCCTTCCATGGAATGGCTACGCTCTCTCCGTGGCCGCTCTCGAAGGTCAGGATCATTCGTTTCCGGGATCAATCCACGTTTTGGCAGCCGCGATGGTATGTGCCGGACCTCGCCGTTTTTCAACGCCGGATCGGCGGGAGGATCGCTCTCGTCGCCGAAGCAGCCATCTACGGCCGCAAGGTGGTGACTTACAACCTTCACCTGGAGAGCCGAGGCGCCGACGCGCTTCGTCTGCAGCAGTTGAATGAGGTACTTGCGGATTCCCGCAGGTATGTGGATCAGCCCATATTCGTGATCGCCGGCGATTTCAACCTGAACGCAGCCGAGGGCGGTGCCGCCGGGGTTCTCCGCAACGCCGGCTTCCACGACGTCGTGCAATCGTCCCGGAGCCCGGCCCCGACAGCACACGGCCTCTCTCATCACGCACGCCCAATCGATTGGATTTTTGTCTCCGATACGCCAAATTCGCAAGGCAGGGTACATGACGATATCCACGCCTCAGACCATTTTCCAGTCTCGGCAGTTCTTTCCCGACCTTGTGCGAGCTAATGGATGGAGAAGATATCAGGAGTGTCACGCCGGCGCTGGCCTGGTTCGGCACCGGCAATTGGCACTTGCCCGCAAGACCGGCGCCGGTAGCCGGCACCTGCCGAATACAACAATGCGAATTGCCTCTCCCGTTCCAGGACGAACTGCAGAATTTTTCGACTCTTCCCTAAGTTCACGACTGAGAGTAAACTGTATTCGAACCCGCAAATCTCAGTGAGCCGTCGTCCAGGCGACTGCGCACCAAACGTCAACTTGCCCTCCGAGGCTTTGGGCCAAGGAAGAAGTCGTATGAGTGAGCCAACAGAAAGCGGGATCATTTCCTGTAACCCGCCGAGCTGTTCCCCCTGTTAGCCAGTCGGCTTTCTCAAGTTGAGTTCGCGTGGAAGGGAGGCGATTGTGCGTTGATGCCGCACTGCAGTCTGAGTTTCGAAGACGACTTGCACTCGGTGATGAAGACGCGCGGGATTATCCCCACAGGTCAGCAGTATCGACGGACTTTCCTTGAAGCTTCAAGTAGTAGAAGAGTTGGCTCTTGTGTCGATCGAGGTGCTGGATCATCCGGAGGAGATGTTGGCCGAGCGTCATTGATACGCTGGGGTCCCACGGAGCAGCCATTTCTCTGCTCGCGAGATCATTCTCGCCGGCTTTGTCGATCATCTGCAGGGCAACGGCTTTGTCCTGGGCAAGTAATCTCTTAGCCTCCTCAACACTCTCGACTGAAGGCAGCTTTTCGGCAGGCGGCAGGTTTTCCTCCGGCGACAAGTCTTCCAGTTTTTTACCTGCCGGGAGACCCCAGTCGCGCAACACGAATCCCTTGCACCCGGCACCACAGGCGTTGCTGATGTGCTTGATGAGTTGGCCGACCGTCATCCAGTTGGAGCCGGTCGCCGGTTTCCAGTCCAGACGGTTCGGATCCACCTTATCGAGCAGCCGCGCGGTCGTTCCGTATGCCGTTTCAACCTCGTTCCTCAACAACTCGGTCCAGTTCACGACCATTCTCCTTTTCAAACCGGGGGAGGTTGCTGGCTTATGAGTGTAGGATTGCGGGCGACTCGATGCAAGCGCCCTGATACTGGTGGCTGTAGTCGCGAGTATCAGAAGATTGGGAAACTGACCAGCGCCCGAAAAGCTGTAGGATGTGGAGCGGACAACCGGAGGGCTCTCGCTCGCCTTCCAGCCGTGAGAACCCTCCGCAGATCCAATCGGGGAGTCTGCCGACTCCCGAAAGGAGATCCTGTGCAGATCCTACACCCGTTCGTTGGCTCGATCCAACAGTATTTCAAGGAGACTTCCGAGCCGGATCGCTATCGGCCGGATCATTGCCCGCAATGCGAAGCGAATCGGCCTTTGATGGCGCATGGCTTCTATAGCCGCACGTTGGTGGATGTGGAGTTCGATAGTTCCATCCGCGTGCGCCGCTATCTGTGCCATTGCTGTAAGCGCACCGTTTCCCTACTACCT
>DATJXG010000232.1:0-23150 GCA_035500455.1 Terriglobales bacterium | reverse complement strand
GAAGGTCTCGATGAACTCTTTCAGGTCGGGGAAGTGGTACAGGTCAATGAAGGATGGAATGCCATCCCTGCGAACATGCAAGCATCCGCGCACGCCTGAGAATGCTGGAACGACGAAGTAGTCTAAGACAGACTCGCTGGGTGGACACAGCCTCGCAATGACCACGATGTCGGCACGGAGGGGAGGAACGAGAGGCAAGCGCCACTCCATTTCCAATCTGCGACGGCGTAGGCCTATACAAACTGCAACGCGAACCGTGACACTGTGGTTCAGAAGAATCATGTTTGGAGCATGTTTCTCGCGCTCAGCAGTACCGCCTAACAAGCGAACGCTTTCGCAAATTTCTTCGCCCAGCTCATGTGTAGTCCGTCTTGCTAAATTTCGCGAGTGAGGGAAGCTGTGATCCCGTGGCATCGGGTATCCAACAAGTCTATAAGCCTCGTTAATCGAACCGAAGTGATTTAGGTAAGCCCGCACCGAAGGTACATCCCTGGCGGCATTCACGATGTTAACGCTGAGCTTGCCTTTGCGCTGCCACAGCCGTCGCAGGGCGTCGATCATCTCTGAATCGACGAGGGCCTTTACTTCCTGGTGGATCTGCGCATTTGCCTGGGCCCACTGTGTACCTGAGATAATGCCGCCAAATGCACGTTCGCAAACCAACCACTTTTCTCTCGGAAGGTCTCTGATTAGCCCACTGCTGATGTGGTTCTTTCCATAAGCGTAGTCGCCCTTGTACACAGGATTTGTGAAGAGTTGACGGAGCTTTTCCACGGTCCATGGCCTTCCAAGAATCATCGATCGTTCGTTAAGAATCTGGACGATCTGGTGGCGAGTTTTCCTTTCTTTGGTATAGAGATCGAATGCAAACCTAATAATTTCGACCTCCCGTGGCTCGCCAGCCGTGAGGACCACTCGGTCCGTGTTCACCTGCTTGTATTCGCCGGCCTTCAGAATTGTCTTCGGCGTGCCATTTGGTCCGACTAGCTGGCGTGCCATTCCGAAAGGAGCCCGTCCGCCTTGCCAAAAGCCCAGTGACACTAGGCGACGCTGGCCGGAGCTGACTTTTGCCGATAGCTCGCGGCTGTGTTCGCCTGCCGCTGTGCGTTTGAGAGCCTTAAGCAGATTGGACGTGGGGCTGTTGTCGTTTTCGAATTGCTCCGCGCAATAATGAACCCTGATTCCGGCGAGTTTGCAGAGATATTCGTAATGCGCTGACTCATCGCTATCCGGGAATCTACCCCAGCGGCTGACATCGTAAACGAGGACTTGATCGAAATCAGCCTTGCCTGACTGCACTACGCGGAGCAGTTCTTGTAACCCTTCGCGTTTCCTGATCGTTGTTCCGCTTCTGCCCTCGTCGACGAATGAGCGAACGATGCCGACATTGTGCGCCGCAGCGTACAGCGCGATTGCAGCGGACTGGTTCGCGATCGAGTACTGCTGGTGCGCGCGGCTCATGCGCAAGTACTGTGCTGCGCGGCGCCTGTTGATGGATGGTCGACGAGCTTCTCGCGGCGGCATTAAGCATCGGCCTCGATGGAGGCAGAGTACCAAAGTAAAAGCCACACCCACGTAATTCGCGAGCAAGCAGACCAATCTTGTCGACCTTGTATGAATTTATGGATCCCCAACCAGCAGATGCATCCGCGTGGTGTGTTAACATGATGTTCGTGACCACGAAACGCAAATTTGTAGGCGGTTTGGAGGCGGTTCTTCCAGAACTCTCCACCAAACTCGGTAGTTCTTGCGAAATTTGCGAAGCCTGCTTTTCTAGCAGAAGCCGCGTCAGAAGCGGCTTTCGTCGAAGTCGTTTGTTTTGAGCGTGGGGACGTAGTTCAGTTGGTTAGAACGCTGCCCTGTCACGGCAGAGGCCGCGGGTTCGAGTCCCGTCGTCCCCGCCATTCCCTGGCCCCCCGGTGGCAGTCCGGGCACAGCGTATTCAGCTTGAGGTCTATCCCTTCCACCGCGTGGGCAGCCGCCATCACGCACTGATAATCGTCACAGTGGGTCAAGGCGACGGTGTGCCCAAGCTCATGGAGCGCCTCTTTCAGTAAGCGCTCGCGGAGGAGTTCCCGGTTGGGCGGCAGACCGTAAGATTCCTGGCGCAACCGGTGGTAGGACGCGATGGCGCACGGCCCGCCCATCTGGGCCTCGCCGAATACGAAGGTCAGGATGGGAATATAGAGATCTACGGCTGTAATGCCCAGCAGACGCCAGCATCCGGGCCGTATGAATTGCTGCATCAGACGCAGCAACTCCGATGAATGGTATTGCAATCGCTCTCCGTGAAAAGCCGGCTCCGGATTCAGCGTGGTCTGCAGGACCTCGCATTCGGCAGGAAACACCCGGGGGATAGCCGCTGCCAGGCCGCTCAGCAGCTCAGGCTCCAGTTTTCCAACCGCCAACAGTTGCACCAGCTTCATCGGCTTTCAACGGTGCCGCGCGTCCAGCCATACTTCTTGAGTTTATGGTGAAGCGTGACTCGGTCGATGCCCAGCACTTCAGCGGCGCGGCTCTGATTTTCGCCGCATTGCTCAAGCACGCGGAGGATGTGGGCGTGCTCCACGTCTTCGAGCGTTTTCGCTGAGCCATTGGGCACCACGGCCACTTTGAAGGAGAAGTCCTGCTCCCTCAACTCCGGCTCCTGGGCCACGACCATGGCTCGCTCCACTGCGTTCTCCAGTTCGCGGACGTTGCCGGGCCAGGGCTGTTCCTGCAGTTGGTCCATGGCGGCAGGCGAGACCCGTGTGATCCGCTTGTTCATCGCCTGAGAGAACTTGCGCACGAAGTGGTTTACCAGCAGAGGGATATCTTCACGGCGCTCACGCAAGGCCGGGAGTTCGATGTGAAAAACGTTGAGCCGGTAGAAAAGGTCAGGACGGAACTTGCCTTCCTCAATCAACTTCTCCAGGTCTTTGTTGGTGGCGGCCACGCAACGGAAGTCCACTTTCATGACCTGGGTGCCGCCCACCCGGGTGATCTCGCGCTCCTGCAGCACCCGCAACAGATCGGTCTGGGTTTTCAAACTGATGTCGCCGATTTCATCTAGAAAAACGGTGCCGCCCTCGGCGACTTCAAATTTGCCCTTCTTGCGGTACAGGGCCCCGGTGAAAGAGCCCTTCTCATGGCCAAACAGTTCACTTTCCAGAAGGGTCTCGGTAAGCGCGCCGCAGTGAATGACCACCAGGGGATGGAAGCGTCGCACGCTGGCGGCGTGAATGGCCTGAACCACTAATTCCTTCCCGGTGCCGCTCTCGCCGGTGATGAGCACGGTGGCGTCGGTGGGAGCGACGGTCTCTATGGCGTCGAAGATCTTTTTCATGGCCGCGCTTTGCCCTACGAGTTCGCTGGGGCGGGTAATCTCGGCGACCGTCTCGCGCAGGCGAGCGTTCTCCTTCTCGGCGCGGCGATGGGCCAATGCCTTCTTCACCAGATGCGAGATCTCATCCGGATCCAAAGGCTTGCTTACGTAGTCGTAGGCGCCATTCTTCAGGGCGGCCACCGCGGTTTCCACCGAAGCGTAGCCCGTCATGATAATGACAATCAGGTCGGGATCGATCTCATGCATACGGCGCTGCAACTCAATGCCATCCATGCCACGCATCTTGATGTCGAGCAGGGCCAAGTCCCAGCGTTCTTCAGCCAGACGCGTGAGCGCCAGGCTGGCAGTTTCGGCGGTGCCGATCTCGTAGCCCTCCTCGTGGAACCACTTGCCAAGCGAATCCCGCACGCTCAGCTCATCGTCCACTATCAGCAGTCTTCCTTGTGCGCTCATTTTGGCTTCACCTCCGGTCCGCAACGACAGCTCCCGCCGCAGGCGCGGCCAAAGACTTTCCCGACTCGCACGGCAACGTGACCGTGAACGTAGTGCCGCGCCCCAGCTCCGAATCCACATCGATGCGCCCTCTGTGGCGTTCGAGGATGCCACGGGTAATCGCCAGTCCAAGCCCTACCCCGTGCTCGCTTTCCTTCGTGGTGAGGAAGGGCTCAAAGATGTGGGGGAGAATTTCGGGAGCAATACCGCACCCATCGTCCCTGATTTGAATGGAAACCTCACCGGCAACTTCGTCGAGGCGGGTGGCAAGCCACAGGTTGCCACCGTGCTGCATGGCATCTTTGGCGTTCAACATCAGCGCCACCATCGCCTGCTCGATCTGGGCGGCGTCGCACACTGCCACGACCGGGGGATGCTCAAGCGGCGCGTGCACTTCGATTCCCGCCATTTCCATCTGGTGCCCCACCAGCCGCAGCGAGCGATCGATGACTTCATTCAGGTCCACCGACTGCAGGTTCATGGGCACGGCACGGGAAAAGGTCAGCAGGTTCTTTACCAAGTCTCCGCAACGGCGGCTCTCGGAGACGATCAGGTCCAGGCACTGCCGGATTTCTTCGCGGCGCGCGGGAGTGAGGTCATCGCGGTCCAGCCATTTGCTGAGGAGCTTGGCGTAGGTGAGTATCCCGGAGAGGGGATTGTTGATCTCGTGCGCGAGCACAGCCGCCATTTTGCCGACCGAGGCCATTTTCTCGGCATGCAGAACGTGGTCGTGAGCGCGCTTGAGTTCCACCGTTTTCTGCTCCACACGGTCTTCCAGGGTCCGCGCCCAGGCAAGAATTTCCTCGTTGGCGGCTTCCAGTTGACTGCTCATCCGGTTGAAAGACCTGGCGAGTTCACCTAGTTCGTCATTCGGGATGACGGCAAGCTGGTACCCAAGTTCTCCTCGCGTCAGCCGTTCTGTCCCGTCGTGCAAGGCCCTGACGGGCCGTCCCACAATACGCCAGACAACGACCGCACTGAGCAGGGAAACCATGATCACGGCCAGCAGAGTGTAAACCAGCATGTGCCGGCTGCTCTCGGCCAGGCTGAGATCGGCCTGGGACAGCGACAGGTTGGTGTCCAGCACGCCCAGTACCTGCTGACTGGCCGGGTGCGCGTGGCAGGGAGCGTTCGAGCATTCGAGGCGATTCTCGATAGGATTGATGACCCCCAGCACGCGCGACCCGCCGGCGCGGTAGATGCGGAAGCGGTCCGGACGGTTCAGCCGGGTAAGCGGCTGGGCCTGCGCATGGCAGCCGTAACAGGCCTCGGCATTTTTGTCCACATTGCTGCCAATTTCCTGGGCATCACTGGAAAAGCTGATCTGGCCTTCCCGGTTAAACACCCGCACCCGCACCATGCCGGGCTCGCTGGCCATGGTCTTAATTGCTTGGTGCAGGCCCTCACGGTCGTTGTGCAGCATGTAGTAGCTGGTGCTGCGTTTAATGACGTCACTTACACGCTCCGCGCTCACCAAGGTGCTCTGTTCCAGGTGTTGGCGATTGAGGCGGATGTTCAGATACCCCAGCAGGCCAAAGACTACTGTCAGGCAGGCAACCAGGATGAAGATCAGCTTTCCGTGGACGCTATGAACTCTATGCGTCCAGTGTCTTCTCGCCGGCGCATTGGGTTCAGGATCCGGCATGAATCAACTCGGTCAGCGCCTCGGGCGCTCGCGCCGGTCGTTTTGCAGGAACAACCTCGCCCGCAGGGAAGATTGGCAGATACTTCACGGCCAGCCAGAACAGGGCAAACGCTGAGGCCACCAGGCTGAGCGTAATGGCGAATTCTGTCCATTTGGGAAAGTAGTAAGTGCCGGAACTGGCCTGCATTCCCGTGATTGCCACATTCATCCGGTTCGCGACCAATCCCAGCAGAACCAGCACGGCGGAGAGGTAGAGTGCCGCGGGATGGGTGTGGACCCACCTCTGGTACAGCAATACCATCGCTGCCACCAATAACCCGGCTTCGAAGAGGAATAAATAGGTTTCCGTTCGTGGCAGCTTCAACAACGGGAGCACGCCGCGGTGCACGAGATCGAGGAAGCGTACAGTGAGGTACACCGAGAGCAGAACCGCCAGTACCCGCCCCAGTCCTGCAAGCAGGGAAAACTCCAGGTGCTTTCCGAATGCCTTGTTGCTGTGCCAGGACTCGAAGATAGTCATGGCAAGACCTGCGCAGAGGGAAGAAGTAAAAAAGAACACCGGCTCAAGCGGCGAATACCATAGCGGATACAGTTTGCCGGGAACAATCAGGTACAGGCTTCCAAGCGATGACTGATGCAGCGTGGAAAGAATGACACCCGCGATCACAATCGGAATCATGGCCGTGTGCAGCCAGCCCAGCGGCCGCTGCCACCCCAGGCGCTCGAATACTGCCGGAACGAATTCCAGGAACAACACCGTGGTGTAGAGCATTACGCACCAGGCGATTTCAAACATGACCGAATGCGGATTCCACATGATCACCGGATGCCAGACCCGATACGGCCGGCCCAGGTCAATGATCAGCGACACGATGAACATCGAGTAACCAAGCAGTGCCGTCAGGACCATCGGGCGCAAAACCGGGCGGTAGCGGTGGATGTTGAAGATGTACACTACGGCCGCCAGCGTGAAACCGCCTCCCGCCAGCGCCACTGCGAACAGCTTGAACCCAACCCAGAGCCCCCAGGGGAATGAATCGCTGAGCGCGGTGGATACGCCCAGGCCGCGCACCAGGCGCAAGACCAGCGCATAGAGTCCCGCCGGCAGCACAAGCCAGAGGACAACGGCCCACAGGTTGATTCGCGCCCTAAACATGATCGGCCCTCATTTCTCCTTCTTGTCCTTGTCGATATCGGACTCGTTCTTCTCCGCCTCTGCCACCTCCGAGCGCCGGTTGGTGATCCACCAGATGCCGCCCAGCAAAACGGTCCCAACCGTCACCAGGTCCGGAATGTGCGACAGCGCTCGATAAGTCAGCACCGGCATCGGTTCGGTGGGGAGCGCAACCGGATAGCCAAATTCCTCGACCGGCACCGACGACAGCAGGAGCACCGACGTCCCCCCGACCTCGTTTACGCCATATATCCGGTTGATGTAGCTCGCAGGGTTGTCGCGCAGGCGCTTCCGGGCTTCCGCAATCAGGTCGTCGCGCTCGCCATACGAAGTGGCGCCTGTGGGACAAGCCTCCGCGCAGGCCGTGGGCCGCCCCGCGAGCACCCGATCCGGGCACATGGTGCACTTCCGCACTTTAGGCAGCGTTTTGCCCCACTCGTACTTGGGCACGGAAAAAGGACAAGCCACCATGCAATAGCGGCAGCCCATGCAGCGGTCTTCTTCATAGATCACGGGGCCGGCCGCGGTCTTGCGCAAAGCGCCCACTGGGCACACCGAGGCGCAGGCAGGGTCCTGGCAGTTCATGCACAGGCGCCGCATGAACTTGTCTCCCTTGGTCAAGACGACGGTGTATTTGTGGTCTGATTGGACTGTTTCGGCCGCCGTCTTCTGGTCATAGCGAAGCTTGTTCTGCTCGGCACAGGCTTGCTCGCACTGTTTACAGCCAATGCAGAGGGTGGCGTCGTACAGGAGCGCCATGCTCACGGTTGCCTCCTCTGTACTTGTTACTTCTGCAGCGTACGAATGTAAGCGACCAGGGACTTGATTTGGTCCGGACTCAGGCCCTTCTTAGAAAACGTGTGCATCGGTTTTTTGTCCTTGCCACCGTTGGCGATGGCGTCGGTGAGGGCCGCATCCGACATCTTTTTGGCATCGGTGGAAATCAGACTTGGCACCTTGGCCGCAGGTCTTCCGGCAGCGTCAGCGCCGTGGCACACAGCGCACTTGGCCTTGAAGAGACTGGCGCCGTCATCTGCCGCCCACGCGAGATTGGGTAACAGGGCAAATAACGCGATCGCCAAGCCGAGGATTAAGAGGAGAAGTCTGTTGGTTTTCATACGCGGCTCCCTTCTTGCTAACGAGGATAGAGGTGAAACGCAACACACCCATGCACGATTCCAGTACAGAGTCTCAGCTTCGCATGCCATGGAGGGCAGTGACCGGCGTCACAAGAACACGTGATCGGGCTGACCCGAATTATCCTTTTGGAATCAGCAATTAGCGGCACTTCACGACCTGATTCGATCGTGGGCTGAGTGTTACCTTTCGCAACAGTGGTGTTGCGAAACGCAATGCTGAATTACCGCCCGCCAAACAGCTGAGGCGAAGCCAATTCGCCAGTTTCGCAGTTCTGAAGTCTGCAACATTCCGCAGCGTGACGTTGTGATTCGCAACAAATCTGTCGCCCTCCGCAACTCACAAATGAACGACACGATGATGGGCGACCAGGCTATCTCACTTATCGTGAGCCAGATGCCTCATGTGTGCCGCAGGCGCGCACGACTTGGCAAAGGAATTGCCTTAATCAGCAGTAGCGAGCGGCCGAACAAGAGACCGCGGCGCGGAGGTGGTTTATGACCGTCATTCTCGTACTGCTCATGTTTGCCGTCTTTCTGGTTGTGGACCATTTCATCCGCCGCAAGGAAGTGCCGGCGCAGCCCGCGCTGCAAACCGCCATGCCGGAAACTCTGCCAAGACCGGTTGCGCGTGTGGTTGCGGGATTCAGAGTCCCTGAGAATCTCCGCTATCACCCGGGCCATACCTGGGCATTGAGTGAGAGCCCCAGCCTGGTGCGCGTGGGCATGGACGATTTTGCCAGCAAACTGGCGGGCAAGATTGAGCGGATCACGCTGCCGCAACGCGGACAGTGGGTCCGGCAGGGGCAGAAGATCGTGACCATGTTCCGGGACGGCAGTTCGGCCGAAATGGTTTCCCCCATCGAAGGGATTGTGGCGGACATCAACGAAGCCGCGCTCCGCGATCCAGAAGTTGCGCGCAAAGATCCCTATGGAGAAGGCTGGCTGCTGACGGTGCAGGCACCCGATGCCAAGACGAACTTCCGCAATTTGCTGAGTGGCACACTGCTGCGCAGCTGGATGGAAGAGGCCGCGCGGCGGCTTCGCATGAACATGCCAACTCCCGCCGGCGTTCTCGCGCAGGACGGCGGCCTGGCGGTGGACGATTTGACCGCGCAACTGCCAGACCAGGACTGGGCGAAAGTGGCGAGGGAGTTCTTCCTGTCGTAGGTGGCGGCGGCCTCAGCCTCGGCTCGATCACCACGGGTTGCCGTCGATGCAACATGCCGGTGACCCGAATCACCGGGAACAGTGAGTGCGGCTACCGCAAACCCGACCCCAGGCGGGCACAATCATGGCGTGCTCACATCGCATCAAGCCCGGGCAAAGAGAGGCGCTCGGCCCCGAGCGCAGAAAAAAATGCTCCGAGCACGCGCGTGGCGGACGTGCGTCGGAAATGGGATAGCGAGGTGTGACTCTACGCCAAATGTTATTCGTTTCGCGATGTCCGATGGCCCGGGCGACGGCAAGTGGACTCCCGAAGATTTGCTCTTAGGCTCGGTCGCGGGCTGCTTTACGATCAAGTGTTGCGATCTGGCGGAAGGAGTAAGACTGCAATATTGCGATTTGGAGGTGGAAGTGGAGGGAGTCGTTGGTCCGGCAAGTTCAGGCCGCGTGTTCAGAGAATTAGTGATTCGAGCCAATTTGACGATTCCTTATGGGCAAGATCCTGAGCCGGCGTTCAAGCTGCTGCAAAAAGCACAAGGGGAATGTTTGATCTCGCGCATCCTTGCAACTCCACAGATATTGGAGCCGGCGGTGACCGTCAGAGGATCCGGGGGACTGGCTAACCACCCTGGCGCGGAGCTAAGACCGCTGCAAGCCGCAGTGCTGCCTTCGAATGCATCCAGCCATCACTCTCATGTTATCGGATGAACAACGGGCAAAGTGCGCAGGACAGTGTGTGACTGTTGCCTTCCGGCATAACGCCGGAAACTATTCCTTGGCACTTCTGCGCCACAGAGGAACATCCCTATTCCAACTATGGACGTCCTCCTGGAAGTCGCGTGCCGGCCTCGGGTTGGTTCCGGCGGACACGGGCTCCGCGGCGACGAGTGCGGTCCTCGGCTGCCCGGCCACGCACTTCTCTACTTTCTCCCTGAGGTTAGAGTCTTTCATCAAACCGAGCAACTCGGCGCGGCGCATCCCATCCAAAGCCTGAAGTAACGGGCATTGAAGCAGGTCTTCATCTCTCATTGGAGTACTCCCCGGCCGGAATCTTCCAGACTCCACGCCGCTACTCGATTACAAGCGCCTCTTGCTGGGAGAGGCTGTGACCTGAGACACGCACGGCGGTGAGGTATGTCACAAGGGCTGGCCGTTTCCCGGTTTCGGCTGAGGTTTGAAGATCATCCCCTGGCTGGTTTTCCCGTTCATGATCACGAGCAGAGGCTCATCAAAGTGCAGATGGCGAACACAGCCTTGCTGCTCGGTCGCCGTTTGCGCAGCCAGCCACTGCCAATCTACGAAGCCCTCACCCGCATCGGGATTGACGGTGAAATACCCAACCTGAAAGGCCATGAGGTTCTGGAAGAAATGACTGCCCTGCGAGGGAGTAACACGAAAATCACGGAAGCCGGCTTCGACGATGACGCGCGCGCCGGAAATCTGTTCCCAGCCCACCGGGATTCCGAGCCAGGGGTCGTTCGAGCCCCATCGGCCGACGCCGATGAGCAGGTAGGGCGTGGCACCCTCGCTCAGCTTGGCGTTGAGGTGGGTGATCCCTTCTGCTACTTCCTGACTGCGGCTGCGTTCGAAGCGGTGGAAGTCCACAACTACGGCATCACGTACATCTTCAATGCGGCCATTGCCTAATACCTTGTAGCTTTGGCAAACCAGCCGGGCGGGATCGACGTCCCGAATGCAGACTTGCTGGGTCTCGCGGGCAAGCACGAGCGGCCGGATCTGAAGGAAACCGAAATCTGCGGGGTTAGTACCGTGTGCCAGGCTGACGGCGAACTCGATCTCTACCGGGCGTCCGAGCGCGTCCTCTCCGATTTTGATCAACTGGTCGAGAATCTCGGCCAGGGGGAAAACATCATGTTTCAGGATGGGAGCGAAGCTCACAATCCGGATGCCGGGGCGGCTTAACCCATCGTAGACAGCGTGATTGTCGGGGGAGTAAGTGGAACCCAGGAGGAGGAGTGTCCCGTCGGAGTCGGCCACATCCAGGGCATACCGAGATTCGCGCAAGCCGGAGCCAGGGGCTCCATGCTCGGCATTGTGGTTTAACTCGAGGGCCCAAAACTCAGACTGCGTATTGGCCAGGATGTCCTCTATAGAGGAGAACTGCACGAGGTTGCGAGGATGGCGGGGGCAAAAGCCCAGGCATTTTCCTCCGCCCACTACCTCCCGCCCCAAACCCAGGGCCACGGCGGCGATTCCGTCCTCCGGATTCATGGGTGGAACCGGGTAGAAGTTGCGTGAGCGGGCCACGCCGGAAAAATCGGGATAGAACCGTGGGCCGTGAACCATGCCCACAACCTGCTGGAGGATCACCGCCATCTTTTCTTCTTCCAGGCGATAGGGCGTCAACCGCACATAGGCTTTCGCGCGCTGGCTGAAGGTGGAGGCGTAAACCCGCTTGATCGCCTCCATCAACTGGTCCAATCGAGTCTCAATATCAGGCTGGTGGTTGCCCAGCATGAAGGTTTCATACACCCCGGTGAACGGCTGGTACTGCGAGTCTTCGAGAAGGCTGGAGGAGCGGACCGCCAGGGGATAAGCCACCTCCGTGAGAAATGTCCCGAGGTTTTCCTGGAGGCTTGCGGGTAACGGTGCATTCAGAAAGCGCCGCTGAATCTCGGCGTCATCGTTGGTCCGCATAGCAAAATCGAGCAGGTTGTTGTCGCTGACGAAGCGGTCGAACATATCAGTGGCCACGACCAAGCTTGCCGGCACCGCCACTCGAACGCCAGCGAAGGCAGAGGCAATGCGGCGCTGACGCAGCAAATGGCGGACGAAGGCCAAGCCCCGGGCCTTCCCGCCCAGAGACCCGCCGCCAATCCGCAGGAAGAACGGGCCTTCCGGTTTGAAGGCCGCGGCGTTGAAATCGCCGATCAGCACCTGGCTCTGCTCCTGGCGGTATTGGGCGATGGAATCAATCAGGTCGCGGCGCAAATCTTCGTGAGTAGTGAAGTCGGAGACCCTACGCGGCCGGAGCTTTTGCGCCAGGGCGAACTCTGTCCTCGCCATCAGCCAGTGCGAGAAGTGATTGTGCTGGCCGTGGTAGGCGATGCTTTCCGCCGGAACGGTGTGCAGCGCGGCTTCCAACGCGTTCAGATCGCCCGCCCGGGCAACCTCGGCGCCGTCCGGCAGACGGAAGACGAAGTCGCCGAAGGCGAACTGCTGCAAAAGAACGCGCCGCAACTCCCGGAGCAGGGTGGGCGAGCGTTTGCGAAGAAAGGAGAAGCCCTCGGCCCGGGCCTGCGCCTTGAACCTGGTGCGGCTGGACTGCAGGACCACCGGAACGTCCGGCACCAGGTCGCGCACCAATCGCGCCAGCTTGAAACCCGCTTCGGCGCTCAGCTCTCCAGCGTGAGGGAACTCCACGTCTGACACGACTCCGAGCAGATGCTTGCTGTACTTTTGCACTTGCTCGGCCGCATCTTCGAAGCTGGAACTGAGCAGGATCTTGGGCCGCGCCCGCATGCGCACCAACCGGTTCGCCGCATTGATGCCTTCGCGGATGACGCGCCGCGACTGGTTGATCAGCTCGGTATAAATCATGGGGAGGAACGATGAGTAATAACGGATGTTGTCTTCCACCACCAGGATCACCGGAACTCCGATGGCCTCGGTATCGTGCTGCACGTTGCGCTTGTCTTCAATGTGCTTCACGATGGCGATCAGAATGCGCGCGTTCCCTTGCCATAAGAAGATGGCATCGATGTCGGCAACCGGGTTGCGAGCGATGAAATTTTTGACCTCACGGTAGTCGTAGGCAAGAACCACGACCGGAATATCGAGTCCGGATTCCTTGACCTCGCGTGCCAGTTGCGCGGCATTCATGTCACCCACTTCCAGATTGGTCACAATGAGGTTGAACCGCGGCTGGTAGCGCGCCAGGGCCTCGCGGCCGGTGGAGACTTGAGTAATGCCGGGGATGCGCTGCAGGTTCAGGTCGAGAGATTCGCTGATGAGGAGTTCGCTCAGCCGCCCGTCCTCGCGCAGAATGAACGAGTCGTAAAGGCTGGAAACCAGAAGGATATCCTGGACGCGGAACGGCATCAGGTCCTCGAAGCCCTCGAAGAGGCGCTCGGCGTCAATGGATGATTCGAACGCGTGCATTGGGAACTGCCAAACCGGTGAATTCGCGCATGGCTGGTCACAAGCGCAATGTGTAGAACACTGCCGCGAGATCCATAGGCCAATGCGCGAAGATCAGCGGCGCAAGCCGCCTCATCCCCAAGTACAGGACGGTTATCACGATCACGCCGGGCAGGAAGAACAGGAACCGCCACAGCACATACTTCCAATCGAAAATAAGCGGAAGAAAGCTATGCTGCAGGGCCCACCAAAACCCGACGATCGACACGGCAACCCACTTACGTCCCGTCAAGGCCTGGAGACGCGGCAAGGCATAACCGTTATAGGTCATCTCCTCGGTGGGTGACCAGATCAGCCAGAACAGACTGAAGCTGTAGATCACGCCCCAGAGCGGCAATTTCCGTTCTGAAAAGAGCCCGGGATACATCGCCGTGTGCGAAATTTCGAACCCGAGCCTGCCGGCTACCCAGCCGGGAATAGAAAACATGAACACCAACACAATAAAGCAGGCGATGCCCAGGAAGACGTCCTGGCCCCACCGTAGGCGAACCTTGCCGACGAGGTCGCGCAGGCGTATGCCTTCGGCACGGGTGAATTTCAGCAGTAGGAGCAGGCAGCCTATGTCGATTAACGTGGCGTACACGGTCCACCAGGGAGCAGCGGAATTCCAAGGTGAGGGGTTTCCGCGGGCGAGGTAAACGGCTGCCACCAGCGCCTGGGCCACAATCATGAAAAAACTGCGAGCCACCATTACAATCACGGGCCCGGCCCAGGTGACCTGGCCGAGCGAAACCCGACGTTGCACATCGGCCTGTGAGTTGGCAGCTGGAAGTTCACCGGCTTCGATTGCTGTTGCAAAATTGACCACGTGGACTCCGGCGCCTATTCCCATCTCAAACGCCGTAATCCTGCGAGGAAGGTGTCTGCGTTCTTGCTGGTTGGCAAGAATGCAGAGCACCTTCCCGGCAGGCACTCGGAAGGACGAAGAGCGTAGTCGCTCTGAGACTCCGTCAGACCAGCCCCTGGTCCAGCATCGCGTTGGCCACCTTGAGGAAGCCGGCAATGTTGGCTCCATTCACCAGATTGCCCGGAGTTCCGTAGGTTTCCGCGGTCTCGTAGCAGCTACGGTGAATGGCGATCATGATTTTGTGCAGACGGTCATCCACTTCTTCCCGGGTCCAGGTTAAGCGCATGCTGTTCTGTGCCATCTCCAGACCGGAGGTAGCCACGCCGCCGGCGTTGGATGCTTTAGCTGGGCCGTAGAGAATTCCCGCGTCCAGAAACATCCTGGTCGCTTCCAGGGTGCTCGGCATATTCGCACCCTCGGCGACGAGTTTGACGCCATTCTTGATCAGGTTGGCGGCGTCTTTCGCCGTGATCTCGTTCTGTGTGGCGCTGGGGAAAGCGCAGTCAGCCTTGATGTTCCACAGCGGATTGTGCTCCAGCTTGATATCCGTGGGCATGAAGATCGCTTTCTTGAAGCGGTCGGCATACTCGCGGATACGTCCCCGGCGGACGTTCTTCAGTTCCATGACCCAGGCCAGCTTCTCGCGGTCGATTCCATCAGGATCGTAGATCACGCCGTTGGAATCGGACCAGGTCGTCGGCCTGGCGCCAAAGTCGAGCAGTTTCTCCACCGTGTACTGGGAGACGTTGCCGCTGCCCGAAACCAGGCAAAGCTTGCCTTCGAGCGAGTCCTTGCGGCTCTTGAGCATCTCGGAGGCGAAGTACACGCAGCCGTATCCGGTAGCTTCCGGACGAATGAGTGACCCGCCCCAGCTCAGGCCCTTGCCGGTCAGAACGCCGGTGAATTTATTCGCCAGGCGCTTGTACTGACCGAAGAGGAAGCCGATTTCCCGTCCGCCCACGCCAATGTCGCCGGCAGGAACGTCGGTGTCAGCGCCGATGTGCCGCCATAGCTCGGTCATGAAGCTCTGGCAGAAACGCATGACCTCGTTGTCGCTCTTGCCCTTGGGATCGAAGTCCGATCCACCTTTGCCTCCGCCCATGGGCAGGGTGGTGAGGGAATTCTTGAATACCTGCTCAAAGGCGAGAAATTTCAGAATGCCCAAATTGACCGAGGGATGGAAGCGTAACCCGCCCTTGTAGGGACCGATGGCGCTGTTCATTTCAATGCGGAAGCCACGATTGATCTGGATGTTGCCCAGGTCGTCAAACCATGGCACGCGGAACATGAGCACTCGCTCGGGCTCTACGATGCGCTCCAGAATACGAGCCGATCTGTATTCCGGATGCTTCGCCAGAACCAGGCGAAGAGATTCGAACACTTCCTGAACAGCCTGGTGAAACTCAGGTTCCGCCGGGTTCTTGGCTTTTACTATGTGAAGTACGTTCTCAATATAATCGCCCGGAATTTTGATTCCGGGCGGCGTCAGAATGCCAGCACTCATGGTAGTACCCTCCTAGGGGATGTTCCTTATGTTCTAATAGCGCTCCTAATTACTTACGCCCGCTGCCCGGAAACGCGGCCAGCCGGTGCTTGTGGAACTCAGACACGTCGAAATCGTCCTGGGCGAGGGCGGCCTCTTCTTCCGCCCATTCTCCGGATTCAGCACGCTCCAGTTTTCTCAGCAGCGCCGCTGCGCAGGCTGTGCAGCAGAAGCCGGTGGTCCTCTGCGACTCCCCGTTCGCAGCCAGCGCGCGGTAGTCAAAGCTGAAAACCGGCGGGCGCGCCGAGCAGAGTGTGCATACTTCAGGGACTTCGTGCAGGGGATCGAAGCCGGCGAAGAACAGGCTGTCCATCATGCCACACCTCCCGTGTTCAGAAATCTCACTCGCAAAACACTCCATTACATCTTTCCCTGGTTCTGCGGGCCGTGACCCAGGCCACGCGCGGAAGTGAGCGTCGTCACAACCGCTTACCAGACTCCGGTCGTCAGGTATTGGTGAATCCCCTTAGCCGCTCGCCTCCCGGCGCCCATGGCGAGGATGACGGTAGCGCTTCCGGTCACAATGTCACCTCCGGCAAACACGCCGCGGCGCGATGTGCGCTGGCTCTCAGGATCGGCCTGAATGTACCCGCGCTTGTCCGTGCCCAGGCCCGGCGTTGTGCTCTGGACGATGGGATTCGCACTGGTACCAATGGCGATGACGGCGACGGAAAGGGGTATCTCAAACTCCGAGCCGGCAATGGCGACGGGGCGGCGGCGTCCTGAGGCGTCAGGCTCGCCCAGTTCCATGCTTACGCAGGCCACCCGGCTGAGCCAACCCTTGCCGTCAGAAAGAAACTCGACCGGGCTGGTCAGCATGCGGAACTCGATGCCCTCTTCGCGGGCGTGTTTGGCCTCTTCCGCCCGGGCCGGCATTTCCGCCTCGCTCCGACGGTAGAGAACAGAAGCCTTCCTTGCGCCCAGGCGGCGGGCGGAACGAATGGCGTCGAGCGCCGTGTTCCCTCCGCCGATGACCGCCACGTCTTTCCCATGCAAGTCCAGCATGGGCTCGTCGTAGGTTGGGAACTTGTAGGCTTTCATCAAGTTGATGCGGGTGAGGAATTCATTTGCCGAGTAGACGCCATTCCAGTGCTCGCCTGGAATATTCATGAACACCGGCAGGCCGGCGCCGGTGCCGACGAACACGGCGTCGTATCCTTCTTCCTCCATGAGTTCATCGATCGTGACCGTTCTTCCTACGACTACGTCAGTTTCGAACTCGACTCCCATCTCGCGCATGCAATCCAGTTGTTCGCGGATAATCTGCTTGGGCAGGCGGAACTCGGGGATGCCGTACACCAGCACTCCACCGAGTTCGTGAAGAGCCTCGAACACGCGCACCTTGTGCCCCCTTTGCACCAGGTCGCCGGCCACAGTGAGACCCGATGGCCCGCTGCCGACAATGGCGACCTTCTTCCCGGTGGGTGGGACCTTGGGCAAGCCGCGGAAGCCGCTGCGCTGTTCGTAGTCCGCGACAAAACGTTCCAGGTAGCCGATGCCGAGCGGCTTGACTTTCTTCCCCATCACGCAGCCGCCCTCGCAGTGGTCTTCCTGGGGACAGACGCGTCCGGTAATTGCGGGCAAGACGTTGTCCTCGCGAATCTTGGCGGCCGCTGCCAGAAAATCTCCCGCCACAATCAACTGCACGAACTCATGGACTTTAACTCCCACCGGGCAGTCCTTCGTGCAAGCGGGCCTGGCGCATTCCAGGCAGCGCAAGGCTTCCTGCCTGGCGAGTTCAGGGTTGTAGCCCAAATTGACCTCGGTGAAGTTTACGCAGCGAAGTTCGGGCGACTGCTCCGGCATGAGCTGCCGCGGCACCTTCATACGCTCCCGAAGCGGCAACGGGTTTAGTGACGGTTTGGCAGGCGCGGTCATACCGGGGTTCCTTCCACGGCGCTCGCATCCTTTTTTGTGGTTTCCGGTTGCGTTTCCATGGCGCGCCGAAATTCGTCCATGGACTCCAGTTCCTGATGGCGGTAGGTGGCATTGCGCTGCATCAAAACTTCGAAGTTGACCAGGTGGGCGTCGAACTCCGGGCCGTCCACGCAGGCGAACGCGCTCTTGCCGCCGACCAGAACACGGCATCCGCCACACATTCCGGTGCCATCAATCATGATGGGATTCAGGCTGACGATGGTGCGGATGTGTTCTCCCCGCGTCATGTCCGCGACTGCCTTCATCATGGGAATCGGACCGACTGCCAGTAGCAGGTCGATGGGCACGCCATTTTGGATCAACTGACGGAGCTTGTCCGTGACGAAGCCCCGGTCGGCATAGCTGCCATCGTCGGTGGTAATGAAGAGCACGTCGCTCACGGCGCGCATCTCCTGCTCGAGAATCACCAGCTCTTTGCTCCGGGCTCCCACAATCGAAATGACCCGGTTCCCGGCCTGCTTGAGTGCGGCCGCGGTTGGATACGCCATCGCTGTACCCACGCCGCCGCTCATCACTACGAGCGTTCCAAAGTTCCTAATCTCTGACGGCTTGCCGAGTGGCCCCACTACGTCCAGAATGTGGTCTCCCGCCTTGAGCGAATTGAGCAGGTGCGTGGTCTTGCCCGCGGACTGTACCACGATGCTGATGGTTCCGCGCTGAGCGTCAGAACTTTCAATGGTGAGCGGGATGCGTTCGCCTTCTTCGTAGATCCGCACGATCACGAATTGTCCCGGCTTATGCCTGCGGGCGATACGAGGGGCTTGAATGAGGAACCGCTTGATACCCGGAGCCAGCAACTCGGCGTGGAGAATCTGGAACAATCGTGCTCCGCAAGCGTTACACCCTATTTTCGGGAATGACGAAATTCCAGGCTGTGACTGGAATCACTCAAGTCGTGACCGTGATCACAAGGCGCCCGGATAAGGTGATCCCCGTCACTGCGGCAGAATTGCGGCCAACCTATAAGGGAATCGTGAGAGACCTCCTCTCCGTAACTTAAAGCAGTCGAAGCAGGTGTTTTGGTCTCCCGCAAGGAGGTTTCTATGAGCACCGCAACCGTCCTTAGCTTTACTCCCGAGTCCAATCAGAGCACGGCTCTGATAGAAAAGTACCGGCTTGCGTACCGGGTATCAGAATCGGCCATGGCGTTTGCCGAGACTGTAAAGCTGGCAGGCATCTTCCTGGCCGGCGTTATTGTTGTGGCCGCGTTAATCGTGTTTCAAACTAACCCGGCAGAGCGTGTTGGTTTCCCCGTGGTTTCGGCATCGTTGGCTGCCGGTGCGGTCCTGGTGGTATTGGCCGCCCACCTCTGGAGCATGGTTTTTCGCGTCCAGGGCAGATTGTTGGAAATTGCCGTGGATTCCGCGGTTAACTCCTCACCCTTGCTCTCGAATGCGGAACGCGCCCGGGCCATGTCACTGCCCAAGGAGGCGACGCCTGGGAGAAGCGAGCAGAGAGCAGCGGCGTGAGACAGGCGCGGGTGAGGGATCGCCGGAAATTGCCGCGCGCCGGGAGCTTCTAAAAAAAGGCCAAAAGCCATAAGAGCGAAAAACGCGATCGCTAGAGCCTTCCCTTTCTCAAGTAAATCCCTGCGGAGCGAAGCGCGCCCTGCAGACGGCGTCCTGCGGTGCGGGCAAACTGCATGTCGATCATACTTTCCATCTGGCGTGAGAAGGCTTCGCCGTACGAGTACCACCAAACTTTCTTTATGCCGGGCAGGCGGTCGGAGTCCACATATTTGATCCGGACCATCTCCTCCAGGCCGAAGCGGCCGTGCGTGCGGCCGGTGCCGCTGGCTTTGACGCCCCCGTGGGGCGCTTCGCTGATGCCGAAGCAGGAGACAACATCGTTCACCATCACAGTTCCGGTGGCAAGGCGCCGGGCCAGCAGTTCGCCCCGAGCCCGGTCCCGAGTCCAGACACTGGCGGCTAAACCATAATCGGAGTCGTTGGCGAGACGGACGGCTTCGTCTTCGCTGTCGAAGGGCATGATCGGCAGTACCGGCCCAAAAGTTTCTTCACGCATAATCAGCATGTCGTGGGAGACATCTGCCAGCACCGTGGGAGCATAGTAGTTCGGGCCCAGCTCCGGCAGCCTCGTTCCTCCCGCCAACACGCGACCGCCACGAGCCCTGGCATCCTCGACCTGTAGCTCCACAATGCGGGCCTGATGCTCGTGGATCATCGGCCCTATGTCGGTTTCCGGGTTCATGCCGTCGCCCACGCGCAGTTGCCTCGTCTTTTCCACGCAAGCGTGGAGGAAGGGTTCGTACAGCTTCCGGTGCACATAGCAGCGCTCAACCGAGAGGCAGGTCTGCCCGGCATTTACGAAGGCGCCCCAGACCGCGCCGCTCGAGGCCACGTCAACGTCGGCGTCCTCCAGCACCAGCATGGGATCTTTGCCGCCTAATTCCAGAACGACCGGCAGCAAGCGCGTGGCCGCGGCTTGCGCAATCCGCTTCCCGGTGGCTACGCTTCCAGTGAAGATCATCTTCTCGATATTGGAGTTGAGTAGTGCCGCGCCGGTCGCACCGTCGCCGACCAGCACTTGCACGATAGGTTCAGGAACCCCCGCCCGGTGAAGCAAGGAAGCCAGCTCCAGCACCACTAGCGAAGTGAATTCGGAGGGCTTTACCAACACGGCGTTTCCCGTGACGAGCGCGGCCAGAGTCTCGGTTGCAGGAATCGAAAACGGATAGTTCCACGGTGACACGATGCCGATCACGCCATAAGGCTCGCGCACGAGGCGGCCGGCCTTGGTCTTCATGGCCAGGTTGCCATGGGGCAGGGATTCGTCGCGAAGAAGGCGATAAGCGTTTTCGATCAAAAAGCGCGCCGCATCCAGGACCACAATCACTTCGGTGCTAAGAGCCTCGACGTAGGGCTTGCCCGCCTCCCTCGTAATCAGACGGGCAACTTCAGATTTTCTCTCCTCCAGAAGATGCTGAAAGTTCTTGAGCAAGGCAATGCGCCGGCGGACGCCGAGCGCATTCCACGCCGGCTGCGCGGCCTGGGCTCGATCCACTGCTTCGCGGACCTCCTGCTCCGAGGCGCTGTGGAACTCACGCAGAGTTTCGCCGGTTGCTGGATTCACAGAGACGACTCTGCGGGCCGCGATTTGGACTTCGCTCGCCATACCCAAAAAAAATTCTACGCGGGCCAGGGCGCCTGCGCCAGTTGAGCTGCTGAGACTGCAGGCGATCTCTTCCCAAACTTAGTGACGGCGGTCACTGACGTTTGCCTGAGAAAGAACTCCAATTCCTACTTAAAGGCCGGCCAACTCCCGTCCGATAAGGAGAAGCATATGGCGAATCAAAGTTCGAGCCTGGAAACGATCCGGCACTTCCTGGCGCAAAAGCGAATTGCGATCGTTGGAATCTCGCGGGATCCTTCAAGCTTCAGCGCGAGCCTGCTCAAGGAATTCTGCCGGCGCGGCTATGACATGGTACCCGTGAATCCCGCTGCTACCGAACTCTACGGGCGAGACTGCTTCGCGAAAGTACAGGAGATCCTGCCACCCGTCGCAGCCGTGCTGCTCATGACCTCACCGGAAGTCACCGAATCGGTGGTGAGCGATTGTGCCGAAGCCGGCGTGCGCCTGGTCTGGATGCACCGGGGGGCAGGGCAGGGCGCGGTGAGTGCGAAGGCGGTTGCCTTGTGTCAGTCGCATGGCATAGAGGTCGTTGCGGGCGAGTGTCCACTCATGTTCTTTCCTGATACCGCAGCATTTCATCGACTGCACGGGTTCATACGAAAGATTTCCGGCCGTTACCCCCGACTGGCTCGCGCTTGAGCTTCTCAGATACACATTCCATCGAGTGGCGCGGGAAAGGAGGCTTGTGAACACCCTAAATGAAATCTATTCCTCGCTCTCCACCCGGCGCCGCTATGAGGTGTGGTTCCTTCGTCTGGGGCTTGCGGACGCCGCCGGCGCGTGGTGGTTCCGGTATTTGCTCATGAACCCTGGGCGGGGCGGGTGCCTGAGCGACCCACGCGGGCTGCCAGTACAAGTATGGGCAACCTGGTTTCCAAGAGATGGCACTCCGCAAAGTTTCATTCGCGGATTTCCGCTGGAAGGCCTCGCACTCAGCGCCCGCGGGCAGAACCCATTTCATTTACGAATCGGCAGCAATGAGATCGGGGAAAATTCCTGCCGCGGAGCCTTGGAGGTTGACGGCCACAGAGTGTCATGGGAGTTGGAGTATCGTTCTAACTTCCGAGTCACGCTCAGCAACAAAGGCTGGATTGGATTCTCGCGGACCCCGCACTCCGACGCGTGCTTCTCCGGGAAGATCACGCTCGATGGCCGCAGTTTTGAAGGCAGTCCGCTGGGGTTTGGACTCCAGGGCCACAACTGCGGATACCGCCATCGCGGTTTCTGGACTTGGGCGCACGCCTATTTTCCCCGGCCCGAAGGCCCGCCAAGTTCCCTCGAAGCCTTGGTTTATGACATGCCTTTCGGGCTGGTGTTTCGCAAAGCCGTGCTGTGGCATGAAGGCCAGCGGCGGGTGTTTCGCGATTTGCGCGAGATCAGAAAGGACCGGGAGAACTTTCAATGGGGCTTCCGCTGCGCGGCACGGGATGGGCTGCAGTTGGAAGCCGAATTTGACGGACGAGGGCCGGGTATCCATCATTTGCCGTACTTGAAGACGGACTGTTCCGGGTGTTTTGTAGTGGTGAACAACAGCCTGGCAAGAGCGGTTTTACACTTGCAGGGGCCGGGAACGGTGATGAAAAAATTGGAGAGCCCCGGTGGCGCGGTCCTGGAAATGGCTGGAGGGTGAGGCCAACCGGGCTATGAGGAAGAGTGCGTCAGCGCCAGTCGCTCGGCCACAATCGCGTACGCCGCGGGATTAAACGCCATGCCAATGTGCGTGCCCGGAACCTCGAAATCGTTGCCGTTTTTCCTGGTCATGCAATAGCGCCAGTCCACGATGCCGTCGTGACGCGTGTAGATAGCGGTCTGGAGCACAGAGTTCGCCACTTCGCGGCGCAACGAATCCACAAAATTGCAGGTGCAGCGTCCGGTATAGCAGTGGGGCAGCACACCGTCGCCATGCTCCTGCAGAATGCGCAGGCGGACGGCTTCGGCGGCGTGAATAATCGTCCGGTTCGCCACCGTGCCGCGAATGGGTGAGGCCAGGGTGATGACCGACGCAATATCTCTCGGCCGTGCCCCGGCCAGGGAGCGTGCGATCACGCCTCCCAGGCTGTGACCGATCAGGTGAATTTTGCGGCCGGTTTCGTCCAGCGCACGCTCGACGGTATCGCTCACGTGGCGCTGGATCAGCAGATTCGGGCAGTCGGCATTGATGCCGATGCCGGAGAAATACGCCCGGTAGCCGATTCGTTCCAGCCAGCCGTGAAGCTCGGTGAGGTAAAGGTCGGTACCGAGAAAACCGGGAATGATGACCACGCCCGAGTCGTCGCCGTGGGGCACCCCAAAACCGTAGTAGACCGGAGTGGCGTGCAGTAAAAGAACTTCAGCTCCGAACAGAGCTTCGGTCCAGAGCGAGGTGGCAGCTTCGGAATGGGGATGGGGCGATTGCCTGCGAGATTTGAGCCTGGTTGGACGAACAACCCGTTTCTGTGTGCGCAATTTCGCCCTAGATTCGGCCGCAACCGCGCATTCCACTTGGGCACGCGCGTCGCGGCGCAGATACTTTCCGAAGCCGATTATAGCGCGAGGCTGGTAGCGGCTCCATAGCACGAATGAGTCATCC
>DATJXG010000231.1:0-3575 GCA_035500455.1 Terriglobales bacterium | reverse complement strand
GTCAGGCGCTTCGGACCAATAAATGGTTTTGCCGGTGGGATTGCGGCGGGTGTAAACCAGCGCCTCCAGCCCCAGCCCGGTGGCGATTTGCGGCATTTGATCATGTGTGCCGCAAACATCGATGTTCCAGGAAAAACGCGGTTTCAATCCGAATACCTGCTGGTACCAGCGCAGTCCCTCCACGCCCAACCGCACCAGCGCTTCGCCGCCGGAAAGATTGATAGCGGACTCGAGGAAATATCCATTCACCAGTTCCACGCGCTTCTCAGCGATGCGCTGCTTCAACTCGGCGATACGCGCCGGTTGAAAATCCATGATGGCGACAATGTTGTTGATCTCCGACATCACGAAGGAGTAGTTGGGATCGTCCCGCACGCGGTCCAGATGATTCAGGTAGCTGTTAGCGCAGTAGATGCGCTCGCGCGAAAACGTAGTGAGCCATCCGCAACTGGCCGGATGAAAATTCGGCACCATGAAGACTTCGCGCGGCATAGTGGCAGATGCCTGCGATTGAACGGTTCCGGCAAGCGCTACGGTGGCCAGTGCAGTCACGAATTCGCGGCGGTTCCACTGCTGGGGAAAGGCTTGCTTCGGGGTCGACATGGACCGTAAGCTCCTGGGGGTGGTGAAAACGGCGCAGCCATAGTAGCAGCGGCATCGGCAGATGGCAATCAAGTAAGCGCTTATATTATTGCGCCATCAATCGGGACCGATCTCAAGCACAAGGGTGGACTGGCCACGACCGATTGGCGTAGTAGTTTGATAACATTGAATGGCTCGCTGGGCTTCTCGTTCACCAATCAGGAGTTCATCAGCTTACCTCTCCCAGGCAGAACAAACTGTACCGATGTATAAGCGCTCATGGCCGCAGCGCGTTCGCCAGCGAATTAGAGTGAGACCCCGCGCTTCCACGGGACGAAGTCATTTTGGCCATTGATCTCCGCCTTGGTCACCGCCTCGCCGCTGGCGATTCGGATGACCCGCTCAAGAATCGCTTCTCCCATCCCCTCGACCGTCGTCTCGCCGGTGATCACTTGGCCGGCATCAATATCGATCATTTCTGGCATGCTGCGCGCGAGTTCTGAATTGCTGGAAAGCTTTACCACCGGCGCAATAGGATTTCCGACGGCCGTGCCCAGACCGGTCGTAAATAGCACGATGTTCGCTCCCGCCCCTACCTGAGCGGTTACACTCTCAGCGTCCTCACCGGGAGTGCATTGCAGGTTCAGACCGGGCTGGGTGGAGTACTCGGGATAGTCCAGCACTGCGGTGACCGGAGACGTGCCTGCTTTTTTCAGCGCGGCGGCAGAGTGCATGGCCTCGGTGAGAAAACCGTCCCGCGAGCTGCCCGCTGAGGCATCCCTAGCGAAGGAGAGCGCGCGGGCGCGAGTTTGATAATCGCGCACGAGCCCTACGAAGCGGTCGGAAACTTCCTTGCGCGAACTGCGGTTGATCAATTCCTGCTCGACGCCGCATAGTTCGGGAAATTCGGAAAGAACTGCTTTGCCGCCCAGAGCGACCACCAGGTCGGCAGTATGTCCGATTGAGGGATTGGCAGAGATGCCGGAAAAGCCGTCTGAGCCGCCACACTTCAAGCCGAGGCAGAGATGCGAGAGCGCTGCCGGCTCGCGCCTGGCTTTATCGGCTTCGGCCAGTCCCAGAAAAGTTCTCCGCACTGCCTCTGAGAGCATGGCGAATTCCGAACCGCTCCGCTGCTGCTCGAGAATGATCAGGGGCTTATCGAACTTGGGATGGCGCTTGTGCAGTTGCTCGCGCAGCACGCCGATCTGGGCATGCTGGCATCCCAGGCTGAGGACTGTGGCGCCGGCCACGTTGGGATGGTTCACATAGCCGGCAATCAGCCCGCAAAGATTGTAGGAGTCTTCGCGCGTGCCGCCGCAGCCGCCTTGATGCACCAAAAAGCGGATGCCGTCAAGGTGCGCGAACAGACGGTTGCTCGCCGGCGCGTCTGCCGTTCCGGATGCCGCCAGCGCATCGGCCTCGGGAGTCTTTCCGTCCCGATGGAGTCTGGCCAGATCGGCAATCTGATGGCGGTAGGGCTGCGGCGCCGCATAACCCAACTCCTCTTCGAATGCCTGCTGCAGAACGCTGATATTTCTGTTTTCGCAAAAGACGAGGGGCACAACCAGCCAATAATTTCGCGTCCCCACCTGCCCATCAACCCTGCGATAGCCACTAAACGTGCGGTTGGCCCAACGCGAAATATCCGGAGGTGACCATCGATAGCCGGGCGATGTGCCGTCATAAGGAGCCGCGTCGGGCTGGATGTTGGCGTGGGTGAGCCGCTCGCCTTTGCGTATCGGCCCTTTTGCCCGGCCGACGAGAACTCCGTACATTCGTATGGCATCGCCCGACGCGAGGTCTTCAGTCACGAACTTTTGCTTGGAGGGTATGCCCGAAGTGAGTTCGCAGGACCCGCCGGCAAACTCGACCCGCTTCCCGGGGCTCAGGTCACGGAGCGCCACCATCACGTTGTCTCGAGGGTCGATTTGTAGAGCAACGTTGCGCATTGGGAAGGTTAACCATTTCCTCGACAATATGTGCGCGGAGCCACCGTTGCCGTGCCCGCGGGGAGCTGGGTCGAATCGCTGTCAGTTGGCCCCGGTGGCATATCCGGCGCGGCGTAGAGACACCGGCAGATTCTGGGCCGAAAGATGCACAGTGCGAGTTATCCACGCGGGCGGCGCGCTGAATCAGGAAACCGGCCCTGCGATTTTCAGGACATACGCGTACTTTCCAGGCAGGGAGGAAGGCAGATCTACCTGAACATCATCTCCTTTTTGCGACCAGGTCAGAGGCTTGGCATCTCCCAGCAGGAATATCTTTGTGCCTGCCTTGGGGGTGAGGGTCTTCAGGGTCACGCTGGATGTTTTCGGTTCGCCCAAAAGTGTTGCGTACAGGTCAGATCCCTTCTGCGTGAACCGGACCTTTGTGCCGTCCCCGGTTTCCCCTTCAGCCCGCTTCCAGGGATGAGTGCCATAGATGGCATCGCCATTCTGATGCAACCACGCTCCCAGCGCCTTCAGCCGCTCCATCTGAACCGGGGGAATGGTGCCATCCGCCTCCGGTCCGACGTCGAGCAGCAGGTTGCCGTTCTTGCTGACGATATCCACCAGCAGATAGATCAGCTCGTCAGGAGCGATGGTCTCTTTCTCACCCTCGGCGCGGTTGTAGCCGAATGAGCGCCCCAGCCCGCGGCACTCCTCCCACTTGGTGGGGCTGATTTTGTTCAGCGTCTGGTATTCCGGCGACTTGAAATCAGAATGCTTCACGCCAAAGCGGTCGTCGATAACTCCGTCGGGAACGGTATTGTAATAATCCGCCATGATTTCGAGCGGGTGGCCTGATTTAGGGTAGTCGATATCGTTCCACAGCACCGCCGGATGATAGCGCTCGATCAGTTCGCGCATCTGCGCGTCGGCATACTTGCCGTAGGCCTCGCTTTCCGGCTTTACCTTCTGGTAGTCCTCTTTGGTCTTGATCGGGCCGGGAACAAACGTCCAGTCATAGCCGCCGGAGTAGTAGAGGCCCATGCGCAGGCCTTCCTTGCGGAC
>DATJXG010000230.1:0-8341 GCA_035500455.1 Terriglobales bacterium | reverse complement strand
TTCCTCACCATGTTCGGAATCGCCTGGGGCGTAGGCTCGCTGCTCCTGCTGGTGGGCCTGGGCGAGGGCTTCCGCAGCGGCCAGGCCCGCGAACTTGCGACCCTGGGGCAGGACATCATGTTCATCTTCCCCGGCCGGATTCCTGCAGTTGCGGGCAGCCTGCAGTCCGGCCAGACTTACCACTTCACCTACGGCGACTATCTCGCGATCCGCGATCAGGCGCGCACCTTGCGCTCGATTTCGCCGGTCATCAACCGCGAGGACATCCGCGCGGTCAGCGACTACGGCTCAACCAACGGCCAGGTCTTCGGCGTGGCCCCGGTTTACAACCAGATTCGCACCATCCCGATCGGCACCGGCCGCTGGTTCAACGAAGAGGACAACAACGAAACCCGCCGGGTCGCGGTGGTGGGATGGGAACTGCTGAAGAACGTTTTCCCCGGACGCCCCGCGGTGGGCGCGACCATCCTTTTGAACGGCATTCGCTTCGACATCATCGGCGTGCTGGCCAAGGTCGGGCAGGACGGCAACAACGGCACCAATGCCCGCATCTTCGTACCCGTGGAAACCATGCGCAACCTGTTTCCCCTGAAAGACCAGAACGCCGAGAACGCTGTCTCATTCATCAACTACCGGCCGGCGGTGAAGAGCGAGCACGCGCTGGCCAAAGCCGAAGTCCACCAGATCATCGCCCGCCGCCATGGCTTCGATCCCAAGCTGGAAGACGCCTTTGAAGACTGGGACACGATCGAGAACTCGCAGCGCGTAGACAAAATTTTCGACGGCATGGATTACTTCCTGGGCGTGGTGGGCCTGGTGACCCTGGGATTGGGTGCGATCGGGATCGTCAACATCATGCTGGTTTCGGTGGCCGAGCGCACGCGGGAGATCGGGCTGCGTAAGGCGCTGGGCGCGACCCACCGCAACATCATGACGCAGTTCTTCGTCGAAGGCGCGTTTCTGACGGCGTTCAGCGGCGGCATCGGGCTGGCCATCTCGATAGCTTTTGTCGCCCTGCTGGCGGCCTTGCCCGCCCCGGAAGGCTTTGACACGCCGCGCATCGTGCCGCTTTCAGCGGCGCTGGCGATTTTGTCGCTGGCGATTGCAGGAATCAGCGCCGGCCTGTACCCGGCAAGGAAGGCAGCACTGCTGCCGCCGGTAGAAGCGCTAAGGCAGGAGTAGTGGTCAGTGGCTGGTGGTTTGTGGCTAGTAAAACAAAATCGGGATCGTTCTTTACTAGCCACTAGCCACTGATCACGAGTCACAGGTTTTCTATGCTGCGTAGTCTTTTCGAACAGGCGTACGAGGCGCTTCGCTATAACCGGCGGCGCAGCTTCCTCACTATGCTGGGCATGGCGTGGGGCATCGCCACGGTTGTGCTGCTGCTGGCCTACGGATCCGGGTTCGAGAACGGCCTGTGGGCGGCCTTCCGCTCCTTCGGCACCAACCTGGTTTTCATCTTCCCCGGACGCACTTCGATGCAGGCCGGCGGCACCAAAGCCGGCAGCCAGGTGCGGCTCACCATCAACGACGTGGACTACATCCGCTCTGAAGTGCCGCTGCTCAAGCGCATGTCGCCGGAGGCGTTTAAGCAGTGCACCGTGAGCTATGAAACCCGCGCCGCAAATTATGCGGTCAGCGGTGTGTACGCCAACTACCCGCGCATGCGGCGCATGGAGTTCGCTGAGGGCAGCCCCTTCAGCGAAGCCGACGACTATACCCACACTCGCGTGGCCTTCATCGGCGCCGACATCAAGAAGAAGCTGTTCTCCGGGCAGAACGCCATCGGCGAGAGCATCCGCGTGGATGGCATTTCCTACCAGGTCGTAGGCGTGCTCAAGCACGTTATCAACAGCAGCGACGACAACTTGAACAGCCACGTGTACGTGCCCTTCAGCGCCATGAGCGACCTGAAGAACACGTTCTATCTCGACTCCATCGTGATGGAGTACGAAGGCGACCACGCCAAAGTCGTGAAAGCGGTGCGCGATTCGATGGGCTTTCACCACAACTTCGATCCCAAAGACCAGCGCGCGATTTTCGTCTTCGACGTGTTCGCTGACCTGCTCAACCTGCGCGTGATCAGCACCGGAATCAAGATTCTGCTGGGCTTTATCGGCCTGCTCACCCTGGGTATCGGCGGCGTAGGGCTGATGAACATCATGCTGGTATCGGTGACCCAGCGCACCCGCGAAATCGGCGTGGAGAAGGCGCTGGGCGCCCGCCGCTGGCACATCCTGTTTCAATTTCTGACGGAGGCGCTGGTGATCACCTTCCTCGGGGGGCTAGCAGGCGTGGCATTGGCCTATCTGGTCTCGTGGACGGTAGGCTCCCTGCCGCTGTGGAGCGCCTTCATGGAAGACGCCAGCGAAGGCGATATTCACCTGGCGATCAATTCCAGCATTCTCTTCTGGTCCACCGGGATTTTGAGCTTCGTGGGGATCGTAAGCGGCATGTTCCCCGCGATCAAAGCGGCACGGCTAGATCCGATTGAAGCGCTACGGTACGAGTAGCCGCGTAGGGACAGCTGCCGCGGCTGCCTGCGGGTCATGCAGATGAGGTTCGTCGATATCGGAATCACGGCCGCCGGAACTCTGCTTGTCTGGAGCGGCGTATGCCTAGGTCAGACGAGTCAAAAGTCGGACTGCCTGTCGTACGAGCCCGCCGTCGTGAAGATCACCGGGATTCTCATACGTAAGACGTTCCCCGGGCCACCCAACTACGAAAGCATCCAGCGCGGCGACAGAGCCGAGACAAGCTGGTTTCTCGATTTGCCGGCAACGGTCTGTGTCAATGAGGATAGGACAAAACCGGGCCTGAATCCAGGGCAGAGAGACGTGCATGAGATTCAACTGGTACTCCAGCCAGAGCAGTACTCCCAGCATAAAGCGCTGGTGGGCGGGAGAGTTGTAGCGACCGGGACGTTATTCGGCGAGCACACCGGACATCACCACACCCCCGTTCTTCTCACGGTTCGCACTCTGGAGAAGGAGTCGAAGTGACTTTGTGCGAGGCTTATTCACCAGCGATTTATTTGCGCGATACCAACCGAAGCGCTGACAACCAGCCACGGAGGCCGCTCCCTCGGTTAGGGAATTTTCTTTGTCACTCTTTATTTCGATTCTCATTCCGAGATTCCCATTGTCATTCCGAGCAGAGCGAGGAATCTCGGTCTGCGCGGATTCCTCCTCGAAGACCGAGATCCTCGCTATGCTTCAGATGACAACGGTGCGAGGTCATCTGGCCAAACTCCGGTGTTCTCAATAGTGATAGCGAGCTTGCAGAAAATCAATTCTGTTCCCGCTTACCCGATAAACCAGCCGATGCTCCTGAGTAATCCGCCGCGACCAGCACCCGGCCAGAACATACTTGAGCGGTTCAGGCTTGCCGATGCCCGTAAATGGATCGCGCACGGCCGCTTCGATTAGTTCGAGAATTCGCAGCGCGGTTCGGCGGTCGGTTTCCACCCAGTAGCGCAGGTCCTGCCGGAACTCAGAGTGGAATACGGCTTCGCGCTCAACGTCCCGCGCCAAGGCCCATCTCCCGGCGCAGTTTCTCAGGCGCCTCGGCCTTGCCTTTGCCGGCAGCCGCCCGGCGCAACGCGGTCAGCAGCCTGCGGGCGTTCCTGGGCGATCGCAGGAGGTGGGCTGTCTCCATCAAGCCGGCGAGTTCGTCGGCAGGGACCAGGGCTACTCTTCTATCACCGCGGCGGCGTACGATGACGACTTCCCGGTCGTCGGCTACACGGTCCAAAAACGAAGCCAGGCTTTGGCGCAGATTGGTGTATGTGGTCTCGGTCATAGGCGCCTCTGCCGCTAGTGTACAGGATTGCTGTACGTCGGACGCCCTGTCGTACGTTGCTTAGAGTGCCAGCTTGTGATGCCGAGCAAAGCGAGGAATCTCAGTCTCCACGGAATCCTCGGCAAAGACCGAGATCCCTCGCTGCGCTCGGGATGACAAATGGGGAGCGATCGGCGCGGGCATGTCCGAGTTGAAAATGCCCTGGGAGTCGGTTGATCCGCCTCACTAAGCCCCTTGATTTCATACGATTAGCTGATGACCTGCCGTTTACCCGCCATGCATTGCCAATTTCGAGAACCCGCTCTAAAAGTGGCACAGCAGTTCGAATTTGCAAGGCAAACCGAGGCGCGTCATGAAGCTATCCTGCACTCTTCTGGTGTTCTGTATCGCCATTTCTTCAGCCACATTTATGGAGGCTCAGTCGCCGACCGAGTGGATTCCCCAGGGGGTCGAGGTCCTGCGGCAGAGCGCCTCTTCGAAAACTGAGTTCACGCTGGACCACTCCATGCTGGTATTTGCCTCCAAGCTGGATCCGGACAACGCGGACCTGCGTCGCGTGATCGCGGGGGTGAGTGGGGTTTCGGTCCACAACTACCACTTTCCGGGGCGCTGGATGTACGACCCCGGGGCCCTGAGTTCGGTGGACCAGGAGTGCCAGGCGGCGGGATATAGGCGGTTCGTGAACCGGCGCGAAAGAGGCGGAGGCGCAGGTGTTACCGAACTCTGGATGAGCTTTCAGAATAACGCGATCAGCAACATCGTGATTCTTCTTGCCGGGGCGAATGACGTCAGCTTTATCTCGGTTTCCGGATCCATCAGCCCGCTCGACCTCACCCATCTCGGCGGACACTTCGGAATTCCAAGGATCGAAGGCGGGATCCCGGTGCCGAATACGGGGCAACGGTAATTGCCCCGCAAGTTCTTCTCAGATTCTGCGGCTAACGGCCGGCCACAACGACATCCCTTGCCAGAGGGCGGGTCAGGCAAGTTGGGCCGCCGGAGCCATTGATGCACAGTTCGGAGCCGGGAAAGGTCGCGACTTCAAATCCGGCATGCCGCAATTTTTCATTTGTCTTCTGATTTTCTGCGATGGCCAGCAGGCGCTGTTCGCCCAGCGAAAGTATGTTGCAGGCCAGTGTACCTCGCTCTGAATAGTCGATTTCAATCAGGCGATAGTCGCGGGACTTCAGCAACTCCACGGTTTCGACCGCCAGCCACGGCAAGTCCCCTACGGCGGTGCGTTCGTCGAGCAGGCTGATCAGTGACATCAGGTGCAGGCAGGCGGAGGGTCCGGGCCCGTAGGGGAGGGGCGCTGCGAGGACTTCTACGCCTTTGGGCGCGAGCAGGGCGCGCATCTGCGCGATTCCGGCGGCGTTGGTGCGGTAACCGAGGCCAATGAGAAGAGTATTTGAGTCGAGCCAGATCATATCGCCGGCTTCGGCTGTGCCTGGCAACTGGATTCGGCCGAGGATGGGCAGGCCGAGGCTGCGAAAAAACTGCAGGTGGGCCTCGGCCTCGGGCACGCGATTGGGTTTGCCGGGGTTGAGGATGATGGCGCCGAAACTGGTCATGAGCGAAGGATCGTGCGTGTACACGGCGTCGAGGGAGAGTTGGGGAGAATTGGGCAGAGAGACCACTTCCGCCCCCGCCGCGCGCAGTTGATCGCTGAGGGTCTCGTGCTGCGACTGGGCCAGAGCAGCATCCGGCGCGTGCAGGAACCCCAGGTCCAGCCAGCGGGCCGCGCCTGCCGGCGAGTTCCATCCTGCGGCGTCTGGTGGGCATACGGCTACGCGCTGCAACCTGCCTACCATCGAGTTGCAGTCGAATTTGGCGTCGGTCATTCGGTTTCCTGCGACCCGCTTGGAATGTGGAATAGGAAGAGTAAAGATAAATCGGAATTAAGGCCAGCGTGTGGTGTTGGTTTGCTTTCGTCAGTTGGAAGGCAACACCCTAAAACGCCGAGGTCGCCGAGAACCTCCGCAGAGGTCGCGGAGTTCAGCCTTCCCGGTCACCTGATCTTCCGGGTTGACAGCGGGCCATGTGAGCCGCTCGAGGCGATAAGATCATGCCTGGAGGCAGTGACCAAGGGTATCGACGAACCGGCGGGTTGCGTTTAGAATAGCTGTGGATCAGATGTACAGGCTCTATCCGCCGCGATGCGGAGGGGCACTGGAGGACATCGTGAGTCTTACGCCAATTGGCGAACCTCGCCAGAAGATTACCGCTGCGTCCCTGCGGGAAAACAAGCTTCACCGCGAACCCATTACTTGCCTTACCGCCTATGACTATGCCGGGGCTCGCCTGGTGGATGAGGCCGGCATCGACATTGTGCTGGTAGGCGATTCCCTTGCCATGGCCGTTCTCGGCCACGAAAACACGCTTTCCGTGACCATGGAAGAGATGCTGCATCACACGCGAGCTGCGCGGCGCGGCGTTCGCCATGCGTTGCTCATGGGCGATATGCCTTACGGCTCGTACCATCTGGGCGCTGAGGAGGCAGTGCGCAACGCTTCCCGCTTCGTGAAGGAGGCCGGCGCGGAAGTGGTGAAGATGGAGGGTGGCGAGAAGCGGGTGGATGTGATCCGGCGGGTGATGGACGCCGAAATTCCCGTCGCCGGACACATTGGGCTGACCCCGCAGTCGGTGAACGTGATGGGCGGATTCAAGGTGCAGGGGAAATCGCTGGCGGCGGTGGAGCAGTTGATGCGCGATGCCGTGGCGCTGGACCGGGCAGGCGTGGCTTGCATTTTCCTGGAAGGAATTCCGCGGGAGGTGGCGGCGATGATCACCGAGGAAGTGAAAACGCCGACCATCGGCATCGGAGCCGGACCAGAGTGCGACGGCCAGGTGCTGGTGTTTCATGACCTGCTCAATATGACGTTCGGGCCGCAGGCCAAGTTCGTGCGGCACTACGGCGATGGAGCGGCGCTGGTCACGCATGCGGTGCAGTCGTTCCGGGCGGATGTGGCTTCGCGGCAGTATCCCGCGGATGGCGAGTCGTATCATCTGCCGAAGGAGACGCGGGAGGGACTGGAGACCGTGCTGGAGCGCAAGCGGGCGATACGGAGGTGAGGGAATTTTCGATTGCCGATTGGCGATTGGGGGAGATTGCTGATTGCGGATTGTTAAAGTGCCAACTTCGAGACTTTCACAATCGACAATTGGCAATTGGCAATCGAAAATCAGCAATCATCAATCAACAATCAGCAATCACCGATCGCCCCTTCCCCATGAAGATCTATTCCACTGCCCTGGAGTTTCGCGCTGCGGCTCGCGTGGCTCGCTCTGGGGGATCGCTTGGCTTCGTGCCTACCATGGGGGCCTTGCACGAGGGACATCTTTCGCTGTTGCGGGCGGCTCGGGCGCGGTGCCATGTGGTTGCGGCTTCCATCTTTGTGAATCCTACACAGTTTGCTCCCGGAGAAGATTTTGAGCGGTATCCGCGCAGCTTTGAGCGCGATTGCGAACTGCTGGAGCGTGAGGGCGTGGAATTGCTGTTTGCGCCTTCGGCGGACGAGATGTATCCCGCGGGGGCTGTGACCTGGGTGGAGGTTGAGGGCATCGGCGAGCGGCTTTGCGGCCGGTCGCGGCCGGGACATTTTCGCGGCGTCTCTACCGTGGTGGCGAAGTTATTTCATATCGTTGAGCCGGATTTTGCGTTTTTTGGCCAGAAGGACGCTGCGCAGGTGGCCATACTGCGACGCATGGTGCGGGATTTGAAGATGGCGGTGGAGATCGTAGTTTGCCCCATCGTGCGCGAGGCGGATGGGCTGGCGATGAGTTCGCGCAATGCGTATCTCGATCCGCAGGAGAGGAAGCAGGCGCTGGTGCTTCACCGTGCCTTGACTCTGGTGGGCGATCTATTTGCCCAGGGCGAGCGTAGGACGGAAGAGCTGATCGCAGCCGGCAAGCGGGTTTTCGCGGAAGAGCCTTCGGTGCGGTTGGATTACCTGGAAGTTGTCGATCCGGAGACGCTGGAGGCGGTAGCCGATGTCTTCGGGGTGGCTTTGGTGGCGGTGGCGGGGTTTGTGGGCAGTACTCGGTTGATCGATAACATTCTGCTTCCTGGGTAACGTGGCGAGAGTTTCTTCGGGGGATGGAAAAACCTTAAGACGCAGAGGTCGCTGAGACCCCCGCCGAGGACGCGGAGACTTTGGTTCCGGCCGATTCTTCCTCCTGGTCAGGACTCAGGTGGAAATTCACCGGTGAATGCGGCCAGCACTTGGCCGGGAAGAGCTTCGCTCTGTGCTTTTCCTTTGAATCCCAGATCGTGGCCGGCGCCTTCCACCCGCACTAGGACCGTCCTGCCGGGAACTAGCTTCAGGGCTGACTGCATTTCCTCGATGGAGCCGAAGGGATCGCGGGTGCCGTGGACGAACAGAGCCGGGGTGCGCAGAGCCGGGAAGTGCTGGGTTCGAAGTTGCTCGGGCTTGCGCGGCGGGTGCAGAGGGTAGGAGAGCAGGAGCAGGCCGTCAGCCAGTTCGGGGGCTTCGGCGCAGAGCATGGTGGCCTGGCGTCCGCCGTAGGAGTGGCCGCCGAG
>DATJXG010000229.1:0-5715 GCA_035500455.1 Terriglobales bacterium | reverse complement strand
AGAACTAGCTTTTTCATGACATCCTCCGTAGTTTTGAGAACGGTCGCAAGCGACGGGTTGAAGTGCGCTTTGTTCTTACTGAACTGCCGTTCCCCACTTGCCATATGCTTATGCACTCCTGGTGCCAACTGTGCGCCGCGCTTTGTGGAGGCAGGCGGTGCCTCGTTTACAACAACTTGCGTCGGCGCGATGCCGATGAACAATCGATCGCGGCTTTTTCTCTAACCCAACGGTTAATGAAAACCCGCCGTTTGGTTTATGAGAGTGGAGCAGCGAAGGATTCACTTAGGTCGAAGACGGTGGCCTTGGCAGCCTGTCGCGGTGAGTTGGTTACGGGTGTGGAAACCTCAGGGGTTATAGGGGTGCGGAAAAAGTCGATTTCGCCGCGGAGCGACGACTACCGGGGCTGAAGCCCTCATTCATTGAGGGGACTTACGCGGCCCTGAAAGGGCCGCTCTTCCACGGTGATCGACACGTCCGCGTTTTTCCGGAGACACTGAAGCCGTAGTGGTCTTGGCGATGCGAGCTTTGATTTGTGGTTTGTTCGTTTCTCTAATATCAAAATTCAGGTTTGGCGGGGGAGAAAGCTCGCAGCATCTGGGGATAACAATTGTTCTGCCAGCGGACAATTTGTCAGCGAGAGAGCGCGCTCTGTCAATCAGCCCGGAGAGCGCGTCAACCGGCGGTTCCGACAAACGGCAAAAAGGGAGCCCGGTGACGCGGCGGGCTCCCTCTTTTTACTGAGATGGACTTTCGTCCCTGCTGGCGCGTTCCCCTCTTAGCGTCCAGTTGAAGCCACCAGGACATCGCTGGCCTGGGACACCCTCGCTACCTCCATCTCAGCTTTTCCGCGCGGGAACTCCCAACGGATACTCTGGCCGCTGGAAGTCATGCCGGCGAGGAAATAGTTGTCGCCGTAACGGTGAAACACCAGGACGGTGTGGTCGGCTGGTTTCGCATTGCTGTCTTTGCTGGTGGTGATCAGGGCCAGGGTTCCACCCTTGGCATTCACCAGGCGAAGAATGTCGGAGTCCAGGCTGCCGTTCGAAACCAGTTGATATTGCCCCGCAGGCACAAGCTTGTTGACGATCTTGAAGTCGAAGGGCACGTTAGCTTTCACGTTAACCGACTGTGCGTGTGCCGACCCGGCTGCCATCAGCAGACCAAGCACGCCCGCAAGAGTGAGAAGATGCTTTTTCATATGTCCTCCTCTTTATGGTGTTTAGAAACGGTCTGAGCGGCGCATCCAGGTGCAAGTAGCTTCCCCTGCTGCTCTTGCCGTACTGCCGTTCCCCACTCGCAATGAGCTAATGCATCCCGGGGGCCAGAGATTGGAAGGACGGGTTGGCGGCGGTGGATCAATGCGCCTAGTGATTGATTTGCAGTGCCTTAGGCTGGGTTGTGCCCCTTCCACAGGAGTTGCCGGCGCGCCCGCTGGGCCTGCTTCATTAACCCAATGGTTAGCGGCGGAGCCGCGTTTCGGTTAATGGAACGAAGAGAAACCGGGGTACACTTGGGCGGTACAAATGTGTTAAAAGCGGCAACCAGATGACTATGAATCCTCGCCTGGTGGGCGTGCATGGACCGTTGAAGGCGGCCAGCCTTGCGCTGGTGGAAGGCGAGGTGTCGGTTGGCCGGGATTCGTCCAACCCGCTGTGGACATCCGATCCGGCGCTGTCGCGGCGGCATTGCACGATTACCGGCCAGGATGGCCGGTTTACGATTCGCGACCTTAACAGCTTGAATGGAACCCGGGTCAACGGAGTAAGAGTGGAGCAGCACGAGTTGAGCCATGGCGATCAGATCGTGGTTGGGGATTCGGTGCTGGTCTTCCTTTCGGCGGAGGATGATTTCCATCTGGAAAAGAGCGCGGTGGAATTGACGGAGACCGGCGAACTGCGGTCGGCGCCGTTTTTGCTGCGTCCGGAAGATGCAGCGTACGGGCTTCCGGGAGTGACGCCGGCGGCATTGCCGCAGACGCCGCGCATTGCCAGCGACCTGAATTTCCTGCTGACCGTGGCTACGGGAATCGGGAGCATCCGCGACCGCGAAGCGCTGGAGTGGCAGCTGCTGGGGATGATCTTTGATGTTGTGCCGGCCGACCGCGGCGCCATTCTGCATTTCGTGCCGGGCACGGAGCAGAGCGAATCGGCCATTGCCTGGGACCGGAAGGCGGGTCCGGGAAAACCGGTGCCGCTAAGCCGGACCGTGGTGCGCAGGGTGGTGGCGGAGCGCGCCGGGCTGCTGGTGCGCGATGTCGCCGCGGATACGAATTTCCGGGCGGTGGCTACGGTGAACGAGTTCGAGTCGCAGTCGCTGCTCTGCGTCCCGCTGATGAGGGCGGGCGAAGTGATTGGCGTGATCTATCTCGACAGCCGCAATCCCGGAAAGCTGTTTGACCAGGACCATTTGCAGGTCATGACTGCGGTGGCCGGCATTGCCAGCCTGGCCCTGGAGAACGTGCGCCAGTGGGAGAGTTTGAAGGAGGAAAATCAGCTGCTGCGGGAGGAGATCAATCTCGAGCACAACATGGTGGGCGCGAGCCCGCGCATGCAGCAGGTTTTCGAGGTAATCCGCCGGGTGGCTCCAACCGATTCGACAGTGCTGATCCAGGGCGAGAGCGGAACCGGGAAAGAACTGGTGGCGCGTGCCATTCATCACAACAGCCCGCGCGCACAGCGGCCGCTGGTGGCGGTGAACTGCGCGGCGCTTACCGAGACCCTGCTGGAGAGTGAGTTGTTCGGGCATGAGCGGGGAGCGTTCACCGGCGCCATCGCGCAGAAGAAGGGCAAGATCGAGGCGGCGCAGGGAGGCACGTTATTCCTGGATGAGGTGACGGAGATGGCCGTCGAACTCCAGCCCAAGCTGCTGCGAGTATTGCAGGAGCGGGAGTTCGAGCGGGTGGGGGGAACGCGGCCGATCAAGGCGGACATCCGGCTGGTGGCGGCTACCAATCGCGACCTGCAGGAGGCTGTGGAGTCGGGAAAATTTCGCAAAGACCTTTATTACCGGCTGAACGTGGTGGCGGTAACTATGCCGTCGCTGCGGGAGAGGCGCGAGGATATTCCGGCGCTGGCGGAACATTTCATCGTGAAGGCCGGGCGAAGAGCCCAAGGACGGGCTAAGGCGCTCTCGCCGGAGGCGCGGGCCTGCCTGATGAACTACGACTGGCCGGGTAATGTTCGCGAGCTGGAGAACGCGCTGGAAAGGGCGGTGGTGCTGAGCACGGGAGAAGTCATCCTGATCGACGATCTTCCGGAGGTGCTGCTGGAGAGCGCGGCGCCCGCCTGCGCGCCAGCGGCGAAGTACCACGGCTCGGTTCGCGACAGCAAGAAGCAACTTGTGGTGCAGGCCCTGCAGCAGGCAAATGGCAACTATATTGAGGCGGCGCAGATTCTTGGTCTACACCCGAACTCACTGCTGCGGCTGATTCGCAATCTCGGGTTGAAGCCGGTGGCCAAGATTATTGGCGAAGGGGCGAGGTAGGGAAGCGAGGCCCTCGGTCTCGACTTGACGGTGTTTCTGCCGGGGGCAAGAAACACCTTACATCGCCGAGGTCGCTGAGAAATGCCGCCGAGGTCGCGGAGAGCAGCGCCGGCGCAGACGGAGAGATGATGTTGGAGGGGGAGGCGCGTCTGGCCTTCCAGAGGCGCCTCCGCCTTCAGTCGACTAGGCCGCTTCGTCGCGGATGGCGGAGCGGACTGCCACCAGCACCTCGGGCGGGATTTCAGTCATATTGTGGCCGGTGCGGGCATGCTCGGCGCATTGCGCGAGAATATCCGCCTCGGTTTCGCCACGGGCCACGAAATCGCAGTCCATGCCAACGTCGCGACAGCTCATCATCTTTGCCATAGAGCCTCCTTGAATTCTGAAACGGCGGTTCGATGAAAGGACCCGGCGCGGACCAAAGTTCGGAGAAGTCCGCGCATCCGGTCCGCTGCGCGCCGCAGTATAGCACCTTGCTGATTTTGGTAGGGCCAGCGGTTCGGGAGTGGGGGATGCGGGATTGTTCACCGCAGAGGTCGCAAGGATGCGAAGAACTGGTGTAGTGTCCCAGAAAGTTGCGGCGAAAATTAAGCACCCATCGGTCGGATGTGACAGAGACGGAAGCTGCAAACAACTGCAGGGGTTCTTCGCTACGCGCAGGAAGACAATATTAATAGGCGAACTTTCGGGACAGCATACAGCTGGCCTCTTCCTCTCGTGCCCGCTTGAGAGGGAGAGTTTCTTTTCTTTGCCGAGGTTCGTTTACAAGCATCCCGTCTGATCGGTATTGTTGTAGGCCGCGGAAAGATTCAGGCGGGATCTGCGGTCAGGGAGAGAGATTGTGAAGAATCAGACTCAGTCCGGCGGCGTTTTGAAGCGTGCAATATCACGGCGCAAATTCCTGGCGCAGACTGGCGGCGCGGCGCTGGGATTTTCGATCATTCCCCGGCGCGTGCTTGGCGGAGCGGGATATGTCGCTCCCAGCGATAAGGTCAATATCGCCTTTATCGGCGTGGGGTCGCAGGGGATGCGAGTGATGCTGCAGTTTTTGCGCGAGCCCGACGTGCAGGGAGTTGCCGTCTGCGACGTGAACAAGAGCGGCGCCAACCATCCGCAATGGGACACCCACGAGTTTTGTAAATCTGTGCGCGAGCTGCTGGGAGTGACCTCCGGCTGGGATTGGCTCAGCCCCGATGATCCGATTCAACTGACCCATGCCCTGCGAGTGACCAGCGGAGTTTCGGGACGCGAGCCGTGCCAGAAAATCATCGAGGCCTATTATGGCGCGCAGCAGCGCTCCGGGCAGTACCGGGGATGCGCCGCCTACAACGACTTTCGCGAGCTTCTGGACAAGCAGAAAGATGTCGATGCGGTTGTGGTGTGTACCACCGATAATCTGCATGCCGCCGTCTCAGCTGCGGCCATGAAGAAGGGCAAACACGTCTTCTGCCAGAAGCCGCTGACGCACACCATCTACGAGGCGCGGCGCATCGCAGAAATCGCACGCGAAACCGGGGTGGCGACGCAGATTGCAGTTGCCAACCAGGCCTCCGAAGCCACGCGCGAATTGTGCGAGTGGATCTGGGATGGAGCGATCGGGCCGGTGCGGGAGGTGCAGAATTGGTCGAGCCGTCCGTTCTGGGCGCAGGCCATCGACCGCCCGAAAGAGGTGGAGCCGGTGCCGGAAGGCCTGGATTGGGATTTGTGGCTCGGCCCGGCGCCGGAGCGACCGTACAACCATGAGTACCTGCCGTTCGTGTGGCGTGGCTGGACCGATTTCGGGTGCGGCGCGCTCGGCGACATGGGCTCCTACAGCTTCGACACGATTTTCCGGGTGCTGAAGCTGGAAGCGCCCACGAGCGTGGAAGCCAGTTCCACCGACCGCTATGATGAGACGTATCCGCTGGCCTCGATCGTGCGCTACGATTTTCCCGCGCGCGGCGATATGCCCCCGCTAAAGTTCACCTGGTATGACGGCGGTTTGAAGCCGGAGCGCCCGGCGGAACTGGAGGAAGGGCGCCCGTTCAAAGGCGAAGGTGAGGAAGGTGACGAAGGGCTACTGTTCATAGGCGACCGGGGCAAAATTCTTTGCGGGTTCAATGGCGGACATCCGGAACTGATACCCGTGGCGAGAATGAACAGCTATAAGCAGCCTGCGAAGACCCTGCCCCGCTCGCCGGGGAATGAGCGTGAGTGGCTGGATGCCTGCAAGGGCGGCAAAACCAAGCC
>DATJXG010000228.1:0-3828 GCA_035500455.1 Terriglobales bacterium | reverse complement strand
GCATAGCGGAGCGCCTGCCCGGGCTGGGTATTCAGCGTGGTGGATTCGTCGAGATATCCCTGCTTGCGCACCAGCACGGTATGGTTGCCGGAGCCGGCAATGCTGAGTTGCGAGGGCGTGACCCGGCCGGTATCGCGGCCGTCCAGCAGAATCTGCGCTCCCGGAGGATCGCCGGTCACCAGCACGGTGGCGGCGAGTTGCGCCAGAACCACGGAGACCGACAATTTCGAGCGCGATGCAATCTGCACGCTGCGGGTCTCAGTGGAGAAGCCGTCTTTGCTGAGGGTGATGGTGTGCGCGCCGGGCATGAGGCCGCTCACATCGCGAGGCGTGGTCCAGCTGGGATCGCCCTGGCCGTCCACCAGAACATGCGCGCCCTCGGGAACGGAATTGACCGTCACCTCGCCGGGTACCAGAACCGCGACCGGTGCGGAGGGCTTCACCTCGCGGTGGCGCACCACCTTCGGCTTGATGGAGATGTAAGCTTTGTCCGAATCCTCGTCCGCGCGCGCGGGAGTGGTGTGCGCCGCGGAAACAGAGGCCGAACCGGACACCGGGGCCGCCGCGCTGCTCGCCGCGCCGGAAGCCGCTTTCGCCGGACGCGCCGCGGAGCCGTCATCGATCGCGTTCTGCGAGTGGACGTGAGAAATGATGGCCAGCAGCACCACCAGAATGATCGCCAGCGCCGCGCCAATGGAATAGAGAAACAGCTTGGGCGGGGTCTTGCGGATCTCCTCCACCGCTTTCTTGGCCACCTCGGCGGGCGGCGTCTTCTGCTGCTCCGCCGCGCGCTGCGGCCCGTGGTAGTGAGGCTCGCGCAGTTCCTGCAGAGGGTCGGGCGCGGGCTCCGGCGGGGCAGACTGCACGTGCACTTCGGCCAGCGGCGGCAGTTCGCTGATCTCGGAAAAGCTCTTTGGCTTGGCACCGGGCTTGGGTCCGGCTTCGGTAGGGGCTTCTGCCCCAGCGGGCGCCATGCGGGCCGCCGCGCCAGATCCCACAGAGATGGAAGCCGCGCTCCTGGCGGGCGTTTGCGCCACAGGCCGCGGCGCTGCGGCTGCGCTGGCCGCTGCCTGCACTGGCTCGCCGAAGCCCATCAGTTGATCGGAAGGGCCTGAGGCAGCGGCAGCGGCCCGCGGTGGCTCAACCTTTTCCGCTCCTGCCGAAAGCGGACCGGGCAGTTTCCCCGGCGCTGCGGCAGCTTCCCCGGCGCGATGGTTCTCGATGGCCTTCGCTAGTTCCTGGCCGCTGGCATAACGCTCGTCAGGCGCTTTGCACAGCGCCTTCATGATGACGTCGCTCAACGCGGGATGAATTCTCCCGTTGATCTCGCTGGGGTAAGGCGGAGTAGCGTCGAGGATCTGCTGCTTGACTTTCTCGGCGTCGTCGCCGTCGAATGCTTTGCGGCCGGTGGCCATCTCGTACAGAATGCAGGCCATGCTGAACAGGTTCGAGCGCCCGTCCATGGGCTCGCCGCGCACCTGCTCGGGCGACATGTAGTTCAGCACTGCCGATTTCTCCGCCAGCAACGCTTCATGCAGGCTCAGCCCGGAAATGCCGAAGCCCAGAATTTTCACTGTGCCGTCCCACTGCACCATCAGCTTCGCCGGCTCCAGGCTGTAGTGGACTACGTGGCGCGCGTGGGCGTGGTCGAGCCCCTGGCAGGCCTGGCGGGCAATATCCTGCAGGTCCCAGACAGAGAAAGCCTCGCCGCGAGTAAGCATGGTGGCAACGCTGTTGCCCTGCACATACTCCATGCTGCCGCAGAATTTGCCTTCGATTTCGCCCGCGCCGTAAAGCAGGGCGATGTTGTGGCTGTTCAGGGTTTTGGTGTTCTCGGCCTCCACCAGGGCAAGGCGGACCAGTTCGGCGCTTTCGGGATTCGCGGCATCCAGCTTGACGGTCTTGAGCGCCAGCACCTGCCCGCTGCTCACATCCTGGGCTTTGTACACGCAGCCCAGCACCGAGTGCGAGAGTTCTCCGAGAATTTCGAAGCGGCCTATATTTTTGGACATGTTGCAACCCTGCAAAACGCCGGCCGCTTCGTGACCCTTAAGCACAGCTTCCTGCAAAAATGCCGTCCGCAGAAAGACGCGGCTGCCGTTGGTTGGGGAGGATTCGACAAGCATAGCCCGACAGGGTAAGTGCCGTTGAATTACGAAAGTACCCGGAAAACAGGCGGAAGGGCCCCAAGCCCACCGAAGGCGAATCCCCTGCCGTGTGTTCTTCGTGAACCTTCGCGCACCCTTCGTGTCCTTGGTGGTCGCTTTTGACTGTGTGCAGATGCAAAAGCCCAAAAGCAAAACCACGAAGGACGCGAAGGGTGCACAAAGGTTCACGAAGGAAGGCAAAGGCCTTTTCGGGGTTGGTGGAACTATCCTGGGGTGGGGTGCGTAACCTTTTGCAGGTGGCGGACGTTAATACAGTTAGAGAGTTTTTTTCGGGGTGACATTTGTCATCCGGCCCTGGTGACGATCTCCACTGGCAAGACAGATGGCCACCTCGGGATAATCGTTAACGTGCTGGTTTGGCAGGAAGATTCGGCGGAGTAGAAGACGCCGGCGAAACCGAACCCTGAGCAGGAAATCCTGGATAGCGGCCGGTTGTGGCAACCGGCGGGTTGATCTATTCTGGTGTCCTTGGGCGTTTTCGCCGCAGTTTTTCCTGGTAATTCCCGGAGTTCGCGTATGACCCTGACCCGCTTTGTTACCAAAAATACGTTTCGCAATTTGCGCCGCAGCATCCTCACGGTGCTGAGCATCGGATTTTCGCTGCTGCTGCTCACCCTGATGATGGCCATCTGGCGCAACTTCTACATGCAAAAGGGTACGGAGACCTCAGCCCTGCGGCTGGCTACTCGCCACAAAGTGTCGCTGGCTTTCACCATGCCGAGCTACTACCGCGAAAAGATCCGCGCCGTGCCGGGCGTGGCGGCGGTGGTGCCGGAAAACTGGTTCGGAGGCGTGTACAAGGACGATAAGTCGGGCAATTTCTTCGCACAGTTCGGTACCGACCCCAAGGAGTTCTTCACCGTCTTCAAAGACTGGCAGATTCCGGAGGACCAGGTGGAGGCCTGGCAGCGCGATCGCGCCGGCGCGGTGGTGGATGACAAGATCGCGGAGCGATACCACTGGAAGATCGGCGACAAGGTGATCATCACCGGCACGATTTTTCCGGTGAACCTGGAGTTGACGATTCGGGGCATTTATCACGCGCCCCAGCCGACGCAGTCTCTGTATTACAACCAGGAGTACGTGGAAGAGGCCGTGCCTTACATGAAAGGCAAGCAGGGCTTCTACACGATCCTGGCGAAGACTCCGGCGGACGTGCCCAAGATTCAAGTCGCGGTGGATGAAATGTTCCACAGCTCGCCGCAGCCTACGAAAACCGAGACCGAGCGGGCGTTCCAGCTCAGTTTCGTGGCCATGCTGGGGAATGTGAAGGCGTTCATTCTGAGCATCTGCGGAGCCGTGGTGTTTGCCATCCTGCTGGTTTCGGCGAACACCATGGCGATGTCGATCCGCGAGCGCACGCGCGAAGTGGCTGTGTTGAAGACGCTGGGATTTACTCGCGGAACGATTCTGAGCCTGTTCATCGGCGAGGCGGTGTTTCTGGCTTTGGTGGGCGGAATTGCGGGGTCCCTGCTGGCATTTGTGTTAGGCCTGGGAGCGGCCAAGGCGGGCGGCTTTGTGGGCGCCCTGACGGTTTCGGCCCCCACCATGCTGGTGGCGTGGGTGGTGGCTGCCTTGATGGGATTCGTCAGCGCAGTGATTCCGTCGTACCACGCTTCGCGGCTGGGCATTGTGGATGGGTTGCGGCACATCGGCTGAG
>DATJXG010000227.1:0-5353 GCA_035500455.1 Terriglobales bacterium | reverse complement strand
GTCGAACCTGCCTGTGATACCTTGGGCCCGTGGCCCTCAGAAAACGCATTGCAGTTCTTCCCGGTGATGGCATCGGCAGGGAAGTCATTCGCGCCGCGGTTCTGGTGATTACCGCCAGCGCCGCGCCGGTTGAACTCTCTCACTTCGATTGGGGCGCCGAGCGCTACCTGGCCGACGGCATGACCGTCCCCCCGGACGGATTCTCCATGCTGGCCCGCGAGTTCGACGCCATCCTGCTGGGCGCATTCGGCGATCCCCGCGTGCCCTCGAATATTCACGCCAAGGAAATCCTGCTGGGCATGCGCTTCAAGATGGACCTCTACGCCAACGTCCGCCCGGTGCGCCTGCTCGATGCCGCGCTCTGCCCGCTGAAGGGCGTGGAGCCCAAGGACGTCGATTTCGTAGTGATCCGCGAAAACACCGAAGGCGTGTACGTGGACTCCGGTGGCTGCTTCAAGCAGGGCACGCCCGATGAGGTGGCGATTCAGGAGGACATCAACACGCGCAAGGGAGTGGAACGCATCATTCGCTACGCCTTCGAATACTGCGAACGCCATACCAAGCAGGATGGCACGCCCCGCAACCGCGTGCTTATGTGCGACAAATCCAACGTGCTCACCTATGCCCACGGGTTGTGGCAGAGGGTGTTCAAAGAGGTGGCGCGGGAGTATCCCCAGATCAAGGCCGAACACATGTACGTGGACGCCCTCTGCCTACAGATGGTTCGCGACCCACGATCGCTCGACGTCGTCGTGACCAACAACATGTTCGGCGACATCATCACCGACCTGGCCGCCGCCCTGCAGGGCGGTCTGGGTATGGCCGCCAGCGGCAATATTCATCCCGGCCAGACTTCCATGTTCGAGCCGGTGCACGGTTCCGCCCCGACAATCGCGGGGAAGAATATCGCAAATCCCTTCGGCGCAATCCTGACGGCAGCGATGATGCTGCAGCATTTGGGAGTAGTGGAGGAAGCGAAGAAGATCGAGGCCGCGGTGCTGGAAGCAGTCCGCCAACGGAAGACGACCGCGGACGTAGGCGGAACCCTGGGAACGGCGGAGGTAGGCGACTGGGTAGCCGAGCGCGTCGGAGCCTGAGCAGCTAATCGCGTCGGAAGCTGAGCAGTCGAACGCGTCAGAGCAGCCAATCAGCAAGCGCGAAAATATTTTTCAGCCCAAGTAGCTGCCACGAATGCCAGTGCCACCGTGGAAGCGCCCGGCGTCAGCCGGGCGACCGAAGCCGCCACACGACCGGCTTTAGCCGCGGTGGCGCGGTCACGTCCCCCAACAAAAAAGCGGCCCGCGACGCGGGCCGCCCTCAAGCCAGAATACTCAAGCCGCCTTCGAGCCGGCCGCGATCGGCCGGTAGCCGCTCTCCGCGGCTTTGTTCAACGCCTGGATCGCCTCCTGCGCGGTAAGCAGCGGTGTGGTGCGCACCGACTTGCATGCGCCCCCGCCGGCAAATGCAATGGCAATGCCCGCCGCCGTAACGTTGTCCGGCAGCTCGGTGATCACCACGACGTCATACTCTCCAAAAGCGAAATAACTCGTGAGAACTTTCCCCCCAACTTTTTCGATGGCCTTGCTGACCACCTCGATGCGGTTCTGGGGCTGCGCAATCAGCGCTCCCCAGCTCTCGCTGGTGTACGAAACCTGATGCAGATAATGTGGCATGGATATTGCTCCTTTCCTCGCCGCGCGGAATCATCCCAGAGGTTTAGCCACCCCGTCAAGTGGGGGAAACTCCTGCCGGGGGCGGCTTCTCATCTTGCTCTGCGTTTTTGAGGTTCCCGGGCGTTTCAAAATCTTAAGACGCTGAGAACGCAGACCGCCAAGAACTTCCGCCGAGGGCGCCAGGAAACACCTTTCATAGCTTGCTCCGTTACAATCAGCTTTCTGATTTCCACGTTCATCCTGGACGATCCCCATGAAACTCGCGCAAATAGCAGCTTCCCTCGACGCCCGCCTGGAAAATGGCGCGCCGGAAATCGAAATTACCGGCATCGCCGGCATTGAAGACGCCGCCCCCGGCCAGCTCACCTTTCTGGCGAACCCGAAATACGCGGCGGCGGCCAAGACTACCAGGGCGTCGGCGGTCATTCTGGGCGAAGATGCCCCCGCCCTTTCCGCTCCTATGCTGCGCAGCAAGAACCCATACCTGGCGTTCGCGCGCGCGTTGCAGCTTTTCTATCAGCCTCCGCAATACGCGCCCGGAGTGCATCCCACGGCAGTTGTCGATGCTTCATCGCGCATCGGCTCCAACGCCCACCTCGGGCCTTACGTGGTGATCGACCGCGATGTAGAGATCGGCGCGAATGCGGTTCTGCTGGCGCACGTGGTGATCTATCCCGGAGTAAAAATCGGCGCCGACTTCTTTGCCCATGCGCATGCCGTCGTGCGCGAGAATTGCCGCCTGGGTGACAACGTCACTCTGCAGAATGGCGCGGTAATTGGCGGCGACGGCTTCGGTTTCGCCAAAGACGATGCCGGAAGGTGGCACAAAATTCCCCAGCCCGCCGGCGTCGTGGTTGGCGATGACGTGGAAATCCAGTCCAATTCCTGCATCGACCGCGCCAGCGTCGGCGGAACCCGCATCGGGCGGGGAGTGAAGATCGACAACCTGGTGCAGGTCGGCCACGGCTCCCACGTCGGCGAAGATTCACTGCTGGCCGCGCAGGTAGGCCTGGCGGGCTCAACCGAAATCGGCAACAAGGTAATTCTCACCGGCCAGGTGGGAGTGGTTGGCCATTGCCACGTCGGTGACGGCGCAATCGTGACGCCGCAGAGCGGAGTCGCAGGCGACATTCCCGCAGGCGCCATCGTCAGCGGCGCGCCTGCCGTCGATCACCGTCTCTGGCTGAAGTATTCCGCGTTGCTAAGCAAGCTGCCGGAGATGGCACGCGCCCTGAGGCGGAAAGAGTAGCACCGGCGTCTCGCCGGCAACCCCACGCCCGAATCGATACCCGACCCCATGTCCTCAATGGCAAACTTTTCTTTGCGGCCTTTGCGTTCTTAGCGGTGAACCCCTTTCCTGACCGCAAAACAGAGACCGCAGAGTCGGCGGGACGCTGCTACCCCGTCTGCGCCTCGCTCCGATACTCCGGCGGCAGCCCGCTGTCAATCGCCCGTCGGACCTTCTCCATCAGGCATTCCCGGCTCCCGAAATTCTCCGGCTCGATCGGTTCATGAAAGGTCACAGTGACCAGGCCGGACTTCACCCTGAACCTCCCCTTGGGCATGACTTCGTGTGTTCCGGAGATGGTCACCGGAACCACCGGTGCCCGCGTCTCCTCCGCCAGATAGAACGGCCCTTTCTTGAAGGGCAGGAGCTTGCCGTCGTAGGACCGCCTGCCCTCCACATAAATCGTCATGTTGATGCCTTGCCGGATCACCCCGGCAGCCGCCCGCACCGCGGCAATTCCGGCATCGCGGTTCTTGCGTTCCACCGGCACCAGCGATCCCAGCCGCATGGCCGTTCCCAGCAGCGGATAGTTGAACAGCTCATGCCGCGCCATCACCGAAGTACGCCGCGGGATCAGCGGCAGCATGAGCGGCGGGTCAATATTCGAGGCGTGGTTGGACATGAAGATGTAAGTTCGCGCCGGATCGATTCGCTCCAACCCCACCGTCTTCACCCGAATCCCCGCCAGGCGCACCCCGGCAAACGCTCCCCACATGCTGATGCGGTAGAGGAAATTCACGTTGCGGGTGAGTAGCGTCCAGGGAAAGCCGATCAGCGCCGCGATCGGCATGGCGACGGCCCAGAAAGCGAGCATGAAGTAGGCGCGCATCACAGGTTCGGAACAAGCAGCAAATACCGATCACAACCATCTCAGCGAAGTACTGGCCAGCCTGAAACTAATAGAGACGAAAAAGGCGTGCACCCTGAGGGTAGGATACGTGCTCGAAGCACAAGCCCTGAAGGAGGCACGCAAGATCCCACTTTATCGCAGATCTTTCATCGAGATTCTGTTCCATCAAGGCCCCGGACGCAAGAGCCGACCTGTTGCCTCTTGCAGCCCCAGTTTCCCCCGCCTTCGCCGCCCCAAACCGCGTTGACAGTCTCCCCGCAAGCTGTTAGAAGTTAACGTTCTTCTGAAGTCGTGCAACGCCGGAGGTTTGCGCCTTCGTAGCAATGCCAGACGAGACCAAATCGCCCACGTCCGGCGGTGAACATCGGTCGGCCCCCGGAGCCCCTGCCAAGCCGGCAGGACCCGCTCCTATTCCGTGGGATTCCCCCCTCGTACAAACCCTCAAAGAACGCTACGGATCGGGCATTCGCGAAGCCAACATCTATCTTGGCCAGAATTACATGGTGGTCGAGCCCCTGATCCTCACCGAGGTGCTTACCGTCCTGCGCGACCGGGAGCGCTTCGACTACCTGGTTGACGTCACCGCCGTCCACTATCCCGAGCGCGAAAAACAGTTTGACGTCCTCTGGATTCTCTACTCCTTCGAGCACAACCAGCGCATCCGGGTGAAGGCGTTGTACGCCGACGGCGACAGCGTGCCCAGCGTGGTCTCCCTCTGGCCGGCGGCCAACTGGCTGGAGCGGGAAGTGTACGACATGTTTGGGATTCACTTCGAAGGCCATCCCGATTTGAAACGCATCCTGCTGCCAGATGGCTGGAAGGGCCATCCCCTGCGCAAGGACTACGGCATCATTCAGCAAGACAACGAGTGGGTACAGATCAACCTGGGGATCGAGAGCGGGCAATAGCCGCGGGCAAATAGCGATGACCGACGCCACCAAATACCTCTCGAACCTGGAACTGGGCAAGCCCGACAAAACCTTCCTCGATTCCAACGAACTCATCATCAACATGGGGCCGCAGCATCCCGCCACCCATGGCGTGCTGCGCGTAATCCTCAAGTTGGATGGCGAAAAAGTTCTGGGCACCGAGTGCGTCATCGGCTACCTGCATCGCGGCGTCGAGAAGATCGCCGAGCACCGCACCTACACCATGTTCAATCCCTACGTAGACCGCATGGATTATGTAGCCGCGGTCTCGAACGGGCTGGGATATTGCGAGGCGGTCGAGAAGCTGCTGAATGTGCAGGCGCCGCCGCGGGCAAATTACATCCGCGTGATCCTCACCGAATTGAACCGCCTAGCCAGCCACATGCTCTGGCTGGGCACCCACGCGCTCGATATCGGCGCCATCACGCCGCTGTTCTACACCTTCCGCGACCGCGAAGAGATTCTCAAGATCTTCGAAAAGTACTGCGGCGCCCGGCTGACGACGCACGCCTTCCGCATCGGGGGCTGCCTGTACGAAACCTACGAAGGCTTTGAGGCCGAGGTTGAGAAGTTCCTGAAATTCGTCGCCCCCAAGATTGATGAATACGAAGAG
>DATJXG010000226.1:0-46430 GCA_035500455.1 Terriglobales bacterium | reverse complement strand
GGCTGCGGATAGGCGGCCGGGGATCTGCCTGCTTCACTCGAAGATCGACAATCGACAATTGCCAATTGGCCATCGAAAATCAAAAATCACCAATCAAAAATGATCATTCCCCCCGATTGACCGTCGCAAAAACCGCGTGGTAGGGTAAGGGTTCCATCAATCAGGCAGCCCAGCCCCTGCGTCCGTCGAGGTTTTCTTGTCCGCTGTGGAAGCGGCTTCGCCCGCCATTCGCAAAACCGCCCTTAACGCTGTCCATCGCCAGATGGGCGCGAAGATGGTGGCGTTCAACGGCTGGGACATGCCCGTCGAGTATCCGTGTTCCGGCGGAATCATCGCTGAGCACATGGCGGTGCGCACGGGCGTGGGCATTTTTGATGTGAGCCACATGGGCGATATTCGCCTCTCTGGCCGGGAGGCTCTGGCCGCAGTGCAGCACATCTCCATGAATGATGCTTCCCGGCTCGCCGCCGGCCAGGCGCAGTATTCGGCGCTGCTCTATCCGCAGGGGACGTTTGTGGATGATGTGATTGTCCACCGCCTGGGCGAGGTTGATTATTTGCTGGTGATCAACGCCGGCACGCGGGAGAAAGACTTCAACTGGGTGCGCGACAACACGCGGCAGTTTGACTGCCAGGTGGAGCATCTTTCCGACAACTTTACCCAACTCGCGATCCAGGGGCCGAAAGGCATCAACCTGCTGCAGAAGCTCACGGATGTTGATCTTTCGGCGGTGAAGTTTTACTGGCTCACCCGCGGGACGGTTTGCGGGCTGAAGAATATCCTGATCGCCCGCACCGGCTATACCGGAGAGGACGGATTCGAGATTTACATTGCTTCCGATGAAGCAACCAGCGCGCGGGTGTGGAACGAACTTCTTGCAGCGGGGCGCGAATTCGGGTGCGTTGCCTGCGGCCTCGGCTCCCGCAATACGCTTCGCCTGGAGAGCAAGCTGCCGCTCTACGAGCACGAAATTTCCGATACTATCAATGTGTGGGAAGCAGGGCTCGACCGTTTCTGCAAGATGGAGAAGCCGGAGTTCATTGGGCGGAAGGCGCTGGAGAAAGCTAAGAGCGAGCCGCTGCAGCGCACGCTGGTGGGGCTCGAAATGGTAGAGCGCGGCATTGCCCGCGATGGCTACAAGGTGCAGGATGAGTCCGGCCGCGAGATTGGGTACGTCACCAGCGGTTCGCCGGCACCGTTTCTGAAAAAGAACATCGCGTTGGCGTACGTGCCGCCGCAGCTGGCGGCTTTGGGTTCGACGGTCAAAGTTGAGATTCGCGGCCAGGGAGTGAAGGCGCAGGTTGTGCCGACTCCGTTTTACCGGCGGCCGAAGAAGAATTAGCCAGGGAGGTTTTCCGCTTCGTAGATGACGTTTCCAAGCCAGGAGCTAGACCCAAAATGGCCTACCCAACCGACTTCAAATACACCAAGGAACATGAGTGGATCAAAGCCGAGGGCGCCAGCGCCACCATCGGCATTACGAGCCATGCGCAGGAGTCGCTGGGCGACATAGTTTTTGTGGAGTTGCCCAAGGTGGGTTCGGAGATCACCGCCGGCAAAGTCTTTGGCACGGTCGAGTCGGTGAAGGCGGTTTCGGACCTGTTCGCGCCCGCTTCCGGCACGGTGGCGGAAGTGAACGAATCGCTGAACAAATCGCCCGAGAACATCAACCACGATGCCCACGCCGCCTGGATGCTGAAGATTAATCTGAAGAATCCGGGCGAACTCGATTCTCTGCTCTCCGCCGCGGATTATGAAAAGTTCGTGGCAGAGGAAGGTGGACACTAGACATTGATGATTGCTGATTGCTGATTTTCGATTGGCAATTTGCGGTAGCCGCGGTCTTGCGAACGGGAGCGGCTGCTGTGCCCGTAGTTCAAATCGGCAATCGGCAATTGAAAATCGCAAATCCCAAACGGGGCTAGCCCTCATCTAACTATTTCCAATGCGTTATCTACCCAAGTCCCCTGCTGACCGCCAAGCCATGCTGAAGGCCATTGGCGCCCGCTCGATTGACGACCTGTTCGCGCCGATCCCGGAGGAGTACCGCCTGCAGCGCGACCTCAAAGTGCCGCGGCAGATGGCGGAATCGGAGATTCTCGATTGGTTCCGCGAGCGCTCCCGCGAAAACGGCGACGGCTACGCCACATTCCTCGGCGCCGGGGCTTACTCGCACTATCGCCCGGTGATCATCGATTCGCTGATCTCACGCGGAGAGTTCCTCACCGCGTACACCCCATACCAGGCGGAGATTTCGCAGGGCACGTTGCAATCGATTTTCGAATTTCAGACGATGATCTGCGAGCTTACGGGCATGGAGGTGGCCAATGCCTCGATGTACGACGGTTCGACCGCGGCGACGGAAGCGGTGCTCATGGCCTGCCGTCTGACGGGGCGGCATTCCGTCGCGGTGGCGCGCAGTGTGCATCCGGAGTATCGCGAGGTGCTCGACACCTATGCCTCGCAGCAGAACATGCCGATCTCGACGGTTTCGTTCGGCGAAAACGGGCGGGTGAACCCGGAAGAAATCGAGCGGGCGCTCACCGCGGAAACTGCGTGCTTGCTGATTCAATCGCCAAATTTCTTCGGAACGATTGAAGACGTAGCCGCGGTTGCCGAGATTGCGCATAAACGCGGCGTGCTGCTGGTGGTATCGATCACGGAGGCGGTTTCGCTGGGGATTGTAGAGCCGCCGCGCCAGGCCGACATCATCTCCATGGAAGCGCAGTCATTCGGTGTGCCCCTGGGTTTCGGCGGGCCTTACTGCGGGGTGATCGCGACGCGGGAGCAGAATGTCCGGCAGATGCCCGGCCGCCTGGTGGGCCAGACCACCGACCGCAATGGCAAGCGCGGCTTCGTGCTTACGCTGGCCACGCGCGAGCAGCACATTCGGCGGGAGAAGGCCACTTCCAATATCTGCACGAACCAGGCGCTGGTGGCGCTGATGGTCAACATCTTTCTGAATGTCTATGGCAAGGTGGGGCTGCGCGAGCTGGCGAAACAGAACCTGGCTAAAGCGGCTTATGCAACCGGCCAATTCGGAAAGCATGGCAATGTGTTGTTCGGCGGAGCGCCGCGCTTCAACGAGTTCGTGCTGCAAACCAACGAAGACCCCCGCGCTATCAACAGCCGCATCCTGGGCCACAAGATCGTCGGCGGGCTGCCGCTGAGGAAGTTCTATCCCGAACTCGGGAACGCCTCGCTGTGGTGCTGCACCGAACTCACCACCCGCAGCGCCATCGACACTGCGGCGGGTCTGGTTGCCGAAAGCGAGCGTTCGCAGCGGGCTATGCAGAACGTCGAATCCCCGAACGGCGTGGAGGTGGGACGATGACCCACGCTACTCCCAAAGCAACGCGCCACGTGAATCAGAATGAAGGGCTGATCTTCGAGAAGTCCTCGCCGGGGAAGGCAGCCTGGAAACTGCCGCCGCTGGATGTGCCCGAGGTGGATACGAAAAGGCTGTTGGGTTCACAGGAAAGAAGAGACCTGGGCCAGATGCCCGAAGTCAGCGAGATCGAAATCATCCGCCACTTCACTCGCCTTTCCACCTGGAACTACGCGATTGATCTCGGCATGTATCCGCTGGGCTCCTGCACCATGAAGTACAACCCGCGGGTGAACGAAGTGGTTTCGCGGCTGGAGGGCATCGCCAATGCGCATCCCTACCAGCCGGAGCGGATTTCGCAGGGAGCGCTGCGCATCATGAAGACGCTCAGCGAGTGCCTGCTGGAAATCACCGGCATGGAGGCGATCACGCTGCAGCCTGCGGCTGGGGCGCACGGGGAGCTTACCGGGCTGCTGATGGTGCGGGCTTACCACCAGTCGAAGGGCGCACCGCGCAAGAAAGTTCTGATTCCTGATTCCGCCCACGGAACCAATCCTGCGACTGCAGCGACAGTCGGCTACGCGGTGGAGAATCTGAAATCGAGTGCACAGGGCATGGTGGACGTGGGCGCGCTCGCCGCGCAGATGAATGATGAAGTCGCGGCGCTCATGCTCACCAATCCCAATACGCTCGGCGTGTTCGAGCAGGAGATTCACAAGATCGCCGACATCCTGCATGCCAAGGGCGGCCTGCTCTACATGGACGGCGCCAACATGAACGCGCTGGTGGGCAAGGTCCGCCCGGGCGACTTCGGCGTGGACGTGATGCACCTGAACCTGCACAAGACTTTCTCTACGCCGCATGGAGGCGGAGGGCCCGGGTCGGGGCCGGTGGCGATTCGCAAAACTCTGGAGCCGTTTCTGCCCACGCCGGTCGTCGTGACTAAGGCGGATGGCACGCTGGGATTCGATTATGACCGGCCACACACAGTGGGACGAGTGCGGGCTTTCTATGGGAACTTTGGGATGTTTGTGCGGGCGCTGGCCTACATCCTGGCGAATGGTCCCGATGGCCTGCGCCAGACTACTGAAGACGCGGTGCTGAACGCCAACTACATTCGCAAGGGTCTGGAAGGGATTTACGATCTGCCGTATTCCACGCCGTCGATGCACGAGGTGGTGTTCAGCGACAAGCTGCAGGCGAAAAAAGGCGTTCGCACCATGGACCTGGCCAAGCGGCTGATCGATTACGGGTTCCATCCCTATACCACGGCATTTCCCTTGATTGTTTCCGGAGCGCTGATGATCGAGCCTACGGAGAGTGAGTCCAGGGAAGAACTGGATCTGCTGATTGAGGCGATGAAGTCGATCGCGGAGGAAGTGGAAGAGGACCCGCAGATTGCGCTGAACGCGCCGCATTCTACGCGGGTTTCGCGGTTGGATGAAACGGCGGCTGCCCGCAGGCCTGTGCTGCGGTGGAAAGCCGGAAACCCAAAACCTTAAAGCGCCGAGGACGCGGAGAACGTCCGCCGAGAGCGCGGAGAGGCCCGGTCTGCGGTCTCCTCGGAACTGGGACCCGTGACCAAAGACAGTCCCGAGGTGATTCGGGGCTGTGTTCCTCCGCTTCTTCCGTGGTTAAATCCAGGTAGTGCCACCCAGTTCCCCTAAACCAGGGCCAGCGTTTGTATTCGCCGAAAAGCGGACGGTGATTCTCTGCCTGCTACTGGTCGTGGCGACTCTCGCGCTCTACAATCCTGTTGCTCATCACCCCTTCGTCAACTACGACGACGACCGCTATGTCACCGACAATCCCCATGTGCAAGAGGGACTGACCTGGGCCACGGTTCGCTGGGCGTTCACCACCACCTCTGAGTCGAACTGGCATCCTCTGACCTGGCTCTCGCACGCCATCGATTGGCAGTTGTTCGGAGCCAACCCCGCCGGCCATCACTACGTGAATCTGCTGCTGCATGTGGTGAATGCGGTGCTTCTTTTTCTGCTTCTGTGGCGCGCCACCGGCGCTACGGGAACAAGCTGGATAGTCGCGGCTCTCTTCGCGCTACATCCGATCAACGTCGAATCGGTTGCATGGATCGCTGAACGCAAGAACGTGCTGAGCATGTTGTTCTTCTTGCTGGCGCTCGAAGCCTACCGGCGATATGCGGAGAAACCGGGGCCTGCACGTTACAGCCTGGTGGCGCTCCTCTTCGCTTTGGGACTTATGGCGAAGCCGCAGGCCATCACTTTGCCCTTCGTGCTGCTGCTTTGGGATTACTGGCCTTTGGGGCGCATGTTCCCCGCGAACGACGGAGCGCAGGCATCGAGCGGCAGGACATTTTTTCGTCTGGTCCTGGAGAAGACGCCTCTGCTTCTGATGTGTGTTGCGAGTTCGGTGATAACGCTGAAGGCACAAAAGGCCGGCGGGGCGGTGGGGTCGTTCATGCAATACCCCATCTTGCTGCGGATACAGAATGCGCTGGTGGCCTACGTGCGATATATGGGGAAGGCGATCTGGCCGTGGCCGCTTGCTCCCATGTACCCACACCCGGAAAATTCTTTGGCGGTATGGCAGTGGGCGGGAGCGTTGCTCCTGTTGGGCGCGATTACCGTCGGGGTGCTTAAGGCGCGGGAGCATCGCTATTTGGCGGTGGGTTGGTTCTGGTTCCTGGGAACGCTGGTGCCGATGATCGGGCTGGTGCAGGTGGGCAGCCAGGCGATGGCGGACCGCTACGCCTATCTTCCATTCGTCGGGTTATTCATCATGGCATGCTGGGGAGTGGCTGAGTTCGCCGAACGCCGGCATTTTGTGCCGCGTTACCTGGCAGTTCCGAGTCTGGTTGTGCTGGCCGCGCTGTCGGCGGTTACCTACCGCCAGCTCAAATTCTGGAACAACAACGTAGCCTTGTGGTCACACTCGCTGGACGTGACCAAGGACAACTTCCTCGCCGAGGACAACCTTGGAGGCGCGCTGATCGCGGAGGGGCATATGCTGAGAGCCATACCCCACTTCCAGCGCGCGGCCGCCCTGAGCCCGCTGGATGGCGCCGCCAACCTGAACCTGGCGATGTACGCGCAGGCCCAGGGGAACCTGCCAGAGGCAATCCGCCGCTACAACATCGTCGTGCATATCACCGGCGACGACGGACGGCGTTCCACGGCCTACAGCAACCTGGGGTTTGCTTATCGGCAGGCGGGAGATTTCGACCGGGCCAGGGAAAGCTATGCCGCCGCCATCCGGGCTAACCCGGAGAACGTCAAGCCGGTTTACGGCATGGCGCTTCTCGACCAGAGCACGGGAGACCTGGCAGCGGCAGCCGAATACTTCGCGCGCGCCGTGGCCGTGCAACCCAGCGACTTCGGGTACCTCCTGCTGGCGCAGGCGCTGGAGAAAACGGGCCACGCCTCTGAGGCCCAGCTCGCGTATCAGAGCGCGCAGCAGATTTCCCCTGACCTGGAGAGAGCGAAACACACCGCGAACAGCCTTCTGGGACAGTAACGCCCGCTTGCCCGCCTATTTCTTTTCTGCAAAGTCCACTGAAGCTTCCGTCGTCTCCCACTCCACGCGCATGGTGCAGCCGTGGGCGCCGGGTCGGAACGAGATGGTGAAATTCTCCAGCGGCGAAGACCGTTTGCTGACCTCCATCGCCGCTCGCGTGAAATCCTTATCCTCGCCCGGATAGGGGATGCCCCACTCGCCGGTCGCCTTGCTGATAATGAGCGTCCAGCTATCGGCGGTCGGAAGTGTAAACAGAGTGTAGGTCCCGGCGGGCACGTCCTTTCCGCCCACGGTCAGATCGGAGGTAGTCACCAGCGTCGTCGCTTCATTCGCGCCGGTGCGCCATACCTGGCCGTAAGGAACCAGTCCACCGAAGATTTTGCGCGCTTTCATGCGGGGGCTGGAGTAATCCACGTGGATGGTCTTTCCATCGGGCAGCTTGCAATCGGCCTGGGCCGGAGGGCTGGGACGCTTGCTCTTATCCTGTTGGGAGAAAGCGGCGGTGGTGAGAACTACACACAGCGCGATGAGAGTGAGCCGTTTGGGCATGTTCTGTTTCTCCTTGCCAGCATTGGGGATTCCGCACTCACACTTAATTTTCTATTTTTTTGAATGAGTGCACATTTTAGACTACGCGGGAGAAACAAACGTTAGCAACTGCGCTGGTGCCTGATTTAGCGCAGGGCCAGAGCGGCCCCTTCACGCTACAATCTCCCCATGCCGGTATTCGATGAAAATCGCCAGGAACTGGAACACTATGAAACCATGATGGGCGTTCCGCGCGGGCGACTGGCCGTCACTATGGACCTGATCACCGACGCCATGGCTCTGGTGGGACAACACGGCGTATATTGCCAAAGCCAGCGCTGGCCGGGACGGCCGGTGATGGACGTGCAGATCATTATGAAGAATCTCACCGGGGCGAAAGAGTTGATCCAGAGCGTGATGGAAAAGCTGAAGAAGGAGTAACCGCGACACGCGTGTCCAGAGATTTCCTGGCCCTGATTGAGCAGAGGAGGAAAGTGCAAATGAGCGTCGCAATCGGCGTCGGAATTACCCGCCTCGGGCAAATCGCCATCAACGTAAGCGACCCGGAGCGGGCGGTCGCATTCTACCGTGACATTCTGGGATTGCGGCTGCTGTTTCGCGCCGGGCCGCTCGCTTTTTTCGACTGTGGCGGCGTCCGCCTGATGCTCAGCCACGCCGAGAAGCCGGAGTTCGACCACCCCAGTTCGATCCTGTATTTCAGCGTGCCCGACATTGCCGCCGCCTACCGGCAGATGGTGGAAGCAGGGGCTAAGTTTGAAGGCGAGCCGCACCTGGTGGCGCCCATGCCGGACCACGACCTGTGGATGGCCTTCTTCCGCGACTCGGAGAACAATCTGCTGGCGCTGATGAGCGAAGTCCCGCGTGCGAGGTAGAAGGGCAATTGACGATTGCCAATTGCCGACTTGCTGGTGGCATAGGAAGATCTACTGAATTGGCTTGCAATCAGCAATCAGCAATCAACAATTGGAAACCGTCAATCGGGAATCATCAATCCCACGCCCCGCGTCCGCCCTGCTCCTTCTGCTATTATCGCCACGATGGACGAACCACTTCCCAATATTCAGGTCCCTACGGAGGCAATCATGGATGTTCCCGGCTCCTCGCTCGGCGCGCGTCGCGATGAAGATATTGCTCTCGATCTCATGAAATTTATCGCCATGGCCACCAGTTACGGCAAGACGACTTCCGGCGGAGTGGGATTCCAGGGGACCGGAGCGGCCGCCAAGCCGGAAGAATATGCCGGGCATCTGATTGAACTCTATGGGCGTTGCCTGCAGGCGGTGTCGAAGAAGTAAAAGCTGGCGGCGCGGCTGCGTGGTCGAGACCTGGGAGCGCTCGCTTCTGGAGATTTGCGGTCAGGTCGAATTCCGCAAGCCGTCAAGGCCCCATTCCTGGCCGGCATCGGCCACAAAGAAAATAATGAAGAGGAAGAGCATGGGTAGATGGTCGAGTTCCGCCCCGAAGTAGCTCCAAAGAGCGGCGCCCGGCCCCGGTTGCCACCAGGTCGCGAGCACCAGGCTCACCATATGCAGGCTACCCAATACCGAGGCGGGCCGCACCCAAAAGCCAAGTAGAAGCGCCCATCCGATCGCGAACTCCACCGCTCCCACCAGGTATCCGAAGAACACCGCGTGCGGCAAAACCAGATCCGCAAGGAACGGCTTATAGAAGCTGACCGCACCGCTTTCCACGAAGCTCTGCAGATACTGCTGGAAGCCACCGTGGGTAAAGGCGGGGTTGAAGAGCTTGTATTGGCCAAAAAGAAGGAAAAAGCACGCGGTAGCAATGCGCACGATAGCGATGGTCCTGGGCAAACTAAGGGAAAATTTCAGCATGCGGGCGCGCCTGCTCAGGGCATTGGCCGGAACAGATTCTCGCACCTTTTGCAACTTCCCGGAAGATTACTGCCTGGACACCTAGCCGCCCGGCCCATCGTTGGAGACATACTGCTCCAGCGAGTCCAGTTCCTGGCTGAGATCGTCGATGCGCCACTGCAGCAGGTCACGGATGGAGAGCATGCCCAGCAACCGGCCGTCGGCCTCGGCCACCGGCAGGTGGCGGAAATGGCGTTCCACCATGGTGGCAAGCGCCTCCCCGGCGGTGGTTTCCGGGCTGGCGAGTTCCACCGCAGTGGTCATGACTTCCCTGACGGGGGTTTTTTCCAAGTCGCGTCCGCTGAGGGCTAATTTAAGAAGAACGTCGCGTTCGGTGAAGATGCCGGCGATGCGCCTTTCGGAATCGATCACGGCGACGGCGCCCACGTGGCGCTCCAACATCAGGCGGATGGCTTCGGCCGCACTGGCCTCCACGCTAACCGATGCCACCTCCGTTGCACAAAGATCCAACACGCTCATAGCGGCCTCCTGTGCAGTTTCCCCGTGACTGGGGAGATTCGTTCCCGCGGTCCCGACAAGGCCAGCACGGCTTCTAACCCCGCCTGGCGGTCCACCGAGTTACCCGGATTGGGGCATTATGCGCCGGATCCTATTGATGTCAAGAGAATTGGCAACGAAAGCCGGCGGCTCCCGCCTGCCGGTTTTTCATTCCGGATGCTAAACTTTCCGGACACTCCCGATCTGGAAGGCAAGGAATGGAGTATTTCCAATTTGGCGGCATGGCGGTTTCGCGGATTTGCCTGGGAACCTGGGTCTGGGCTGGAATTGATTCGTCGGAGTCCCTGCAATCCGTTCATCGCGCCCTGGACCTGGGCGTTAATTTCATCGACACCGCGCCTTTGTATGGGAAGGGGCTGGCCGAGGAACTGGTGGGCCGGGCGCTGGCCGAATACGGCCATCGGGACAAGGTCTTTGTGGCCACCAAGGTGGGGATCGAGTGGACCGACACCGCCAGCTTTCGCAATTCCTCGGCCGCGCAAATTCGACGCGAGATTGACGAGTCTCTGCGGAGGCTGGGAACCGATTATATCGATCTCTACCAGGTCCATTGGCCCGATCCGCATGTGGCTATCGAGGAGACGGCCGCCGAACTGCTGATGATCCTGCGGGCCGGCAAGGCCCGCTTCCTGGGAGTGAGCAACTACTCGCCACAACAGATGGATGCTTTTCGCAGTATCGCGCCTTTGGCGGCCATCCAGCCGCCCTACAACATTTTCGAGCGCGGGGCTGAGGATGACGTTCTGCCATACGCGAGAAATCACAAGCTGGCGGTGCTGGCTTACGGCGCCATCTGCCGCGGACTGCTTTCCGGCAAGATGAAGGCTTCCACCAGGCTGGCGGCAAATGACTATCGCCAAACCGACCCGAAATTTCAGCCGCCAAGGTTCGAACAATACCTGGCGGCGGCGCAGGCGCTGGAAAAACTTGCACGAGAAAGGCACAGCAAGTCGCTGCTGGCGTTGGCCGTGCGCTGGCTGCTGGATCGGGGAACGGTACCTATCTGGGGTGTGCGAGTAGCGGCCCAACTCGACGCGGTAAACGAAGCTTTCGGATGGAAGTTGGGACTCGCCGACATGCGCGCCATCGATGCCATTGTGGCGGAAAATGTTCTTGATCCCGCCGGACCGGAGTTCATGGCCCAGCCGGCTCGCCCGTGATCCTCACGCCCACGCTCCTCACTGCAGATCGCGGCTTCCACAGGCGATCCCAGATCTAGGTATTTCACTGTATTGTGTCCTTTTCTGCCGCCAGTTATTGTCAAGCCCGATCCTTCTGGACTAACTGCCCCCCATCTCAAGCAAGCGCTTGCTCCCCGGACGAGAGTAGGCGCTTGCTCCTCTCCTTCTTAAGTGGTTCTAAGGTATGGAAGCTTGCTCCCTAAGTCATAGGGTCAAGGAAAATCCTCTATTTCGTAGGTAAGTGACCTGATGGCGAATCGCGCCAACAGCCGTCATTCTGGAGCAAGCTTTGGAAGGGAGGGTAACCAAATGCTAAGTTGGGCCTTGACGTTCCTGCTGATCGCGATCGTGGCGGCGGTGCTGGGATTCACAGGAGTCGCGGTGGCAGCGGCAGGTATCGCGAAGATCCTTTTCTTTGTGTTCTTAGTGCTCTTCGTGATCAGCCTGGCGTCGCACCTGACTCGCGGCCATCGGGCTACCTAGACAGAGGCGGCAAGTTTAACCCGCGAGTTTCTCGAACTCGCGAGTGGTCGACCAAGGCCAGCCAGTTTCGAACCGGAATGCGAACTGCAGGACGGGGCGACGCTGGCGGCCAAGGGCGGCTTCCAAGACGGTCAAACTGCAAAGGCCCGCTCGGGCTACCGTGTGCAGTCACTCCTCGAAGGGACATGACCGCCAGCTTCGACGGTCAGACTAGCTTTCCTGCCAAACGAATGAAATTAGGAAAAGGCTGTAAATTGTGGTGATTTTCCGCTTACGCGGCGGCCCCAACCCTGGGGACTGCAATTCCAAGAGCGGTGGCCAGATCAATCTGGTGCTCCTGTTCGTTTACCAGAATCTGCCGGATCACCTCGGCCATGGCGTACTCTCCCAGTTGCTCGCATTGCCGCACCCGCTCGCGGTAGTTGCGCACGGTGGTGGTCTCATTCTGCAGGTCGGCTTCGAGCATTTCTTCGCTGTCACCGGTCACTTGCACTGAGAGTGGCTGCACTGTGGGTGCTCCGCCCAGGTAATCGATCTGCTTGGCGATGAGGATGGCGTGATTCAGTTCCTCGGCGGCATGTTTCTCCAGTTCTGCCGCGATGTTCATGTACTCCGCGCCCTTCAAGGTTTGCGAATAAACCACGTAGGCGATGATTGCCTGATATTCGCGCGCCAGGTCCTGGTTCAGGCTTTCGATCAGCGCCGCATACTCTGGCTTGGTTGCGCTCGCGAGATTTTCGGTCGTCGTTGCCATGCATCCTCCTTGGTGCCTGAAAGCAAGCTATCCAAAAACAAAGGCCCCAGATTGCTGATTGGGACAATAGTTCCGGAGATTAACGGGCGGCAGTGGATGCCGTGAGGGAGTTTACGCGGCCCGCGCCGACGAATGGCGCGTGCGGGCGGCCTTCCGTGCGGCTTGGCGGCGTCCGGCTGGGCCCTTGGTTCGGACGGCTTTCACTGCAGCGCGGTGGCGAGCCGCTGGTCCCCGCTTGCGCGCGGAAGCATGCGCCTGCCGCGACAAAGAGCGTTGAGATGCGGCACTGTGACCTTCGCCTTTGAGAGCGCCGCTGATTGCGCGCGAGCGTGTTGCAGAAGGCTTGCGGCGGGAGCCGCTTTGTCCCTTGCGGTAATCCCGGCTTGCCTGCCGGCGGGTTTTCGCCGACGTCTTTCCCTTAGCCGGCGCCTGCAGCTTCACGCCTGCACGCCGCGCTTTGGACAAGCCGATCGCAATGGCCTGTTTGGTAGAACGGGCACCATGTTTCCCTTCGCGAATATGGTCCATTTCCTCGCGAACGAATTCTCCCGCCTGGGTGCTGGGGGACTTGCCTTCCCGAGCATCCTCCCTCGCGCGCTCTAATGTCTTTCGTTCCGGCACAGGATCACCTCAAGCACAGGCTAGCTTGAGGTGGCCGCCCAGAAAATCGACGTAATCCTGTAAACCCACTGAGCAATTCGCTGTACGCGGTAACCGCCTACGCCGCTCGAGATTCATTGCATAGCTGCTCGTAATAATCACGCCCCCGCTCGTAGCCTCGTTGAAAGGGCTCGGCTACGTTCGCGCCCGGGTGCTGCCGTTCGACGTCTTCGATCTTTGCTGTCATCTCGTTCAGGACCTGGTCGTATTCCTTGCATCGGGTGCGGGCATGCAGCGCGGACTCGAAGCCGAGGCGATAGAATTTTTCATCCTGGCTGAAGTTACGGCCCATCTGGGAATAGTGCTCCTGTTCGGCGCTGCGCAGGCCGATCCACCATTGTTCGCGGGCGGCATCAACCGACTCGGCCCCTTCGATTGCAAGCAATTCGCGGACGCGGGCAGCTGACGCTTCATCATGGGCGAGGGTGACCACCACGCTTCGGCCACGGCGCAAGGCATCTTCGTAAACGAACAACTCGTCTTCCGGCAATCCGCGGGCCAACGAGTCCTCCAGTTTTTCGCCAGCGATGGCTCCCACCCCGGCTCCGGCGGCGGCAAGGATCAATCCTCCCAGGAGCCCGATTGCCGTAATCGGGCCCACGCCGGGAATTACCGCCGCCACGATCAGCGGCCCGCTCGACATTCCCGCCGAAGCTCCCAACACAGCTCCGATCGCTTTTCCCACGCCGGGTTGCTCCCCAGCGTCGGCAGGCGCCGCCTGCATGGCCTGCTCCACTCGCTCTGGCGTCAAAATGGAAATTTGTTTCTCCGGAATACCGACGGCCCGCAGTTCCTGCATGGCGTGCTCGGCATCAGATCGCGAACTGAAAACTCCTGTCACCGCTTTCATACTCACCACCCCTTTCTCAAAAGTGAGAGTTCGTCAAGTCAGAGTTCGTCAAGACGACGAACTGTGTGAATCGGCCGGAACACCATCCGCCGCGCCTGCATCCAAGCCGGGCGCGGAGGGTTTCGATGATTCGAAAACTGAAGTCGGGACAATATCGCCTGTACTCGCGAAAGAAGAACCCCAAAACCGGACGGCGACGCAACCTCGGCACTTTCTCGACCAGAAAGGCGGCCGAATCCCACGAGCGCGTAGTTCAGTACTTCAAGCGGCGATGAAGTCTCGGGAGAGCCACAAGCGAATCCCCACGGCTGTGCTCCAAATCTCCCTAATAGTAGTCCACCAAACTGCTTAGGGCCATCAGGTACACGCTGTAAGCGGGTGTCGGCTTCGAATCGGGGCTGGGTTGCGCGATTAGGGATACATCGTGGGACTATCGAAGAGGAGGATCTATGGCGGCCAAGACGAGTAAGAAAACGAGTAAGAGCAAACGATGGGTTGCGAAAGTGAAGACCGACTCTACTCATCCACCGGAGGGATTGTTTACCCGGAGCGCCGCAACCATCGCGAAGTCCCTGGCCTCGAAGAGAGTCTCGCCGAAAGGCCCCGCATCAGGGATGCGCATGCTTACCTATTTCATCAATCGGGCGGGACGTGGATTGAGCGCAAGCCGCCGCGCGGAACTGGAAAAGGCCAAGACCCTGCTTTCGAAGAGAATAGAGCGGCAGAAGAAAGCTAAAGGGCGAAGAAAGCAGAAAACAACAACCCCGGCAAGGGACTGACCAGATGGTGGGCCCTCCAGGATTTGAACCTGGGACCAATGGATTATGAGTCCACTGCTCTAACCGCTGAGCTAAGGGCCCTCTGGGGCCAATCTAACACACCTCTAAGTAACGGCAGGGAAAGGCACTAGCGTCACGTGACCCACCCCTGGGATTCGGGGAAGGCGTCAAATTACGAAAGTTTCCCGGCTCCCCACGTAAGTGATTGTCAGCATAGCAGTTAGTTGCTATCAATAGAGGGTTCGGAAGCGCCCCCTCATTGCGAGTTAATCGATTGACCTATAGGAGCAGTGTGAGCCAGACGTGAGCGCCCCGCGCCAGTCATGGAGAAGGATGACCCTTGTAGCCAAGTGCTACATCGGTCTCATTGTGCTCGCCGGCACCGTGGTGCTGGCGTACGCTGCCGCCGTTCCCTACAGCCGAAACATCGCCGAGTTTATCTGCTACCTGCTGATCGCCTTTCTGGCGTCACGTTTCGCCGTCGATCTGCCCGACATTGCCGACACCATGTCGGTGAACTTTATGTTCGTGCTCGTCGGCGTGCTGGAACTCAGCTTCAGTGAGACCGTGCTGATCGGCGTTCTGGCGGTTCTCGCGCAGTCCTACTATCGCAGCAAGCCGCGGCCCATCCGCGTGGCCTTCAATCTTTGCGCCAGCGCCGTCGCCACCACACTGGCCTACACTCTTTACTACCTGCCACAGCTCCAGGGTCGCAACGGCACCTTGCTCCTCATTATTTCGGCCACTGCGTACTTCGCCGCCGATACCGGGGTGGTTGCCATAGCCATTTCATTGGCGGAGAGGAAGTCACTCCGCCCGCTGTGGGTGGACTGCTACTCGTGGGCCTTCCCCTATTACTTTGTGGGCGCGGCCGTCGCCGCTATCATCGCCTGGCTCAACCACAACTTCCCCTGGGAAACCTCGTTGCTGGTAGTGCCCGCGATGTACGCCATCCACCGCTCGTACCGCCTCTACGTGAGCAAGGTGGAAGACCGCAAACGCCACATCGAGGAGATGGCTAACCTTCACCTGCGCACCATTGAAGCTCTGGCACTGGCCATTGAAGCGAAGGACCACACCACCCATGACCACCTGGAGCGTGTGCAAGTTTATGCCATCGAGATTGCGCGGGAGATGAGACTTTCCGAAAGTGACCTGGAAGCGCTGCACGCCGCCTCCTTGCTGCACGACATCGGCAAGCTGGCAGTGCCCGAGCACATCATCTCCAAGCCCGGGCGGCTGACGCCGGAAGAATTCGAGAAGATGAAGATTCACCCCGTGGTGGGGGCGGAGATTCTGGAGCGCGTGCGCTTTCCGTATCCGGTGGTGCCGATCGTGCGTGCCCACCACGAAAAATGGGACGGCACGGGATACCCCTCCGGCCTCAAGGGCGAAGAAATTCCCATCGGCGCACGCATTCTGTCGGCGGTCGATTTCCTCGATGCGCTGGCTTCCGACCGCCAATACCGCCGCGCCTTGCCGCTGGACGAAGTCATGAAACGTCTGGGCTCGGAATCGGGCAAGGCTTTCGATCCCAAGGTGGTGGATGTCCTGCAGAAGCGCTATCGCGACCTGGAGAAGATGGTGCAGTCCGGGGCCACCGTGGAAGCCGGGCTGAAGTTGTCTACGGAATTGAAAATCGAACGCGGCGAAGCTCCCGACGCGGGTTTTGAGGGCAGCTCGCGCAAGAAGGTTCCAGAGAGTAACTTCCTCTCCTCGATCGCGGCGGCGCGCCAGGAAGCACAGATGCTGTTCGAGGTCAGCCAGGATCTGGGTGCCTCGCTAAGCCTGGAGGAAACTCTTTCCGTATTCTCCGCCAAGCTCAAGCGCATGGTGCCGTATGACGCCATCGCGGTGTATATCCGGCGCGGCAACGAACTGGTTCCTGAGCACGTGAGCGGCGACAACTTCCGTCTTTTCTCTTCGCTGCGCATTCCCATCGGCCAGGGCCTTTCCGGCTGGGTGGCGATGAACCGCAAGCCCATCATCAACGGCAATCCCTCGGTCGAGCCGGGATACCTGAACGACCCCACGAAATTCAGCACGTTGCGCTCGGCGCTGGCAGTTCCGTTGGAAGGGCTGGAAGGCGTGGTGGGCGTGATTGCTCTCTACAACGGCGAGTCGGACGCCTTCACCAAAGACAATCTCCGCATCCTGCTGGCGATCAGCTCGAAGATGGCGCTGGCGGTGGAAAACGCCCTCAAGTACGAGCAGGCGGAAAGCTCTGCCACCACCGATTTCATGACCGGGTTGCCCAACGCACGCTCTCTCTTTCTGCAGTTGGAAAAGGAAGCCGCCCGCTGCAAACGCGAGGGTTCCACGCTGGCGGTGCTGGTCTGCGATATGGACGGCTTCAAGCAGGTCAACGACAGGTTTGGCCATCTCGAAGGAAATCGCGTGCTGCGCCTGTTTGCGCACGCAGTGAAGCGCACCTGCCGCGAATATGACTACGTCGCTCGCATGGGCGGCGACGAATTCGTGATGGTCATTCCCGGCCTGACCACCGAAGCCGCCAACAAACGCGCCCATCACCTGAAAGAATTGGCCCGCCAGGCCGGCCACGACGTGTGTGGAGAAGACATTCTTTCGCTCAGCACCGGCCATGCCATCTATCCCAAGGACGGCGAGGATGCCGAAACCTTGCTGGCGGAGGCCGACCGCCGCATGTACCAGGAGAAGGAGAAGCAGCCCTTCCGCAAAAACCGGCGTCTGTATCCTCGCGTCAGCGGGCGAATCACGGTCGAGATTCGGCAAAAGGGCGATGAGCGCATGGTGCTGGGCAACCTGACGAACATCAGCCTGGGCGGCTGCTTCGCGGAGACCAGCGTGATTCTGCCGGCTGGAACCCAACTCAGCCTGACCTTCGCCATCGACGAAGGCAAAGTGGAAGCCGGCGGCACTGTGATCCGGCTTGATCCCGGCTCAGGCGTCGCCGTCAGTTTCAACGACAGCGGCCGCGACGACCGGGGCAAAATCCGCCAGGTGCTGGATTTCGTGCAGAAAGCTTCTACCACCTACGACAAGAAATACTTCGAGAAGTTGCTGAAGCGCTGATCGATCCACCCGGTTCTATCTTGCCCGCGCCAGCACCAGGGTGACATCATCGGGTTGCTCGCCGGCCCCGATCCAGTCGTCCACGGCGGCGGTGACGATATCGCTGATCTGCGCCAACGGCAGATCCCGGTTCTCCTGCACCAGATCAATCAGCCGCTGTTCTCCGAATTCGCCGAAATCATTTTCCGGTTCGGTGATGCCGTCGCTATAGGCGAGAAATATCTCTCCTCCATGAAGTTGCACGGAAGCCTCCTCGTATTCCACGTCGGAGAACAGCCCCACCACGGTCCCTCCCTGGTCCAGCCTGCGCAGCGATCCGTCGACGTTCAAGATGATGGGCGGCAGATGCCCGCCGTTGGTATAGGTGAGCCGGCGGTCCTGGCCGTCATAAAATCCCAGGAACATGGTGGCGTACTTCTCAGGTGGGGTGGTCGCGAAGAGCTGGTGGTTCAACAGGGTGAGCAGCGCGCTGGGAGAAACTTCGACCCCTCGCAAGCCGGGAGAGGCAAGGAGCAACGAACCACCATTCCCTCCGCCCGCAGCTACCGGCTCGCGCAGAATGGGGATTCCCTCGAGGCTGTAAGCGCGGACCGCGGAGTGGATAGTCGCCATCAGCAGGGCGGCGGAGATGCCTTTCCCGCTCACATCGCCGACTGCCACAATCATGCGGCTGGAATCGACGGTGACAAAATCGTAGTAGTCTCCGCTGACGGTGCGGGCAGGACGGCAGAAGCCGTGAACTTCCAGCGTCGGCAATTGGGAGATTTCGCGTGGGAAAAGCTGGGCCTGTACTTCCTGGGCGATGATCAGCTCGTTTTCCAACCGCTGCTTTTCCTTCTGCTCGGCCAGCAGTTTCTCGAGCGACGCCGCCATGGAATTGAAAGACTCTGCCAGTGTTGCCAGCTGGTCGCGGGATTTCACCGGGATGCGATGGCTGAAGTCGGCCCGATTGATGTGCTGGGTGGCGACGTATAGCTGCGCCACGGAACGGGTGACGGTGCGCGTAAGCCGGGTGCCTATCAACAGAGCCAGAAGTTCAATCACGGCGAACACCGCCGCTACAAAGGCCAGCACGATCTCAATGCCGCGGGCAAAATCCGCCAGGGCAAATAGACGCGCGTACAAAACCGAGGGCCGGGTTTCGACCCGTACCAGCACACCGGCAGCATTCTGCCTGGGACCTGCCCAATCCATCACGTCCACGGGAGTGCCGAAGGTGATGGCGCGGTCGAAAAAGCCGTCGGCGGGCGGTAACACGCCGGCGACAAAGATCGGTTTCAACCCAGTTCCAGGATTGCCCGCGCCCGATTTATCCGCGCTTTCCTGGTTTGCGGCTGCGTTTTCACCTTGGTTCGGCTTGGCTTCGAAAGAGGATGTGTACAGGGTTATTTCGCCCAGGTCTTTGGCTACCTGCTCCATCAAGTCGCGGTTCAGCGGCTCGCTCGAAATAACAGTAAGTTTCTGGGGGCCGGTTGCGACTGTTGTGACCGCGCGCAGGTACAGCAAACCGCCGTCTCGAGTGATGGCGCTGAAGCGGGGATCGGTGGAAGAGGGCAGTGCAAACGCCGCTGCCTCCTTCTCGTTGTTTCCCAGCGGTAGGGGTTTGCCGTTACGCCAGGCGATCACCTGGCGTGCAGCCCAGGTCGAATCGCGCCGATTCAGTCCTTGCAGAGATTCGGCGGTCAAGGCCTCGCCCCGCTCCAATCGCGTCGCCAGTTCGTGGGCAAATGCCGTATTGGCCGCGTCCAGGCTGCGCAGACGCGAATTCAGGTCGGAAGTCACCACGAAGTTGGCAAATTGGCCGGCAAAGAGGTAAATCGTGATAAATGCCATCGCCATCAACAGCATCACCGGAATTACCCCGATGAACATGTAGGTGACGATCAAGCGGTTTCGCAGGCGCCACAGAAGTTTAGCCTTGAGCCAGCGGTAGGCGAGCACCAGCAGGAGAACACAAACCGCAAAGGTAAGGAACGAGATCCAGCCGCCCAGGTATTTGCCGTAAGAGACGCGGAATAATGCCATTACGCCGCGGATTGCCACCAGCAGGAGATCCAGTCCGAGCAGGAGAGTGGCCGTGCGCGCGACCCGGGTAGTGGGCAGCCATCCCGCCTTTTTGAGCCGGAAATGTAGGTAACGGTAAGACCACTCCATAAGGCACGCCGATTATAGGGCCTCCCCATAGGGAAGGCCGGAGCCGGATTACGAGCGGCTCAAATTTCAGGATAGAAGTCGAAGAACGCGTCCAGGCTGGTTTTCAGCTGCTTTTCGATTTCGTCCTTGCTGCCCTCGAGCACGTGCATGGTCACCCGCGCCTCCCGGCCGTTCTTGAGCTTCAGCACTGCATCGCCAACTTCGGATACTTCTTCGGACGGGAGCAGTCGTACCCCGTAAACAAGAGTCAGATTCGCCATGAGAGAATTCTAACCCCGGCGGCAGGTATAGGGCCGAGTTGGCCCCGGAGACCAGAGAGTCCCATAGCATGCGAGCGAGCTTGAACCGAGGGAGAACAAAAAAGTGCCGGTTCCCGCGCAAGTAACGGCAACGGCCGCGATCTTACGGCAGGGGGCCGTATGCGCTGAGATTCTGCGAAAGAAAGGCCCCTTTCGGGTGGATAATAGGCCGATGTTAGGGGCCCGGGGATTCGACTCCAGGAAGTAAACAGTTTCGCATGAGTATTCCAGCATGCATTCATCTACTGCTGAAGTGAGTGCCGATCCGGCCGTTCTCGCAAGCCCGCAGGGAACCGGCAATCCGCCGCCCGATGGGCATTTTAAGCGTCTCGTTCGTTCCGCCCTGATCGCAGTGGTCGCACTGCTCGTCGTAGGCGCGATCGTTTTCAGTTGGTCACGCGCACATTCCCCCGCTGCCAAGAACTCCGCACCGGCTGCGCCGGCGGACTCCTCCGGGACCGGAACGCTTCGGCTCAAAGGTTCCACCGAGGCGGTGCGGATGCGCGCCATCCTTACTCCGGTTTTGTCGGGCCAGTACGTGGCCACCCTCACCATCACCAAAATTACAGCCCCGGGAACGATCGTGAAGCAAGGAGACGTGCTGGCGGAATTCGACCGCCAGGCGCAGATTCGGGATTTCATCGACAAGCAGGCAGAGTACGGCAAGCTGGTGAGCCAGGTGGTGGAGGAGCGGGCAAAGGAAGATGCGGCGCGAGCTAAAGATGAAACCGAGATCAAAACGGCGGAAGACAGCCTGAGCAAAGCGCAGCTGGAGATGCAGAAGTCGGAGATCATGTCGCGCATCGACGCCGAAAAGGCGCAGGAGAGCCTGCAAGAGGCGCAGGCCACGTTGGCGCAACTTCGCGAGACCTTTGCCCTGAAGCGCAAGGCGGCGCAGGCAGGCATTCGCATCCTGGAAATCCAGCGGGATCGTACGCAGCAAATCATGCTGCACGCGAAGGCGGATGCCGAACTGCTGCAAATCCGCGCGCCGCTCGATGGCGTGGTGGTGCTGAATACCATCTGGAAGCAGGGAAGAATGGGAGAGGTGCAGGAAGGAGACCAACTCCGGCCCGGCATTCCATTCATGGAAGTCGTCGATCCCTCGGTGATGCAAGTGCGTGCTCTTGCCAATCAGGAGGACTTTCTGCGTCTGCGGGTTGGGCAAACCGCGCGAATCCATCCCGATGCGTATCCGGAGATGGTGTTTCCCGGCCGCCTGGAAGAAATGGCGCCTATCGCGAGAGGCGGAGACTTCTCATCCCGGCTGCGCACCTTCACCGTGGTTTTCTCGGTTACGGGGCATGACAGCAAGCTGATGCCCGATCTTTCGGCTGCGGTGGATGTGGATGTTGCCGGACAGAACAACGCCGGCGAGGGCCGGAGATGATCGCCCGGATGCGCAATTTGTGGGCGGAGCGGAAGGCGCGCATCGTCGTCGTTGTGCTGCTGGCGAGCGGCGCGCTGTTCGGCGCAGTCCGCTACAGCGGGCGATCGCCTTCGGTTCCGACCCTGGTGGTGAAGCGAGGCGATTTCATCGATTCCGTGCAGTTTCGGGGAGAGGTGAAGGCGCTGAAATCGATAACGATCGTGACTCCGGCCGAAGCCGGGGACTTCCAGATTCTGAAAATCGCGGCGGATGGTACGCCGGTGAAGCGGGGCGATGTGATTGTGGAGTTCGACAAAACCCGGACCGTGCAAGATCTGGCGCAGTACAAGTCCGCGCTGAAATCGGCGCAGGCGGAGATCGAACAGACCCGCGCGAAGGCGCGACTGACGGAGCAGGAAGACCTGACGGCGGTGATGAAGGCGCGGTTCGACGTGGAGACGGCGAAACTGGATGCCAGCAAGCAGGAAGTAGTTTCCAGGATCGAAGGCGCCGAGGCCAAGCTGAAGGTGGCGGACGGGGAGCAGAAGCTGCACGAGGTGGAGGAGAAGCTGAAGTCGGACCGTTTATCGGACAAGTCCACCATACAAAGCAAGATCGAGGCCAGCCAGAAAGCCGCGTACGATGTGAAGCGCGCGGAGACCGCGTTGACCAAGATGACCCTGACGGCGCCGCTGGCGGGCATGATCAGCCTGGTGCCAATATGGCGCGGTGATACCGAGGCCCCGCTCAAGCCCGGTGACCGGGCGTGGGCGGGCGCGCCAATCGCGGAGTTGCCTGACGTTTCCACGCTGCGGATTTCGGCGCGAGTGGAAGAAACGGAGCGCGGCCGGCTTGCGCTGCAGCAGCCAGTCACCGTCCACATGGACGCAATCGCCGACCGCGAGTTCAGCGGAAAAATCGAGCAGATCAGCACCATTGCCACCTCTGATTTCAGCGGTGGATGGCCATTTCCGCGCAATTTCGATCTCAGCATCGCGCTCGATCAGACCGACGCGCGGCTCAAGCCGGGGATGACGGCACAGCTCACCGTCGTGGTTGAAAAGGTCCCGAACGCGATTACGATCCCGGCGCAGGCGTCGTTTCAGAAGTCAGGGCAGACGGTGGCCTATGTGTGGGCGGGATCGAAATTCGAAGAGCGCGTAATTCAGGTTGGGCGCAGAAGCGGCGACCGAATTCTGGTGGCGAAAGGCCTGCGACCGGATGAGCGGGTCGCCCTGGCCGATCCCACGGCAAAGGAGTGAGGCAAAAGGCATGAAGCGGTATCGCGCGATTGCGTGGGGAGTGGCGGTAATTGTGTTCGCGGCCGTGGCTGCGGTTCTGGCGACTACGACTCGGAGTGCGAACGCCAGCGACGGCGAGGTTCCGCTGGCCCCGGTGCAGCGCGGGGAGCTGGACATCAGGGTTTATGCTACGGGTGAATTGAAGGCGACCCAGGCCATGGTGCTTACCGCGCCTCCGGTCGCAGGCGGGGCCCTGCAGATTACCCGCTTGCTGCATGCGGGAGCTCCGGTCAAAAAGGGCGACATCGTGTTCGAGTTTGATCCGGCCGAACAACTTTACAAACTCGAACAGAGCCGGTCCGAACTGCTGCAGGCGGAGCAGGAAATCGTAAAAGCCAAGGCGGATGCCGCGGTGCAGGCGGCGCAGGACAAAGTGGACCTGCTGAAAGCCCGTTTCGCGCTGAGGCAGGCGGAGTTGGAGGTGCAGAAGAACGAACTGGTAAGTGTGATCGACGGCAAGAAGAATGAGCTTGCGCTGGAGCAGGCGAAGGCTTCGTTGGCGAAGCTGCAGCAGGATATCGAGTCACACACCGCGTCGGGGCAGGCCACGATTGCGCTGGCGCTGGAGAAGAAGAACAAAGCCAGGCTGGCCATGGACCAGGCGCAGCAGAATATCGAGAAGATGCACGTCACCGCGCCCATGGACGGGCTGGTGTCGATCGAAAGAAATACGAACACAATGGGTGGCATCATGTGGACCGGCATGGCGATGCCCGACTACCGGGCCGGGGACCAGGTGCAGCCGGGAAGCTCCATCGCGCAGATTATTGACTCCAGCGTGATGGAGTTGACGTCCAAAATCGGCGAGCAGGACCGCGACAACGTCAAAGTTGGCCAACCGGCCGAGGTAGAGTTCGACGCGCTTGCGGGACGAATCTTCCACGGCATGGTGAAAGCCGTGGGGGGCATGTCAACCCGGCAGTTCTGGGAAGTTGGCAACGGTGGAAAATTCGATATTACGGTCGAGCTTACCGATAAGGACCAGCGTTTGCGTCCCGGCCTGACGGCGCAAATCGTGATCGTGGGGGATAAGAGGAAAGACGCGCTGTATGTGCCGCGGCAGGCGCTATTCATGAAAGACGGCAAACGCGTTGTGTACTTGAGGAACGGCAAAGGCTTCGAACAGCGCGAAATCAAAATCCAGTGCGAGAACGAGAGCCGGGCGGCCATTCAGGGGTTGAAAGTTGACGATCAGGTCGCGCTGCTCGATCCCACTGCGCCCAGGAAGGCTGCCTCGGGCTTGACGCCGGAGGGTGGCGAGGTGACGCGCTGATGAGCGTCCTGGCGGCGGCCGGCGACCGGCGCAGAGCGTACGGATTCCAGCAATGGCTTCCGGACCTGCAACTTGGTTTCCAGAATCTTCTCCTGCACCGGCTGCGCTCTCTGCTGACCATGCTGGGGATGATTTTCGGAGTTGCCGCAGTGGTCTCCATGCTTTCGATCGGGGCGGGGGCGCGGCAGAAGGTGATGGCGCTCATCGAGCAGATGGGCGTGCGCAACCTGATCGTCGAGGCCAAGGAGACCACGGAATGGCAGGCGCATCAGAAAGTCCGGCGGATTTCCCCCGGGCTTACTCTGCAGGACTACCGCGTGATCGGCGATGACGTGGGCGGGATTGTCGCCTCTACTCCTCGCAAGCGATTCACTCCTACCAAGACCACTCCGAAAGCGCAGCAGGATGTCCCGATGGTTTATGGCGTGAAGCCTGTATATAAGGACATTTCGGGCCTCCACCTTTTGGAAGGCCGGTTTTTTGATGCTGCCGAAGAGAGCCGCGCGGACCCGGTGTGTGTGCTGGGCGCCGGGGCGCGCTCGAACCTGTTCGGAGCAGCTGACCCGATTGACCAATACGTGAAGGTGGACGAGCAGTGGTTTCGGGTAATCGGAGTTGCCGGCCCGCAACTCAGCGCACAGACTGAAATCGCCGGATTGCCCTCGCAGGACCTCAATAATGTCATCTACGCTCCGCTGAATGCTGTGGTGCTGCGCCTGGAAAATACATACAGCGATGTGAGGGATGACATCGACGGAATCTACCTGAACCTGCAGGCCAAGACGGACATGTCGGAAGCCTCGCAGGTGGTGCGCGCCGTGCTGGAATCTTCTCATCACGGGGCAAACGACTATAGCGTGATTGTGCCGGCCGAATTGCTGGCGGAGCAAAGGCGCACGGAGCGGTTGTTCAACGCTGTGATGGTGGCGATCGCGTCGATTTCGCTGCTGGTGGGCGGCATTGGAATCATGAACATCATGCTGGCCAGCATTCTCGAACGCACGCGGGAGATCGGGTTGCGGCGGGCGGTGGGGGCGCGACAGTCCGATGTGGTGCGGCAGTTTGTGGTGGAAGCGGTGATGATCTCCTTCGTTGGCGGGACCTTCGGAATCGTGTTTGGCTTCGCGATGTCGCGGCTGATCGCGTGGCTGGCGGGGTGGTCGACCATTGTGACGGCAGCCTCTATTTTTCTGGCATTCCTGGTGTCGATCACGGTGGGGCTGGTGTTCGGTATCTATCCCGCAGTCAAGGCGGCGCGCCTGGATCCGGTGGAAGCGATTCGTTACGAATAAGCACCGGACTGCGGCGAATCGGTTTTAACCTGGGCGGCAAAATCAACCTGGAGGATAAAAAATGAAACTGTGGCTGGTTGCGGCCTGCATCTTCTTTCTATCGCTTGGAACTCTTGAGACGGCAGCCCAGAATCGCGAAAGCTACCGTGGGCTGCTGACTCAGCAAGTCGCCGCGGATAAGGCGTCCGGCCCGCAACATCTGCGCGACTACGTCGCCGACGGCAAGCTGCGCCTCAGCTTGCGTGACGCTGTAGTGCTGACCCTCGAGAACAACAGCGCGGTGCGGGTGCAGGAGTCCGACGTCGAGGCCGGGAAGTTCGCGCTGCTGCGCACCTACCAGCCGTTTGATCCACAACTGCAAACCATTCTGGACATCAACCGCTATTCCTTCAGCGGGACCAACCAACTGCAGGGCGTGGGAACCTCCAGTAACAGCACCCTGAACTCCCTGACGCAGAGCGCGCAGATCAACTACAACCAGACCTTCCAGACCGGCACCAACATTGTGGTGGGACTGGGCAGCAGCAAAAGTTCCACCAACAGCGAGTTCTATTTCTTCAATCCTTATTTCAGTTCGACATTGAACTTTAGATTTACGCAACCGCTGCTGCGCAACGGGTGGCGGTTTGCCAATCGCGCACCTCTGGTGATTGCACGGCGGGCATTGCAGCAGTCGCGATCAGCCTTCGAGGCCCAGGTGAGCGACGCCATTCTGCAGGTTGTTACTCAGTATTGGGCCGTGGTGCAGGCGGGCGGCGATTTGGAAGTAGAGCGGAAATCGCTCGAGGCCGCCGACGTGAGTTATCAGCGTGACAAGCGCGCCCTGGAACTGGGAGCGTTGCCGCCATTGGATATTTACCGCTCGGAGTCCGAAGTCGCATCGCGGCGGGTGCAGATGATTCAGGGGGAATATGCCGTGAAGCAGGCGGAGGACAGGCTGCGCCTGACCATCGGTGCGGACCAGGACCCCTACTTCCGTGCGCTCGATCTGGAGTTGACCGAGAAGCCCGAGCCCGAGGGAGAACTACGAAACATCGATGCAGCCAGCGCGCTGCAGGAGGCGATGAAACAGCGGCCGGAGTTTGCGGTGGCGCGCTATGCGCTGGATAACGATGATACCGGCATTCGCCTGGCGCACAATCACATGAAGCCCGACTTGTCGCTGACCGGCTTTTATCAAAGCAGTGGCATCGGCGGCGATGAGTTCAGCCTCACCACGGGCCAGCTGATTTCGCCCGGGGGGCTGGGGTCGTCCTTCAATCAGCTATTTGGGTTCGGGTATCCGGGCTACGGCGCGACACTCACCCTGAACCTGCCGATCAGAAATCGCGGGGCCCAAGCGGAATTGGGAAATGCGCTGGTGGCGCGCCATCGTGATTTGTATTCGGGGGAGCAAATTCAGGAGCAGGTGATGCTCGATGTGAGCAACAGCATTCACCAGCTCGAGCAGGCCAAACTCACCCTGGCCGCCGGCAAGACGGCGCTCGACCTGGCGCAGAAAGCCCTGACTGCGGAACAGCGCAAATATGAACTTGGGGCCGAGACGATTTTCTTTGTGCTGGACGCGCAGACCCGGCTGGCGCAAGCCGAATCGAGCCTGCTGCAGGCGCAGATTACCTATCAGATCGCGGTAGCCGCGGTCGATCACGCCACCGGGGGCTTACTGCAGCCTTACCACGTGCAGATTGCGGAGTTGACGCAGTAGGCGTTTTACGGCGCTGGAAGATCAACTCCCCCGACTCTTCCGCGGCGGGGCTCTCGATGTGCCCCGGCCGATCCTAGGCCGGGACCTCGAACAGATTGCCCACGCCCAACTTTAAGGAGAGACTCGGGACGCACCGTGCGCACACCCGCGTCCGCGGTTCGCGAAACCGGTTGTGCGGCCCGCCAGCTGAAGGAGTCTCGGCTTCAGTCCTGGGTTTGAGTACTGACCCGCGCAGAATTGTTTATTCTGAGATCATGGAGCGAGAGGAGACGCATGCCGTCCAATCCCCAGGTAGCTCATGCAGTTTCCCCGGCGCGTTCGTTAGAGGAGCGCAGTTGTCCGGCCTGCGCCAGTCCATCATTCAGCGGGCCCCTATCGGAGGAGAACGGCTATTCTCTCGTCCGCTGCAACAAATGCCGCATGCTTTATACCCGCGCGGTGCAGACTGTTGAGGCCAAGATTCTGCACTATGACAGGCTTGCTTCCGAACGCACGGACACAACCTCGACACTCTCTCCCGCGCACTACGGTTTGGCAAACCAGATCAAGTCAGTGCGTCTGTATGACTCGGTCCTGAAATTCGTGAACCGGCAGTTTCCGCGCGGGAATGTGAACTTTATCGATGTGGGCTGCGCGGGCGGCCTGTTTCTGCTGGCAGCGCAGTCGATGGATGGCTACCATTGCGGCGTAGAGCCGCGCTTCACGGTTCGCGGTATCAGCATCGATCCACGCGAGCGCAACGAAACCGAGCGCAGCGTGGGCTGCCTGGTAGCGTTTCCGGACGATGCGGAAGCGCAATGGGCGGGCTGGGCCGACGTCATCACGCTCATGAATGTGCTGGAGCACGTAAACAATCCCTTTCGCCTGCTCGGTCAGTTGAAGCGCGTCTTGAAACCCGGCGGCCTTTTGGTCGTTGACGTTCCCAACAACACGATTGCTTCTATTCGCGGCACACTGTTTCACTGGTGGCCGGTGCTCGACCTGGGTGAGCACATAAACCACTTTGTGCCTTCCACCCTGGACAGGCTGGCGATACGAGCAGGGTTCCGCCCGGTCAAGCGCCTTCCCGGACTGCTGGGCGGGGCGGAGTCTTTAGGAAAATCGCTCAGTGGCCGCGCGTTCGCGCGCTGGTCGATTGCCGGCGCCCTGATGGCGATCACCGGAAGAAAGCTGCAAACCTTTCCTCATATGACGATGGCATACCGAAGTGATTGAACCGGATCGATGGGGACTTCGAGTAGAACCGCTGATGCAGGGAATGAATGTGACAATGCTCAGCGCCGCGACAAGACTCCGCCCTGGCTCCTCAACCGCGCCACTTTCTCGTGGGCATCGTAGCGCATTAATGGTATCGTTACCATTCAGGCTGGTAATTCTGCGGAGGCTCGGGTCCGCCGTCGCTCTGGGATGAAAGGCGCGATCCAGGCAGGATCAATTTGGATTCAGCCGCACCATTTCTTTCTGGCAAACAACCAGCCATGCGTTCCGAGGCCGGCTGTAGAATTCGAGCGACAAACGATTGATGCTGTGCTGTTCGCGCCGGCATAGATCACCGGCGGGTTTGCTGTGCTATGCGAATCGGTTGGAAAGAGATGCATCGGATCAAAATTGTTTTCTGTGTCCTCATCGTCGCAATAGGATGTTCCGCGAGCGCGGGCGCCCAAACTTCTTCCGAGCCCGCTTCCTTCGGTCCCTATAACGGAGTCTTCCGCTTCGGCGGCAACGGCCTGAGCAAACCTCTCGGGGCGGCCGATCCAATACTCCAGGCGAGTTCTCCCTGGTCTGTTTATTTCTGGTTTCAGACCGAAGAGCCTCTGGGGCCGGCGCTCCTGGCCGGAGTGGGCAATCCTCTTGACGAATACTCCCGCTATCTCGGAATTCGCGAGGGCAATCTGATCCTTTGGCTGGGCAAAGACAACAGCTTTTCAGCGCCGGCGGGGTGGCACGGCGCCGGCTGGCATTTTGCAGCAGCGACGTTCGATGGCGATCGCGTGCATCTCTTCAGCGAAGGCACCGAAATTGCCGCCGGCAAACCCGTGCTGGGACGAGTAGGTCCGCTCATCCAAATGGCGCCCGAAGATTCTCCATGGCCGGACGCGAAACATTTTGGCGGCAAGATCGCATCTTTCACCCTGCTGCGGACGGCATTAACAGCTGCTGAGGTTCAGGAACTGAATGCCCATCATCCGGATTTCTCGTTGGTGGAATTCGAGGAAGCCTCGAAACCCTGGCCGGTTCAGACTCGAGCCCAAGCCGGATATCGCGCGCCGCAGGATCCGTCTCAATGGCCGCACAGCGCCGCACCCTTTTCCAAGCCGGTCGCGCAGCCACTTCCTCCCGCTCGCACAGCGCTGCAGGCCCGCGGTGAGAACGAGTGGGCGCTTGAAGGCGGCTGGAAGCTCACGCCGGCGCCGAAGGCGAACGCCGGAGGCGCCACGATCTCCGAGGACGGATTCGATACTAAAGATTGGTGGCCGGCCACCGTTCCCGGCACGGTGCTTACCACCATGGTCGATCGCGGCCTTTACCCCGATCCCGATTACGGCCTGAACAACCTCGCGATCCCCGAAAGCCTGAACAAACAGGACTACTGGTACCGCGCCGAATTTCGCCCGCCGGACTCTGCCAAGGGCCGGCACTTCACTCTTACCTTCAATGGCATTAACTACGCGGCTGAGGTCTGGCTCAATGGCTCACGTTTGGGCGAAATCAAGGGAGCGTTTATTCGCGGCAAATTCGATGTCACTGCTCTGCTGAAGCCAGGACACGAGAACGCTTTGGCGGTGCGCATCTCGCCCCCGCCGCATCCCGGCATTCCCCAAGAGCAATCCATCAAGGGCGGTCCGGGAGAGAACGGAGGCATCATGGTTCTGGACGGCCCGACCTTCGTCGCCACCGAGGGATGGGACTGGGTTCCAGGAATCCGCGACCGCGATACCGGACTCTGGCAAGACGTCGTACTCTCCGCCTCCGGGGCGGTGAGCATCGGCGATCCGCAAGTTGTCACGACTCTGCCCCTTCCCGATACCAGCCGGGCAGATGTGGAGATCGATGTCCCGCTGAATAATTCCTCCGGCGCGCCGGTCTCGGGCACCATCACTGCGTCTTTCGACCAGACGAAGGTCACCAAGCAGGTAACCGTTCCGCCTGGAGGCGAAACCACCTTCAAGCTGACGCCGCTGGAATTTGCCCAGCTGACCGTGCAACATCCCCGCCTGTGGTGGCCGAACGGCTATGGCAGCCCCGAGCTATACCGGCTGAAACTGGCGTTTAGTGCGGCGGAAGGCACGTCCGACGCCAAGGAACTCACTTTCGGCATTCGCGAGATTACTTATGAGCTAAGCCTGTACGACTCCACCGGCCATCTGCGGCGAGTGGAGATTTCGCCTACAGTGGCCAGAGAAATCGGTCGGCCGCTGGTTGACGTGAGCCACGACGGCATGCGGCAAATTCCCCACGGTTGGGTGGCTTCGCTCGCTGCCAGTGCCGAATCTTCCCCGGCGGTAGAGAAGGCTACCGGATGGCAAGACTCCAGCGACCTGGTCATTAAAGTGAACGGGGTGAAGATCGCCTGCCGGGGCGGCAACTGGGGCATGGACGATGCCCGCAAGCGTGTCTCCCGCGAACGCCTGGAGCCTTACTTCCGCCTGCACCGCGACGCCAATCTGAACATCATCCGCAACTGGGTGGGGCAAAGCACAGAAGAGGTCTTCTACGATCTCGCCGATAAGTACGGCCTGCTGGTGTGGAACGATTTCTGGGAATCAACCCAGGACTATAACCTGGAGATCGAAGATCCCGCGCTGTTCCTGGCAAACGCCCGCGATACTATCCTGCGCTTTCGCAATCACCCGTCCATCGTGATGTGGTGCGGCCGCAACGAAGGTGTTCCTCAGCCCGTCGTGAACCATGGCTTGGCCGAGTTAACTCGCACCCTGGATGGAACCCGTTATTACTCTCCCAGCTCGAATCGCGTGAACTTGCGTAACAGCGGGCCCTATAAATACGAGCCGCCCGCTACTTACTACAAGATCAACCACGGATTCTCCGTCGAGTTGGGGATCCCTTCGATGCCGACTCTGGAATCGTTCCGCGCCTGGATTCCCAAGGCCGACCAGTGGCCCATCAGCGACGATTGGGCCTACCACGACTGGCACCAGTCAGGAAATGGAGAGGTCGCGCCATTCATGGAAGAAGTGGAAACTGAATTCGGCGCGGCAACCGGCCTGGAGGATTTCGAGCGCAAAGCGCAGATGCTCAACTACGTGGAGCACCGCGCCATCTTCGAAGGCTTCAACGCTCACCTATGGATGCCCAACAGCGGCCGTATGCTGTGGATGACGCAGCCCGCCTGGCCGAGCACGAGCTGGCAGATTCTCAGTTCCGATTACGACACCCAGGCCTCCTTCTACGGCGTTAAGAAAGCCTGCGAACCGGTCCACGTGCAGCTGGATCTTACGAATTACGAAGTGGATGTCGTCAATACCACGGTTGCACTGCTGCAGGATGTCTCACTCGGCATCAAAGTGTATTCGCTGGATAACAAGCTTCTCGCCGAAAATACGCAGAAATTGGAAGCCCCCGCCGACGCATTGACGAGCGGCCCAAAACTGGAGCTTGCTCCTTACTTTTCCTCGGGCATTGTTTTTGTGAAGCTGACTTTGAGCGATGCCGGCGGCAAGGTCCTCGCGGACAACTTCTATTGGTTGGGAGCGGACGGGCCGTCCTATCGGGAACTGGACAAGCTGCCTCCCGCGTCACTGAAAGCGTCGGCGACCTCAATCCGCAGCGGTGACGAGGAAAAAGTTCGGGTGCAATTGGAAAATGTCGGGCCATCCGCGGCATTGGCGATCAAGCTTACGCTGCAAAAGCCCGCAGACGGCGCGCGAATTCTCCCCGCTTACTTCAGCGACAACTACGTTTCGTTGCTCCCCGGGGAGACGCGGGTCATCGATATCCAATACCCTTCCGCCGTCGCGGCAGGAGCGGCACAAATTGAAGTGCGCGGATGGAACTTAACCAACTTGACCGTGCCGGTAACGAGTCATTAGACAAGCCTGACCTGCCGCCGAATCAATTGGCCATGCTTGATCCGTCACGCTATACGCGCAGGTACGTAACCCTGGCTCCACAATGACGGGCATTCGCCGCTGTGCCGTGGTACTCAGCGCCGCTGATCCGTAATCTTATTGTGGGCCGGGCAACTCCAGTCTAGCGAAAAGCCTCAATCCGTTGCGGGGACCTGTCCTCTGTACCGTTGCCGGGCAAAGGGTTGTGCCGATTTCCTCTCGGCTGCAGGTCGTCGCGGAGGTCCTTCATGTGTTTCACGATGTTGCCCAGCCGGCGAGCTATGAAATTCAGTGTTGCGGGATCGTCTTCTATTTTCTGCAGGTCTTTGATGGTGCGGCCGAGCAGTTCGAACAGAGTCCCCTCATTTCGTTGTGCTTGCATACTTTTTGTACCTCCTTGTGGTACGGTTCACAGTCCTGTCGTTTGATAACGCAGTATGGAAAGGGCCAGCCGGTAGTCGTAGCCGGCCGTCACGCTCCCAATTTCCGCCTGCGTCTGTTGAAGTTGTGCCTGGCTCAGCTCCACGATTGAGCTGAGGCCAAGCCGGTAGCGAGTGGAAGCCAAGTTCAGAGCCTGGTTCGCCTGGTCGAGAAGCTGTTGGCTTACGCTGACGCGCTCATAGTTGGTGTTCGCGTTCAACCAACTGGTGCGGACATCGCGAGAAATCCGGTTGCGCAGATCGACGAGCCGCTCATTTGCGGCTTGGGCCCGCAAATCCGCCTCATGCGTCCTTGCCGTGTACAGAAAGCCGTTGAAAACCGGAATGCGGACGTTCACGCCCACCGCGCCATACCAACTGGACAAGTGATCGTTGCGCACCGGCGCTTCGCCGATGGCTCCCAAAGCGCTGATAGTCGGCAGAAGAGCGTCGCGCTCGGCGTTGTGCAGCTTGGCGGCGGATTCCGATTCAAACTCCAGCGCCAGAATCTCCGGGCGCTGGCTGAAGGCTTCAGCAATGAGTTCGTCGGCCGAGGGCGGGGGCTGGGTAAAGGGGCTGGTGTCTTCCAGCAACTCAAAATTCTGCAGGGTGTTAAAGCCCAGAATGGCGGAAAGGCTGGCCATGGCGGCTTTGTTGTTATTCTGCGCGTCCAGTTGCAGCAGTTTGGCCTGCGCCAGGTTTACGTTGGCGAAGCTCAGGTCCAGCGCCGACTTCAGCTTGCTGTTGGTCAAAGCCTGCACCTGATCGCTAAGCATCTGGCGGGAAGCCACCGTCTGGTCTGCCACTTTCAAAACGGCCGCGCTTTGCAGCGCTTCATAGAAGGCCTGGTCCACAGCCAGCAGGATCTCCTCCTTGGTGGCGAGAGCGTTCTGATCCTCAGCTTTCTCGTGCAGGCGGGCGCTGGCGACCAGGTTGGTGGTGTGGCCGAAGTCGGTAATCAGTTGGCTGACAGTTGCGCCAGCCGCGGCCCGCTCGTAGATGATGGGATTGTTCAGCGCCCCCGCGCTGATCCGGCTGTTCTCCTGCGCGTCAACCCCGGTAAGGTTGGCGTAAGCAGATGGCCACAGATTTGACCGGACCTCGCGGGTTACCTGGTGCACCGCAAGGGCGCTCAGCCGTGCCACCGAGATCGCCGGATTGTTTTTGAGGGCAAGCGCTTCCGCATCCTTCACGGTAATGCGGAGTGCCGGCGGCGGCTGCGTCGGCGACGGAGTTGCCTGGGCTTGAGGCGCAGGCGCGGACGGGGTTTGCTCGTCTTCCGAGGGACCAAACGAACCCACAGGAGCGTCGGATGGATTCTGCAGGATGAGGGTCGATTGCGCCCAACAGGGCAACACGCTGGAAGCGATGAGGATCAGGCAGAACCATTTCATGCCGCTTGCTCCTCGCCGCCCGCCTCTCTGCGGTGCGCCCACAGGTAGGCTGCCGGAACCAGATAGACGGTGACCACCACCGAGACAATCAGTCCGCCAATGATGGCTCGCGCCAGCGGCGCATAGGCTTCCGCGCCCGTCCCAAGCTTCAAGGCCATCGGTATCAAACCAATGATGGTTGCCAGGGAAGTCATCAGCACCGGGCGCAAGCGAATGCGGCTAGCCACGGCCACCGCCTCGTGCAGCGGCGTTCCCTGTCGCCACAGGCTCCGGGCAAACTCCACGATGAGGATGCTGTTCGACACCACAATTCCCACCATCATGACCAGGCCCATCAACGACATGATGTTGAGGGTGGTCCCGGTGAGCAGCAGCATGTACAGCACACCGGCCAACCCGGGCGGAATCGCGAAGAGAATGATGAATGGATCGAGAAACGATGCGAACTGAGCCACCAGGATCAGATAGACCAGCGCCACCGAAAGCAGAAGCCCGATGCCAAAGCTCTTGAAGGAAGAGTGCATGCCCTCCACTGAGCCGCGCAGGGTGATGCGAACTCCTTCAGGGGTTTTCGTCTGCGAGACGATCTTGTCGATTGCGCTGCTGAGCCTTCCCAGATCCTCGTTTTTCGGCGCGACGTAGAGATCGATAACGCGGCGAAGCTGGTAATGGTCCACCTCGGTCGGAGACTCAATCGGCTTGATGCTGGCCACAGAATCGAGCTGGGTGGTCCGCTGGCCGTCGGCGGCGCGAATGGGAATCTGCCGCAAGTCGCTCAGGGAGCGCACCTCATTCTCCGGATATTGCACGGTCAGCAGGTAGTCGTTGCCGCTCTTGGGGTCCACCCAGTAACTGGGAGCGATCATCTGATTGGAAGTGAGCGCCGTGATGACGTTATCCACGACTTCCTTCTGGCTCAGGCCCACCAGACTGGCGCGCTCGCGATCGATGTTGATTCTTAGCGCCGGATAGTCGATGTCCTGGGGAACCAGAACATCGCTCACTTCGGGGAGCCGCCGGATGCGGTTGGCGATGCTGGTGGCAGTGCGGTAAGCGGCGTCCAGGTTCATGCCGCTGACTTGCACATCGATCGGCGCCGGGAGGCCCAGGTTCAGCACCGAATCCACCAGACCTCCGGATTGAAAGTAAGTGCTGAGTTGCGGCAGATTGTCGCGCAACGCCAGCCGCACCCGGTTCATATATTCGTAGCTGCCTACTTTGTGGCCTTCCTGCAGACTCACCTGAACAAATCCCGTATGCTCAGCCGAATTTGGCGTGTAGATCGCCGCAAAGCCCGGGGTCACACCGATGTTGGAGACGATCATGCCCAACTCATTTGCCGGAACAATCTGGCGAATCTCGTTCTCCACGCGCGCTACATCCTGTTCGGTCAACTCCAGGCGCGTGCCTGAAGGTTCTTTCAGGTTGATGACGAATTGCCCCGGGTCCGTGCGGGGGAAATAAGCGACCCCGAGCAAGGGATATAGGCAGAAGCTGAGCAGAGCGACGCCCACCAGCCCAACGGTTGTGGCCGCCGGCTTGATCAGCGAGCGTCCCACGGTGCGGTCGTAGAAGCGCAGCAGGCGCTCGAAGAGCCGGTTGAAAGCTGTAAATATCGCTGCGAAGTGAGACTGATCGATTTCGTGCTCGCTCACCAGATGCGGCGAGCGGATCAGCTTGGCGCAGAACAACGGAACTACTGTCATCGCCACGAAAAACGAGGCCAGCATCGAGAGCACGACTGCCGTGGCCAGGGCAATGAACAGAAAGCGGCTTACGCCGTAAAGGAAGACGACCGGGAAAAAGACGACGACGGTCGTCAGCGTAGCCGCCAGCACAGGCAGCGCGACCTCCTGCCCGCCCTTCTCCGCGGCCACTTCCGGGGTTTCTCCCATTTCCATGTGACGGAAGATGTTCTCCAGAACCACCACCGAGTTGTCGATCAGGCGGGAGAACGCCAGCGCCAACCCTCCCAGCACCATCGTGTTTACCGTGCCGCCGATCGCGCTAATCGCCAGGAATGCCGCCAGAGCGGACAGCGGAATCGAGAGGAACACGGCGGCCGTGGCGCGCATGCTGCCCAGAAAAAGCAGGATCATCAATCCGGTCAGCACGAGGCCGATGGCGCCCTCATGCAGAAGGTTCTCGATCGCCTTTTTCACGAATATCGATTGATCGAAAACAACCTTGGCGATGAGCTGTTTGGGAACGTCGGTCAAATCGGCGACGGCATTCTTGATTCCATTCACCACCGAGATGGTGTTGGTGTCGCCGCCCTGTTTCAGGATGGGCAAATAAACCGAGGGCTGCCCATCGACCCGCACTACGTTGGTTTGGATTTCGTGCGCGTCCAGGGCGCGGCCGACATCCTGCACCAGCACTGAAGCGTTGCCTACTGTCTTTAGCGGAAGATGGTCGATCTCCGAAGTGGTGGGAAGCTGGCTGTTGGTGTACAGGTTGTAGTCGATGGGGCCGATCTTCACGTCGCCGGCAGGGAGGATAAGGTTGCTGTCGTTGACGGTGCGCACCACGTCCATCACGCTCAGGTCATGGGCCTCGAGCTTCAGGGGATCGACGTACACCATGATCTGGCGATAGCGCCCGCCAAAGGGTTGCGGCACCGACGCCCCGGGCACGTTCGCTACCTGGTTGCGAACGTCGTATTGGCCCAGGTCGCGCAGTTGGGTTTCGTTCAGTCCCTGGCCTTTGAGAGTAATCAAGCAAACCGGCAGGCTGGAGGCGTCGAATTTCAGCACTACCGGCGGCAGGGTGCCGGGTGGAAGTTTCCTGAGGTCTGCCATCGCCAGGTTTGAGATTTCACTCAGGTCCGCGTCGGCATCGGTGCCTGGCTGAAAATAAATTTTGATCAGGCTTACACCCGGCAGCGAGCGCGATTCGATGTGATCGATATTGCTTCCCAGGGTAAAGAAGCGTTCGAAGCGTCCGGTGATGTCGGTCTCGATCTGCTCCGGGGGCATTCCCGAATAGAACGTTGCAACCACCACGACTGGGATATTGATCGGCGGAAATAAATCCACCGGCATGCGCACCAGCACCGTCGTACCGACGATCGCTATCACCAGGCAGCAGACAATGATGAAATATGGATTTCGGATGGCGAAGCCAGACATTAGAAGCCTTCCCCCGCACTTCCGTTGTTGGCCTCGATGATCTTGGGCTGCACCTTTTCTCCTGCTTGAAATTGGCTTCGATTGCCCACCACAACCTCGTCTCCGTCGGCCAGCCCGGAGAGAATTTCAACCCGGTCGTTGCCTTCCTCGCCTAGCTTCACCTCTCGGGGCTGAATCCGGCCGTCGCGAGTGACCATCAGGACGCTGGCGCCATTGCCCTCGCGCTGCACCGCCTGGACGGGCACGGTGAGAGCGTTATTTCTTTGGCTTAAGGTAAGGGTGGTTTCGGCATACATTCCGTCCACCAGGGTGCCATTCCTGTTCTCCACGTCAATTTCTGTGTCCATAGTTCTGGTCTGCTGGTCCAGGTCATCGGCAAAGCGGGCCACCTTTCCCTGAAAGGAACGATGGAGAGCGCCCACCTGAACTGCCACGGCGGAGCCGAGATGGATCTGCGGCACGGCAGATTCCGGCACCGGCACCACCAGGCGAAGCCGCGACCACTCGGCCAGTTGCACCACCGGCATGGCTTGAGTGCTCGATGACGTGCCCGCCTGAATGAGCGCTCCGGTGTCGGCATAGCGCTTGGTGATCACCCCCGCGAACGGCGCTGTGATATGGGTGTAGGCTTCCATGGCGGCCAGTTGCTTGTTGCTGGCTTCGGACACGGAAAGTTCGTTCTGCGCTTCGGAAAGGGCTGCCTTGGCGCTGTCCACTTGCGCTTCCGATTCCTTGTCCTTGGCTAAGGCATCTTCCAACTCCTGCTCAGCGATCAGCCCCGGCCGTGCCGCGGAGGCTTGCTTGAGCCGGATGTAGGCGAAGTGGTTGGCTTCGTGCGACGATTCCGCCCGTTCGACTTCACTCTGTGCGCGGCGAATGGCGTCCTGGCTGCGCTTGATGGTGGCTTCCGCCCCCAGAATCTGTGCCGTGAGTTCGGGCACTTCCAAAATGGCCAGCACCTGGCCTTCTTTCACCTTGTCGCCGACATCCACAAAAATCTGATGAATGTAGCCGGCCACTTTGGCGTGAACGTCCACTACCTGGTATGGGCGGAACGCTCCCGAGAGCGTCAGCGAATTCACCAGCGGAGCCCTCTTCGCCAGCACCACCGCTACCGGCGGAAGCGAGTCCAGTTTCGGCGCCGCGGCTTTCGCGTTCTTCTCTGCGGCCTTCAAATACACGAGAGCAATCACAACCACGGCAATTCCTGCCCAAGCCAGATATTTTTGCGTTTGATTCATCCGTTCAACCTTCCGATCGAGTCCTCTCAGAATCCCCCGCCCCAGGCACGGGGAGCCCGGGGCGGGGAGTTCGGGCTGCCGTGGTTCGAAGCGGCGCTCATGCAGACAACGCCCTCCACGGCAGCCGGCGCCCTGCCGTTAACTGCTGACGGGGCAATCCTTTTCCTTCAAACGGCGATGACTTACGATCCCCATCTTCACTTCCCGATCACCATAGGGCAGGCTGACGTACAGGATGTGCTTCTGCAGCCGCACGTCCACCTCATGGTTGGGGGCGAAAACTGAGGGCAGGTAGTCAATCGCCGATTGGTAGCGGCCTACGTAAACGTCGCACTCCAGTCGAATGCCGATGTCGTACGAGTAGTCTTCGGCCTGTAAGGGAGCATCGCTGGGATTGCCCCCCACGTTATTGCTGGAGGTTTCGTGCTTTTCCACGCTGACCACCTTCGCAGTCTGGTATCCCTGCTTTGAGTCCTGTTTCGCACTCGCGAACAGGCAAACCAGCAGAACGCCGGGTACCAGGACCAGGAACAACCAGTTCCGTTTCATGATTTCCTCCGTGCACGACGGCCCGAGAATTGGCCGGAACCGCGTCAGAAGGTTCAACGCGAGAATCCCGAACTCTGAGACTCGGCCCGGTTATGAACTCGGCTTCGGCTTTGCGCCAGTAGCACAAAGCCGACTGGTCCCGATAGCAGACCTGGCAGAGTTCAAGTGCAAAACTTAGGTGTGGAGGTGAAGAACGTCAGCAGGAAGGCGGAGGAGGTCGGTTATACAGGCTCTTGTGAAAGAGAGTGGCGGCCACAGGAGGCCCGGCTGGCCGCAGACGGGGATAAAAGGTGGGGGCTTCCAGTACGCTGAAGGTCGCGACCGAGGGCGTCCACTGGATCGCGTCGCGGTCCAGGTGTTGTCTTATGCCCTGGGAAGCAGTGGATTGGGCGTTGACGAACCCAAAGGTAGAGCTATGAAACGTGCGTGTTGCCAGAGCTATGCATAAACTCAGGCTTGCCAGGCTGATCACGGCAACGGAAAAGACCGCTGCACACTGCGAACGTAGCTGGCTTTTCTTGTGGTGCATCCTTGCGAGCCTAACGGTCGGTATTATGCCATATTTGACGCTAACGGACTGAAAAAGTTGCCCGAGGCGGCATCACATGTGCACGGTGGTTGTTGGCCACCCGGTAAGCAAAGGAACCTCGAAGGGGGCATTCGCCCCCTTCGAGGGGTGCCGGCTTAGTAGTTGAACAGCAGATTGAGCATGATGGCGTTCGTGCTCGTGGGAACGGCGTTGGGAATGCCGCCGGGGTTCGCCGCCGCCAGAGAAGAACTGAACGTAGCGATCTGGTCGGCCGTCATATTGAACTGGCTGTGGGCGTAGGTCAGGTTCTGGTCGTCCACAGAGAATTCGAAGTGGTCGTTGTACTTGTAGCTCAGACCGCCAACCACGCGCTCGAAATCCAGCGGATTGGTGCCGCTGATTTTGGTATTGGGCTGGAAGTACTGGTACATGCCGAACAGCGAAAATGGCGAATGCCCGAGCCTGGCGTGCCCGAAGAAATCGAAACCTTGCTGCCGCGTACTGGTCCCGCCAAGAAGCGCCTTGGCCAGAGCGTCGAAGTTGGCATAAGGGGTCGGCCCCAGCCCGAATTCGTCGGCCGGTCCGGAACCTGAGAACAGGTTGCCGGTGCCAAAGGCGTTCCGGCCCAGGTCGTATTCTCCGACGACCTCATAGGCTTTCGAATGCGTCTGGTAGTGCGCCAGCAGAGCCACGCGGTAAAGCGGAGTACTCTTGGTATCCGGCGTGTGGGTGTTGTAACCGTAGTCGTAGAATCCGGTGATCCCAAACCCGGTGCGATCTACGACCGTTCCGAAGGGATACCAGGTCAACCGCGCCATGGCCTGCTTCTTGTCGTTCTGTTCGATCGCGTGGAAACTGGCGGTGTTGAAGACCCCGATGTGATAGTCCAGGTATTCCTTTCCATTGCGCTCGATCGGACCGTGCAGGGTAACGCCCGTATAAGTCGAACTCAAGCTCAGGTAGTTCCACGGCGTGAGGTTCACATAGCGATAGCCATAGAGGCCCTCTTCCCAATCGACCAGCGGATTCGTGGTTTGCCCGACCGTGAGTTTGTCCTTCTTGAGGGCTTCGCTTCCCGAGAACAGCTTATTGAAATCAAGGTAAGCGTACTTCAGGCGAAACCCAAGGTTCCCATTGGACGTGGAACCGATGGCCGCATTCTTCCCGAAAGCCTGTGCCGCAGAAACGTCCACCTGGCGATAGATATTAGGAGTGAGGCGCAGGGTTACGTCGTCATTCGGCGTGTAGAACAGGTTGATATAGGTCCGCGTGATGTCGAAGGAATTGAATCCTCCGTTTCCGGGCCCGGGCTGATTGATCTGGGTGAGGAACTGCGGCCCAAAGCCGGTATCCGTGTAGTAGGAGTAGTCGCCGTAGAAGGTGGCGCCGATCTTGACTTTTCCGTGGGCCAGGTCGGAGAGCTTGCCCTCGACCGCCGCCAGGCCATTGAGTTTCTGCTGGGATTCCTGCAAGGCGACCGCGGTGTTGGTGGCGTTGGTCTTCAGGTCATCCACATCATGGCGAACCGCGACGACGTTCTCCTGTTGTTGTGTGGTCTGCGAACTGGCCGCATCCACCTTCTGCTCGGTTTGGCTGCTTTGCTGTTGCAGCTGCTGAATAACGGCGTCGCGCGTCTGCACTTGCTGGCGCAGTTGCTGGATCTGCTGCTGCTGCGAATCGATCGCCTGCTGCATCTGGTCGAGACGGCGAGCCAGTTCCTCGGCGGCCGTGTTATGAGCCTTCTTCTTTGGCACACCCTTTTTCGAGGTAGTACCCGCAGTCTGCGGGGCCGGGGCCGCGAGTGCACCCGTGGCGAACGCAAGCGCCAAGGCCAAAGCCATGACTTGCTTCATTTTTCCTCCATAGAGACATCAAGATGCACTCCTTTCCGGAGCCCCGAAGGGGCGCCTGGACGAATAAGCAATGCGGACAGAGGGCAAATGCTATCCGCTGAGTGTTAATAAATGATGAAAATCCGTTGAATATGGGGTGAATAGGGGCTTTGGCGCTGCGTGGCGCAGCACACGCGCAAACACGGTCTCTGCGGTAGAGCGATTGCCGCAACTCGGCCGTCCCTGGCTCTCCAATCTGAGGCTGTCAAGCATTTGCGCGCAAAAAAGAGACGGCGATGAGTCGCCGTCTCTTTTCCCGCAGTCGAGTTAACCCGGATTTAGAAGCTTACCCGCAGCGCAAGCTGCAGGTTGCGTCCCTGGATGGTTGTCGAGGTAATCGGGTACGACCCCGTATAGGGGGTGCCTGGACCAGAAGAGCCTCCCAGGTTGGTGCTGGCCGGAGGACTGAAGCTGGGGTGATTGAACGCGTTTTGCGCATCGGCGCGAAACTCCAGCTTGACTCCCTCCCATGGCATCGAGAAGGTCTTGGCGGCAGAGAGATTGAACGTATTGATTCCCGGCCCAAACAGGCTGTTCCTTCTTACGTTGCCGAAGGTTCCATTCGGTGGCTCGATGAACGCGGCGGGGTTAAACCAGTTGTCGATGGTCTGGTTAGAGGGTCTCCAACTGACCCCGGGGTTCCAGTTTGGAAACTGCGTCCCTGCCAGGGCGAAGGTACTCTGATCTCCGTAGACAGTAAACGGATTTCCCGTCGAGAGAACAACGGTACCGGAAACCTGCCAGCCTCCTACCACCTCATCCAAAGCAGTGCTGCCGGTCAGGAACCGCTTGCCTTTGCCGAAGGGCAGCTCATAGACCGCATAGCCCTTGAAAGCGTGGCGCACGTCAAAGTTCGAGTTGCTGTAGTTTGCGCTCGGGTCGCTGGCGATCTGGTAGTCCTGCGGGCCACCGCGGCTTCCCCAACCGGAGGAATCCTGATCGTCGAGGAAGTGCGACCACACGTAGTTGAAGCTGAGGCTCAACCCTTTGCTCATGCGCCGGGTAACGGACGCTTGGAAGGAGTTGTAGTTGGACACAGCGTTGTTGGTGCTGCCCACGATATTTCCAAATATTGGGTATGGCCGGTTTGCGGAATCGTTTGACGAGAGCTGGCTTTCCGGGACCTGATTCAGGTCGCTGGGAAAGTTTAGGTTGTAGCCATGGCTTCCCACATAGGCAAGTTCAACCATGGTATCGGTCATCACCTGATGCTGAACGGAGAAGTTCCATTGATAAATCTTGGGAATCGGGGTGTGGTACTGAACATAGACGACGTTCTGGCCGTTGAACCGGGTTGGATCCTGGGAAGCTGCTGTATAAGGCACTGGCGTCCCTGAATCTCCACCGGTAACCGGAGTGATCGCGTTGCCGTTTCCGCCCAGAAGCACGACCGGGGTGATGCCGTTGGTATTGTCGCTCACGCTTCCGGAAGAACCGAAGGACGCGCCCACGGCAGGACCCTCGCTGCTGCCGCCATACGTATCGAGACTCAAGTTATAGGCATAGAGCCCGAAGCCGCCACGAATCGTAGTGTCAGGCCGGGCTGCCCACGAAAATCCTACGCGCGGCAAAAACGTGTTGTAGACGTTCGCTTCCAGAGCCGTTCGGCCGTTCGCATGTGTGCTTCCGAACCAGGTGGCACCCGCCGTGCCGGTTGCAGGGTTGGTGACCGCGGGATCAAAGCTGGCCATGTTGCCGGTAACCTCGTTCCAGCCATGGTTGATCTGGTAACGCAATCCGAGGTTGAGGGTCAGGTTGGGACGCACCTTGAAGTCGTCCTGAACGAACATCTGCGGGCTTTTCAAACGGGCACCGTACTCGGGAGTAACGCTGGCATTCCAACTGTTGGCATAGCCCAGGAGGAAGTCCGCATACTCCATGCCGGTTCCGGCGTCGGGAGAAGCCAGACCGGTCTTGGGGTCAACGCTCCAGTGCTGGGTGTATTGTCCGGAAAACTCGACGGTGCCTGCGTTCGTATTGCCCCACGCGGTGGAATTGTCCCGGTACATCAGCAGCTCTCCGCCGAAGTGCAGAATGTGTTTGCCCCGGATCATGGTCACCACGTCGGAGAAATCGAAAACGTGTTCCTTGTAAATTGCGTTGGAACTCGGATCGATCCAGGCGTAAGGATACGAGCCGGTGAAGTTCACCGCCGGAAAGTCGTCAGCCTTGGCGAATTGCCAGCCCAGTTGAGCAGCGTAGCCCTTGTTCAGGGCGAGATCGGCGAAGAAATTGCCCTGCCAGGTGTAGCCGATTCTGGCTTCGTTGACGGTGCGCGGACTGATGTTCCACACGTCGGTGATCTGCGCGTTGTTGTTGTCCACATCGCCCGATTGGCAACCAACCGGACATGCGGATACCTGACTGGCATACAGGGCCGGGGTGTCGCTTTGCGTGTCAGACATCGTCAGCCGGTTGCTCTGCGTAATGTCATAGTCCAAGCGGCCGAAATATCTTCTCACCGGCGTGGGAGAGAGCACGGTGGTGAAGAAGTTGTTTTGCACTTCGCCCTCCGACCCAATCGATCCCGGAATGAACTGTCCGTTGGGAATGTGGCTGGTCGGCGTGGGATAAAACTGTTGGAACGCAGTTGCAACCGGGTCGAGCAGATTCGTAGGAATCACATTTCCGTTCCCATATTCGCTGGCAAAACTCTTCCGCACCGGATACGGGTTCCCGCCAGAGTCGAACGCGATGGTCTGCGTTGTCGGATCGTAGAGAGTGTTGATTCCTGTAAAGTCCCCGCCCATTATGGGCACGGTCGGAATGCTATTGGTAGCCGTGTAGCTGCCGTGGTTCACGATCTGGTCGTAGTTGAAGTAAAAAAACATCTTCTTCTTCAAGATCGGGCCACCGATGGCGCCGCCGAAGTTGTTGTAGCGCAGGAAGGGAATAGGCCCAAGCTCGTCTTTGGTGTGGCCGAAGCCGTAGGGATATGCCGTCAAGGCGTCGTTCTGGAAGAAGTCGTAAGCCGTACCATGGAACTGGTTGGTGCCGCCTTTGCTGACCTGGTTGAAAATCACTCCGCCGATGCCATACTGCGCCGAGAAAGAGGACGTGTTGACCTGCAGTTCCGCCACGTCCTCGAAAGTGGCCGGGTTCGCGTTCTGGCTATGGGAGAGGGTTGTAGATGCGCCATCGGCCAGGATGTTGCTATACGGCAGGTTGCCGTTCACCGCCACTTCCTGGCCAGGATTGGACGACCCCTGCGATCCATTGGGCGTGCCGGTGGCTCCCGGCAGCAGGATCATGAAATTTTCCCAATCCTGAGTGACCTGGGGCAACCGGTCCATCGACTTCGCTTCGAGCGTGGTGCTTTGCTCGCTGGTTTCGGTCTGCAGGAGGGGAACATCTTCCGTCACCGTCACTTCCTGGGTGGCCGCGCCTACTTTCAACTCGGCATTCACCGTCGTGAAGCCGACCTGTAGAGTAATCGGGCCGCGGACCAGTTTCTCAAACCCCTCCATCGTGAAAGAGACGGTGTATTGCCCGGTCACGATCGAATCCGTGTCATACAGTCCCGACTGGTTGGTGGTGAAAACCTTAGATACGCCAGTGGCGACGTTGGTCACGGTAACGGTTACTCCAGGGATCAGCGCGCCTGAGGGGTCGGTTACGCTGCCGCGGATATCGCCCGCATTCGTGCTTTGTGCGAAAGAGGCTATGCTTCCGAAAACCACAAGGAAGGACAGGGTCCATAGCGCCATTCTTTTCATTACAGCCTCCTGAATGTCCGGCTTTTTTCCTCGCAAATCGATCGGTAGAAGAGGTTTGTGTGTTTGCAGCTGGGAGCTTTTGCCACGCCCGGCGTCTCCCACAATCTAGCTGGGTAGTACAAAACTACTAATGGTGGGTTGTCAAGAAAAAAGCTACACAACCGGTTTTGTAGGCCAAAAATAGAGGTTTCGGAGGACAGCCGTGCCATTTCGAGGGGTTACCTCTGTGATTCCAATCACAAAATCTGGGGGCCCCGGCTCGGTCCGGGATGGAACCGGAAGGTCTAGTCCTTTCGGGAATTCCGATCCGCGGCGAATGCCCCTGAGGCCCAGCTCTGGATTCCTCCGACTATCGGCAGCCGCCTGTCGGCAATCGCCAAAGCGCTTCATGCCGGGTGAATTCTGATGTTATCCTTCACCGCATGCAGGGCCATAGTCGGCGAGGCTCGCAAGGCAAAAATGGGCGCGTGGTCGGCAAGCCAACGACGCTGCGCTCTTTGAGCCACCGACTAAAGCTTTCTCCGGCCACTGTCTCGGTGGTGATCAATGATTCGCCGGCAGCGAAAGCGATTCCTGCGCGCACCAAGGATCGCATTCTGAAATTGGCGCGAAAGCTGAACTACCGAGCCAACTTCTTCGCCCGTTCTTTGAGCCTGAAGCGAGGATTCACGGTTGGGGTGCTGCTCCCGGAATTGAGCGAGGGCTACGCCGCCGCCATCATGAGCGGAATTGAAGACCTCCTATTTAAAGAAGGGTACTTCTACTTTGTCGCCAGCCATCGTGGCCACGTGGACCTGATCCGGCAATACCCACTGATGCTGATTGACCGTGCGGTGGAAGGCATCATTCTGGTGAATACACCGCTGGCGCATGCCTTGCCGATACCCGCCGTTTCCATCTCGGGCCATCGCAGGGTAAAGGGCGTAATCAATGTCGGCGTGGACAACGAGAAGGGTGCATTCCTGGCAGTGGAACACATTGTCAAACTCGGCCACACCGAGATCGCATTCTTCAAGGGGCACCCGGGCAGTGCGGACACCACCTACCGGTGGAAAGGGGTATGCCGTGCGGCCTCGAAGCTGGGCATCAGGATTCGGCCTGAACTGACACTGCAATTACAGGGCGGCGCATCTCATCCCGGCCCCTCGGTTCCCGAGGAAGGATACGAGAACGCCCAAAGATTGCTTGCCGCGGGCAGGCCTTTCACGGCATTGGTGGCATTCAATGACATCTCGGCAATCGGCGCCATGCGGGCCTTCAGTGATGCCGGCATGGGTGTGCCGGAAGATGTGTCGGTGGTCGGGTTTGACGACATCCAGGGAGCGGCCTATATGACCCCCCGGCTCACCACGGTGCGGCAGCCACTGCGCCGCATGGGGGAGATTGCCGCCCAGCACCTGCTGGCGCGAATCTCGCAGGGAGGCGTGTGCGGCACACAGCAAGTTTCGGTTGAGCCCGAGTTGATTGTGAGAGAGTCCACCAGCCAGCCTGGCATGTATGGACGAAATCCGCATCGCGGCCTGAATGATCCGGAAGTGTCACTCTTAATTCCTGGGCACGACCATTCTGGT
>DATJXG010000225.1:0-8010 GCA_035500455.1 Terriglobales bacterium | reverse complement strand
TAGTCGCCTTCCGAACCGTACTTGCCGCGGACGTCCTGGAAGGCGAGTATGTAGCCGTCACGCGCGAAGACTTCATCGCCTTCCGGCACAGCCGCCAGCATGTGGGGCGAGAAATAGCGCTCGGCGTGCTTTGCCGCGTTGTAGGGCGTTCGAACGAGGACGATGGGAGCGTTCTTTGCGTCTTTGGGAATAACGATGACGGTGTAGAGGCGGACTCCGTCGCGCATGGGGAGCATGACTTCGCGCTTCACGTAGTCGTAGGCTGTGGTCGGGGTTTGGTAGGTTGTTGGAACGTCCGGGGTTTGGGGAGAAGTCTGGGCGAGAACAGCGGGCGCAAACATCAAAGCCATCGCCCAAAGGGCAGCACCACGGCCGAAGAAAAATCCTCGCATTGTCAATACTCCAGAGTCTTGATCGAGACCAGGTACGGCCGGGACCAGGTACGGCCGCTCCGGCTGAACCTAAATTGTAAGCGGACGGGCCTGACAGCGGACCGCCTTATCCCCTACCTGGAGGCGTCACTCATTTTTTCCCTAAGACGCTTTTCCTGATCGGCGCTCCAGTATTTGCAGTCCAGGCGGATGAAAACCGAGGTGTAAGGGATGGTCATGTTGGTTTTCAGTATCAGTACATGGAAGGTCTTGCCCGCGTCGTCGATAGTAGAGATGATTTTTTCGTGCGGCAGGGATTGCACCGGGTAGTTGTGAAGCAGGGGGCCGACCTCATCGCGGTAGGCAGAGACGCCGGGGGCATCGGATTCGGGCACAAAAGGCAGTTCGGCGTCCATGTAGATGGTTGGGCGCACCTGAATGGAGCGGTTGATGGCGTGAAGGACGATTTTGAGGACCTCGGTCTGGGCCGCGTTGGTTTCGATGGTTTGGACTCCGGGAGAGGTCTGCAGGGGGTAAGCCGAATCAACCACCAGGATCCAGTTGCGATGGCCGAGCAAGGGCATGGCTTCAGCCAGGCGCGCGGTCCATTCGGGTGGGGCCGCGTTTGCAGTCACGGATGACAATAGAAGTACGAGAATCCAGGAGATTTTCAGCACGGGGAGCCGCCTTTCCACTCGCATTGTTGTATCGAATCTGGCGCCGGGGCGCAATGGCCTGCACGCTTGGGCACTAGATCACTGTGCGTTCTTTCCGCGGCGTGGGTGTGGGCGCCAGCGCTACCTAGAACTCTTCTAGTTAACCTCCGCTTCCGAATCATTCGTTGACAGTGAGCAACTCACGCCTAGAATGTTTCAAACATTTTCCCTTCTTGCCGTTTGAAACATTTTCGCTATGAAGACGGGGTTTACATCCCGGCAGGTGGTTCGGCTCACGGGGATCAGTCCGCGCCAGCTGCAGTGGTGGGATGAGCGCGGCATTGTGGTTCCGGCGCGGGAGGGGCACCGGCGGGTCTATTCCTTAAGCGACCTGGCGGAAGTCGCGGTGATCTGTGAATTGCGGCGGCGCGGGTTCTCACTGCAGCGGATGCGCAAAGTGGTGAGATTTCTGCAACGCGAGTTCGGGAAGCGGCTGGCGGAGACGGTAAGCGGCGGATCGGACTACCACCTGCTTACCGACGGGCACACGCTTTACCTGGAAACTTCGCCGCGACAGATCGTGGACATTCTGAAGAACTCGCGCCAGCCCATGCTGACGATCTGCCTGAGCGACGCGGTTCGCCGGGTGCGGGCGGAGATTCGCGGCGGCAAGAAACGCCCCATATCGGAGCGCCAGGCTTTGCGCTCTGGGCACAAGGAAAGGAAGAGTTCGTAGATGATTCAGCCCGGTGAGGAGGCGCCATGGTCGCAGAACTGGAAATCCTGAGCGAGTGGATTCCGGAACAGATGATCCCCGGTACTGTGTTTGTGCTGGAGAACGCCGGCCAGGTGGGAGAAAAGGAAGACCCTTATTGGGCGGTGCTGTCATGCCCGGCGTGCGGAACGCTGGGACTGATCACGCGCAAGCAGGTGGCTGGGCTGCTGCCGGTGATTTGCGGCTCAATCGGATGCGCGGCGCAATTCTTCATTCATGAAAGTGAAGTGGTAGTGCGGAAACCCTTCTGATTGGCTCCCTTCGTATTGCCTCGCGTTGTAGCATTCAGGTCCCAACGGCCAGAAAGCAACCACTAAGGACACGAAGGCGCAGGAAGGGAAAGCCACGAAGGGAAGCCACGAAGGAAGTCTTAGGCTGGAGTCTTCTTCAGGGCTACCGGAATCTGCTCGACAATTTCAATGCCGAAACCTTCCAGCGCGGCGACCTTGCGTGGGTGATTGGTGAGCAGGCGGATGCGCCGCAGGTTGAGATCGGAAAGAATCTGGGCGCCAATGCCGATTTCGCGCTGCGTCTTGCGCTCGCTCTCGGGGAGCGAGGGCAGACGCTTATCGCGGTGGAATGAGAGCAGAGCGCGGTCCCCTAGGCGCTCTACGGAAAATCCTTTGGAGGTCTGGTGCAGATAGATCAGCGCGCCGCGGCCTTCGCGGGCGATGGCCTGCATGGAGCCTTCGATGGTGGCGTGGCAGTCGCAGCCGGTGGAGCCGAAGACGTCTCCCATCAGGCAGTGTGCGTGCATACGCACCAGCACCGGCCCCTCACCGTTTTCCACGTCACCCCGCAGCAGGGCCACGTGCGATTCCCCGCCCTCGACTTCGCTCTCATAGGCGATCAGGCGGAATTCGCCGTGCGGGGTGTCGACGAGAGCTTCACCCACGCGGTGCACGTAGCGCTCGTGCTGCATGCGGTAGCGGATCAGCTCGGCCACCGTCAGCATCTTCAGACTGTGGTTCCGGCAGAACTCGATGAGGTCGGGAATGCGGGCCATGGAGCCGTCATCGCGCATGATTTCGCAGATGATTCCGGCGGGAACCATGCCGGCCATGCGGGCGAGGTCGACCGAGGCCTCCGTCTGGCCGGCGCGGACCAGCACGCCGCCTTTGCGGGCGCGAAGGGGGAAGACATGGCCGGGGCGGGCGAGATCGGAGGGCCGAGTGGCGGGGTCGATGGCGATTTTGATGGTGCGGGCGCGGTCGAAGGCGGAGATTCCGGTGGTCACGCCGTCACGGGCGTCGATGGCCTCGCAGAAGGCCGTACCGTAGTTGGAGGTATTCTCCGCGCTCATAGGGGCGATGCGCAGGTGCTCCAGGCGCTCTTCGGTGAGAGTGAGGCAGATGAGGCCGCGTCCGTACCTGGCCATGAAGTTGATGGCTTCGGGGGTCACGTTTTCCGCCGCGAGCATGAGGTCGCCTTCGTTTTCGCGGTCCTCGTCATCGACGATGACGATCATGCGGCCGGCGCGGATCTCCTCGATGGCGGCGGGAACGTCGGTAAAAGCCGGAAGTTGTGACTCCATGAAGAAATTGTAGCAAAGCGCCGTAGAGGCGATAATCTCTCGGCTGCATCTGGATTTCCCTGCTGCCATCCGAGTATTCTCAGATTGCGATGGAAACGGTTGCCCTAACTGAATTGCTGGGCACGGCGGTGTTTGACACTGGCGGAAAACAGTGCGGACGTGTGCGCGAACTGGCGCTGGCTCCCCAGGAAGACCGGGCCCACATTTCCACGCTGATCGTCAAGACCAAGGCCGGCGACCGCATCCTGCCGTTTTCTGCCATCGGCTCGATCAACGGCGGCGTGTACGCTACCAGTCCGGCTTCGGGGTGGGCGGCGGTGGAGGGATCGGAGGGCCTCTTTCTGCTGGAGCGCGACCTGCTCGACCAGCAAATTATTGATGTCCACGGCCGCAAAGTTGTGCGCGTGAACGACGTGGACCTGCAGCACGAGACCAGCAACAACCGTCCCGCGCTGCGGGTAAGCGCCGTGGACGTGGGAGTGCGGGGCGCTGTGAGGAGGCTGCTGAAGGGCGTGGTGCCGGCCGTGGCACTGCGCACCCTGCTGGTGCAGATTCCGCCGCGCAACATTCCCTGGGAGTTCGTGGATTTGATCGAGACCGATCCGGCGCGGCGGGTGAAACTGAAAATTTCTCACGATCGCCTGGCCAAGCTGCATCCCGCGGATATCGCGGATATCGTGGAGGAGCTGGCGCCGGATGAGCGCGAAGCGGTGTTTGAGACCCTCGACCAGGAAGTGGCAGCCGGGGCCCTCGAGGAGGTTGAGCCCAAGGTCCAGAAGGCCATTGTGGAGTCGCTGGATTCGGAGCGGGCGGCGGAAATCGTCGAAGAGATGAACCCGGATGCGGCGGCCGACCTTCTGGCTGACCTGACGCAGGAGCGCACCGAGGAGATCCTGCAGGAGATGGCACCGGAAGAGCGGCAGGAAGTCTCAGGGCTGCTGGAGTTCAAGGAAAACACCGCCGCCGGGCGAATGAATACGCTGTTCCTGGCGTTGCCGGTGAACGCCAATGTGCACGACGCCATCGAGGCGTTGCGCAGCTTCGAGGGCGGCGTCGAGACTGTAAGCACGATTTACCTGGTGGATTCCCACGGCACCCTGGCGGGAGCGGTGCCGCTGGCGAAGCTGGTGTTGTCGGATGGCACTACGCCGTTGCTTTCCCTGACCCAGGAGCCGCTGGTTTCCTGCGGCCCGGATGCCAGCGAGAAGGAATTTGCTGAATTATTCGACAAATACAACCTGCTCACGCTTCCAGTGGTGGACGACAAAGGCAAACTCAGCGGCGTGATCACTTCGGATGATGTCATCAGCCTGCTGCGGGCGAAGCTATAGCTCGCTCTCATTCGTCCGGCTTTGGTATTATTGTGTTGATCGGCGCCGAAAGCGAGGTCACCGCGATGAGTTCATCATGGCAAACGGAGACAGGGCACTTGGAATGCCGCTGGTCTGAGGTTGGGACGCGCGTTCCGTACAATCCGCGGTGGATGCAGGAGGCTGCCGACATTCGAGGCGGTTATTTGCCGCCTGTGACGGATTTTGCCAGCCACAGTCCGTTTGCAGGGCCTTCCTGGTTTGCGCTATATGCGCCTCCCTGTGCCCCGGAATAGATTCCTCTGGCTCCCCGAGTTAATGCTCGTGGCATCCGTCCGAACCCTTCGAGCAGCCTTCGGACGTCTTGCCTGAGGATGCGCCAAGTAGCCGGACGCGTATTGTTTTCGATTGCTGAGGCGTGAACTGTAGAACGCCCATCAGGGCCCGGCGCACCTGATCGAAAGTCCAGTACGGTTGCATGATCCCGATCCCATCATGGCCATTTGGGCCTAGCAGCAAATGGCCCATTTCGTGCGCTATCACAGTTCCCAAAATTCTGCCGAGCCCGGATTCAACGGCATACTCCACCGCAAGCCGGTAGACAGGTTCGTAATAGACCCTGGCAAGCCCTGGGTGAACAGCGACCCCCCACACGCTGCATCGAGAGCCGTTGCCGGCACCAGTTGAAAGCAGCTCAAGACGGATTTTCCCGGCGTCCTTCCGACACGGATTCTGGATGGCCTTAACGGAGGCCACAGAGCAGTCTGACCAGAGCACTCGAACTCCAGCCCTGCCAAGAATGTACCCTGCCTGCTTTTCTGCAGTTTTAACGACCATGCTTGAAGCGTGGGAGTAGTTGTAGACCTGTACAAGGATGGTCGGATAGGCCGGCTCTTCGCTGGCGGATGCCGGCAGGGCTTTCACTGCGACCACAATCAGGGACAGGCAAAGGAACGTCCAAACGATCCTGTTTTGCCCGCGGCCACAATATCCGGAGACTCTCAGGTTGCGGAAGCGCCCCATCCTGCCCCCGTTCCCGCGACACTTCGCGGACAAAGGCAGAGTTGAGCAAGCGGGGCTGCCTACTTCCATGCATGGCAGCTAGATTTCGCGTCAGTGACTAGTCGAAAGAAAGTCAGGGTGTAAGTAATTGACCTTAAAGAGACTGGCAGCACTCATTTGAAGGATGACGAGCCCTCAACACGACAATTCGATGCTAGACTGTCTCAACTTCGAGGTGCATCATCCGTGGCTGAAGTGGAGTCAACGCCTACGGTAATCCGGTTCGGGATTTTCGAAGCCGATCTTCAGGCAGGCGAACTGCGCAAGGCAGGCGTGAAGCTGAAGCTGAGCGGGCAGCCCTTTCAAGTTCTTACCATCCTGCTAACAAGTCCGGGAAAGCTTGTTACCCGGGAAGAACTTCAGAAGCAACTCTGGCCGGATACCTTCGTCGATGTAGATCACAATCTCAATACCGCCATCAATAAGATCCGGGAGGTGCTCGCGGATTCGGCAGATACCCCGCGCTATGTCGAAACCATCCCGCGGCGCGGCTATCGCTTCATCGGCCAAGTAGAGAGCAAAGCTTCACCGCCACCGTCGGACTCGGACGCCCGGGCAGGGCGTGCGGGATGGCGTAAGAGCCGCCTGTTAGTTATCACTGCAGGAGTTTTTCTCCTGGCGGTAATCCTAACGCTGCTTCTCACAAAACACCGCCCGCAAATGGATTCGACGGCACAGCCTCCCCTGACCAGGCTGACTTTCGATACCGGGGTACAACGGGAAGCGAGGTGGTCTCCTGACGGCCGTTTTATCGCTTACAGTTCCGATCGTGGAGGAAAGTTCGATATTTACCTCCAGGCCATCAGCGGGGGCGATCCTATCCAGGTGACCCACAGCCCTGGGAACAATTGGCAGCCGGACTGGTCTCCGGACGGGCGCTACATCGCCTATCGTTCGGAAAATGGCGATGGGGGGTTGTTCGTCATTCCCGCGGTTAGTGGCCAGGGGACAGAAAGAAAGATTGCGGGCTTTGGCTTCCATCCACGCTGGTCGCCGGACGGATCACGCATCCTGTTCCGTACCCGGTTTACGACCGACCTGGAGTACAACGACCGCCTTTACGTGGTGAAACTGGATGGAAGTCCACCTCGCGAAGTATTGGCCGATTTCCTTTCTCAGCACAAGCTTTGGGAAGGTTCAGCTACATGGCATCCGGACGGGCGAATTACGTTGTACGTCGACGATATCGGCCCAGGACCCGTGTTCTGGACGGTCCCAATCGAGGGTGGTCCCGCAGTGAAGTCCGAGATCGATCCTTCCCTTGACAGAGAATTGCGCAGTGAGCTCTTTGACGATGCGAGGGCGGAATGGACGGGGGACTTTACTTTCGATTGGGCGCCATCAGGTAAAGCGATCTACTTTGAACGGGCGTACCGGGGGACGGTTAACCTGTGGAAGCTGACTGTCGATCCGCAAACCTTGCGTGGTTTGGCGATCGAGCGCGTAACCACCGGATCCGGCTGGGATGTCGAACCGGCTGTTTCTCCGGACGGAAGGCGCCTGGTTTTCACCACAGAACCGGTTGCAGCGCGCCTCTGGCTCATCCCTTTTGACGCCTCCTCGGGAAGACTTACCGGCGATCCCAGGCCGTTGACCTCCCCGGGGATGGGAAGTTTCGTGCCGACTCTCTCGCGACATGGAGAACTGGCGTTTGTGGGGTCGCGGCATGGCAACTTTGAGTTGTGGAAAAAACAGATATCGAACGATGCCGAAGCAGCCCCATTCATAACGGGCGACTTCGAGCGCAGGTATCCACAATGGTCTCCCGACGGCAAGAAGCTTGCGTATACGCGGGTGACATTCTCCAGCGGAGAGGAACAGCTGGTCACCTGGTCCACTGAAAATCGTACCGAAGAACCTCTGACCAGTGCCGCACAAAATATCGCTCGGACCATCTGCGACTGGACCCCGGATGGGACCGGGCTGCTCGTATCGCAACTCCCCGCAGACGACCGAATATCCCTTGCCGATCAACATAAGGAAATCTGGTGGTTGCCGCTCTTGGCGGCGCCACACGCCGAAAGTGCGGCCAGGAAAGTTATCTCCGATTCGATACATGATTTCTGGCAGGCTCGCTTCTCTCCCAATGGCCGGTGGATCGTCTTCGGCGCCCGGATAAACTCACCGACTGCACCAGAGTCAGCGCTCTATGTGATGCCGACCGGCGGCGGTCCTTGGACCCGCATCACCGATGGCAGCCACTGGGATCATGAGCCGGTATGGGCCCCAGACGGCAAGACCATATATTTTCTTTCTCGCAGAGACGGCTATTTCAACGTTTGGGGAATCCACTTCGATGCGG
>DATJXG010000224.1:0-10885 GCA_035500455.1 Terriglobales bacterium | reverse complement strand
GAGACGGTGGGTATTGCACAGAGCTGAATGGAGCGGCGTCTCGCCGGTATCGGGCAAGGTTTGGTCAACGTTGGCTCCGCGCTCCAGCAGGAACTGGCACAAGCGCCAGTGGCCGTGGAAGCAGGCGGCGATCAGTCCGAGGTTCTCACCCAGGCTGTCGAGAGATGCGCCGCGAGTGAGCAGAACTTTCATCGCGGTTACATCGCCATAGTAGGCGCACCACTGAATCAGGGAGACTCCATCGCCATCCGCGGAAGTGGCGGCGTGGCCATGGTCCAGGTAATCGAGCACCAGATCCGTGCGCCCGGCGGCAATCGCGGCCAGCATCGTCGATGAGGATTGGTCGGTCATGGCACTCCTGGCGATGGAAACTCGCGCACGAAAGCTGCGCTGGACGGAACCGGATCGTGCGTTTCGGGAAGGCTAGCACAGCCAATGCAACGCCGGGTAGCGCCGGTAGACTCCACGTAATCTGGGAGTCACGGCCTGCCCGCCGCTATCACATTGTTACCTCCGTACTTACCTGCATCGCCTGGATTCGTCAGAAAATGGCGCCTCAAGGCGTGATAATGACGGTCTGTTTTCTGATATGCTCCTTAGTTTTACCCGACAGGAGTTGGTGTGGAAAAGCGTGGGGCAAAATACCACCGCGAGCGCTTGAGTGAGGCCCTGCGCGAAGAGATTGAAACCATCGTCGAAGGAGAGTTGGCCGACCCCCGCATCGGATTGGCGAGCGTGAGCGCAGTGATCCTGGCGGAAGATGGCCGTTCGGCGCAGGTTCTAGTGACGGTGGAGGGCGACGACGAGGAAGCGCGGCGCAGCATTGAGGGATTGACGGCGGCAGTCGGATTTGTCCGGCGGGAGGTGGCGGAGCGGCTGCATCTGCGGCGGCCTCCGGAGTTGTTTTTTCGGTTGGACCGGGCAGACCAGTTGCGCTCGCGGGTGGAGGAGCTGCTGTCGCGGGGGCGGAAGAGGAAGGAAAGCGTGTAGGTTTGCGTTGGTGGCTGATAGTTTTGGGGGAGTTGGGCAGCAATGCTCGCGGAGATTCTTAAGCAGATCACGGCGCGCGACCGGTTTCTGCTGACCTCGCATGCGCGTCCGGACGGCGATGCGGTCGGTTCGGCGCTGGCCTGCTGCCAGATTCTGCGCGAGATGGGCAAGCAGGCGGAAGTGGTTTTGCGCGACGGCGTGCCGCGCATTTACCGTCCGCTGCCGTTTGCTGACGGCGTGGTGCAGGCGGAACACGTCAACGGGAACTACCAGGCAGCGATCATCCTGGAGTGCGACAGCATTCAGCGGACGCGATTGCAGGGCCTGGAGAGTCAGTTCCTTATCAACATTGACCATCACTTGAGCGGACAACCGTTCGCGCACGTCAACTGGATCGATCCCAAAGCTGTGGCTACGGCGGAACTGGTATACCGGTTGGCGCGCGAAGCGGGGGTAAAGATCTCGCCGCACGTGGCTACATGTCTTTATACCGCGGTGCTGACAGATACGGGCTCCTTTATGTTTGAAGGGACCAGTGAGCACACTTTCGCGCTGGCACGGGAGTTGGTGCTGGCGGGGGCGGATCCGGCGCGCTGCGCGCGCAATATCTACTTTGGGCACTCTACGGCGAAGATGCGGCTGCTGGGAGCCGCGCTTTCCGACCTGCACCGCGAAGGGCCCCTGGCGTGGATTTCGGTGACGCAGGAACAGATGGAAAGTTTTGGCGCCATTGAAGAAGATTGTGAGGGGCTGGTAAATTATGCGCTTTCGATTCAGGACGTCCAGGTCGCGATGTTTTTCCGCGAATTGCCTGACCGGCGTTTTCGCGTAAGCCTGCGCAGCAAGGGTGAAGTGGATGTGGCGGCGGTGGCCCAGAAGTTCGGCGGCGGCGGCCACGAGTGCGCCAGCGGATGCTCGGTGGACGGGCCGCTGGGGGCAGCGGTGGAGCGCGTGGCGGCGGAACTAAAGAATTTTTGATTGCTGATTGTTGATTTTTAATTGAACCCCTTCACTCCCAATTTTGTTTTTCAATCAGCAATCAAAAATCGACAGTCGAAAATCCTCACTCCCTATGGTCCAGCGCTCACGGCTTTCTTCCGACTGGTTGCTGCTGGCCGGCTTCTGCGGATTTCTCTTCTTCTTCGGATTGGCAGCCTTCGGATTCATCGGCGCAGATGAGCCGCGCTATGCGCAGGTGGCTCGGGAGATGCTTGCGCGCCGTGACTGGATCACCCCTACGCTCGGCGGTAAGCCGTGGCTGGAGAAGCCGGCGCTCTATTACTGGCAGGCGATGCTGGCTTACAGCATCTTCGGGGTGAAGGATTGGGTGGCCCGGTTGCCTTCCGCGCTGGACGCCACCTTGATGGTGATTGGCGTCTATTGGTTTTTGCGGCGGTTTCGCCCAGGCTTCGAGTTGGATGGGGCGCTGATGACGGCCGCCGCGGCGGGTGTGATCGGGTTCGGACGCGCGGCCTCCACCGACATGCCCTTGGCGGCTACTTTCACGCTTGCTTTGCTGGCGTGGTATGCGTGGCATGAAAGCGGCCGGCGAGCATACCTTGCCGCGTGTTATGTCATGCTCGCGCTGGCAGCCTTGGCGAAGGGGCCGGTCGCGCCCTGTCTGGCGGCGGTGATCGTTGCCTTGTTCGCCTGGGCAAAGCGCGATTGGGCGGTCATTCAGCGGACGCTGTGGCTGCCCGGTATTCTCGCGTTTTGCGCCGTCGCTCTGCCCTGGTACGTCGCGGTGCAGGTGAAGAATTCGGATTTCTTCCGCGTCTTCATTCTTGAGCACAATCTGGCGCGATTTGGAACCAACCTGTACCACCACCCGCAGCCGTTCTGGTTTTATCTGCCGGTCACTCTGCTGGGACTACTTCCCTGGACCGTCTTTGCAGCTGCCGCCATGGTCGAATGTTTCCGCCAGTGGTGGGCGCGTGGTCGTGAGATGCTGCTCTCGCAGGATGGGTTCGATGTTTTCCTGGCGATCTGGCTTCTGGCCCCGGTGATTTTCTTTTCCCTGTCGCGGTCCAAGCTACCCGGGTACATTCTGCCGGCGTTGCCCGCGGGCACCCTTCTGCTGGGCGAGTTCGTGAGGCGGCGCGTGGCTTCGGACAAGCTTCCGAACCTCGCACTGATTGTCTTGCACGCCGTTACTGCGGCCGCTCCAATCATTCCTGCGCTGATGATTCAGTACATCGTGCTGCAGCACCGCTTGCCGTGGGGGCACGCTGCGGCCGTTTCCACCGGTTTTGCGGCTCTGCTGGCGGCCGGAATCGCAGTAACGCTGCGCTCGCACTCGGGCCTGCGGACTCTGCGCTTCGTGACGCTTGTGCCCGTGGTGCTGACTGTGGCCGCGGCGCTGCGCATCGGGGGACCGGCTTTAAACGACACACTTTCCGCGCGCCCCCTGGCGGCGGAGATCGCGAAAATGGAGAACGGAGCGTTGCCGGCCGCCGTCTTCCAGGCTTCGCGCGAGACGGAATATGGCCTGCAGTTCTACCGCGACCAGCCCATCGAACGCTACGAACGGGGAGAGATTCCGGCGGGCGAGCATGTCCTGGTTGCACCTCAGGGAACAGAAACGCAGGTCAAGAGCCTGTTGGAGGGACGGCGAGTGTCTTATCTGGGAACGTTTGAAGCGCAGCGGCTCGATTACTATTGGGTGGCGGGCGCGGGCAAGTGAACTTGCGGGATCGAAATCTCAAAGCGCGGAGAGCACGGAGTTTGTGTTTTCCATTTGACGTGCTTCTCCTCGGGTTGAGAGGTTTGACATGTTGGGTTTTACAGCCGGGGCGGCTGTCCCTCAGTGGCGTGTAAGAAGTAACCCTCCTGTTGTCTCGTTGTGTTCCGCAGTTTGCCTGCCTGCTGGGGGAAGCACTACACTCCATTTTTCGGCCGCACGCGCTGTTCCGCACGCCGCGCCTCAGGAGCCCTGGTGGAGATTCTCGATCTCAGGCATTTTTCGTCCGCCGATCTGCGCCCTCTGCTGGACGAGGAGATCGGAGAGTGGGCGCGCCTGCTTTCCTGGGACTACAGCGGCTCAGCGTCGATGATCCTGCGCTATGTGGATGGCAAGATTCTGCCCGGCTACGCCGCGGTGGAACGCGGGCACATCTCCGGCTATGCATTTTTCGTGTATGAGAGCAGCAAGGGAGTGATCGGCGACTTGTTCGTGGCCGATGGCGGGAGGCTGCCCGATCCGCGGGGTGTGGAAGAACGTTTGCTCACCCATGTGATCGAGACGTTGCAGCAGTCCCCGGGAGTGCATCGCGTGGAGGCGCAGTTGCTGCTGCATGACAGCGGGGCGGTCTCGCGGCCGTTCGTGGAACAGGGGTTCCAGCGCCACCGGCGGCTCTTCATGCTTCTCCCCCTGGGAGATGCTCTGCGGCCTAACTGGCATTTGCCACCGGAAATCGAGATTCGCCGCTGGTCGGAGCAGGACTATCAAACGGCGGCGGCGGTGATCACGTCTTCGTACCGCGGCCATGTGGATTCCGATATCAACGACCAATACCGCAATCTTAGCGGCTCGCTGCGCTTTCTGAACAACATCGTGCGTTTCCCCGGTTGCGGTACTTTCGACGGAGACGCGTCGTTCGCTGCGTTCCACCGGCCTACACGCACGATGATCGGGCTGATTCTGTGTTCGCGGGTGCGCGATGATGTGGGTCACGTCACCCAGGTGTGCGTGCTGCCAGAATTTCGCGTCCACGGGATTGGCGAGTCGCTGCTGGCGGCAACGACGGACAATCTGCGCCAGCGAAACTTCACCATGCTCTCGCTCACTGTGACCGAGGCGAACCGCAGGGCGGTCGAACTTTACGAGCGGCTGGGATTCGGCACGAACCGGGTGTTTGATGCGTTTGTGTGGGAGGGATAGGTATTGCCTTCCCGAAGCGTTCGAGCTTTTGTCATCCCGAGCGAAGCGAGGGATCTGGGTTCTTGCCGTCATCAGCACTGCCGCTGCGGGGCAACACCTGGATCCCTCGCTTTGCTCGGGATGACAAACGTGAGTGGCACCAAGAACAACAGCTGATAGCTACCTTCTAAGCAGCCACATCAGCCAGCCCGCCACGAACACACCACCAATGAACATGGCGAAGCAATAGAGGCCGTAGCGCACCTGTTCGCGCAAGTTGTTGCGCTGGGTGATTCCGAATACCACCGAGGCGAACACCGAGAACAGCAGCGCGGCGGTGAAGTGGGAGAGTTCCAGGGTCATGATTTCTTGCCGATGGCGATGTGGTAGGCGTCGGCGACGCTGATGAAGTTCAGCAGGCCCGCCACAATGATGTACTTCGTGCCGTAGTCGGCCGTAGCGCGTCCGATCGCTTCACCACCCCAGTCCTGGATGCGGCTGAGAATATAGAGGCCGCCCGACCCCAGATCGCCCACGAACCCGAGAATATCGAGGATGTCTCCGCCGTTCGGCTTATAAATGTGCCCCTGCATCATCAGTCCGAGAACGAACATGCTGAAGATGCAGGTGGCCAGCAGCAGGCCGCGAATCCAGCATTTCTGGATAAGATGGCCGGCGCCGGGTACCAGCCAGGCGACCGCCGGGGCGATCACCGTCATGGACAAAGCGCTCTGGGACGAGGCCTTTGGCGAGTCGGCGGCTGGTTTCTTGTCTTCGGCGGTATTTGCCATTCAGATGGTTACAATCTCACGTTGGATTTTACCAGTAACCTCCGCCGAATTGCGGCGCACCAGCATATTTACCTCGCTGCGCACACCAAATTCGGGCAGGTAAATGCCGGGCTCGATAGAAAAGCAGCAATTGGGCAGAATCTGGCGCTCGTCATGGACTTCCAGGTCGTCCATGTTGGCGCCATTGGCGTGGATTTCAGTGGCAATGGAGTGCCCGGTGCGGTGAATGAAATATTCGCCGAAGCCGGCTTTCTTAATGACGGCGCGAGTGGCGCGGTCCACTTCCCAGCCGGGAATGGAGCGGCCGGCGGAGATGGCGTCCTGCACGGTCTTGATGCCGGCGTCGCGGGCGCGGGTGACGATTTCGAAGACTTCGCGCATCTGCCCGGAAGGAACGGGACCGATGAAACCGGTCCAGGTGATGTCGTAGTAGACAGACCCGGGTGTGTTCTTTTTGCCCCAAACATCCAGCAGCACAAAATCGCCTTCACGAATCGGAGCGGACCGGCCTGGCCCCGGCTCGTAGTGCGGGTCGCCGCTATTGGCGTTCACCGCGACGATGGGCGGATCGTCGGTCACCAGGTTCTCGCGCTGGAATGCTTCCCGAAACCATTCCTGTATTTCATATTCACTGGTACCGCCGCTGCGGGCGCGGCGGCCGATTTCCTGGAAGGCCTGCGGAAGAATGGAGTCGATCGCATCGCGGGCAGCGAAGTGAGTTTGGATCTGCTCGTCGGTCAGTGTGGCTTCAAACTGGGCCACCAGGTCGCCGGAGCTGATGACGTTCTTGCCGAGTCCACGGATCAGGTCGAGCGTCCCGCCATCAACCAGAGACAGCGTAAAGACCAGGTTGTTTGGCGAGTACTGCATGGCGATGTCGCGATGGTTGGTCAGCATCGCCTTGACGTTCTCGAACAGTTCCTGCCATCCGGCGTACTGCAGCTTGCGGCCGGGGAGCGTATCCAGGTGGCCGGATTCGATCTTGTGCACCAGCTTGATGGGCTCGCCTTCGGCGGGAATCAGGTAGAACCAGCGGCGTGTAACCATCATCTTTTCCGGCAGGCCCAGCACCCGGTAGGCAATGGGATCGCGGTGGTGGTGGTCGTAGAATAGCCAGCCGTCGATGTTGCGCTCGCGCAGAGTCGCCTGAATAGCGTTCAGATCCATGGGCAAGTGCCTATTCTAAACAAGGTTGCGGTGGATTGGGGACTTCTTGTAGCCCGGCCACGCTGGATGCTCCCGCAAATCTTGGCGCGTAGATCGTAAGACAGGAACACGAAGAAGGGATTTCGCGACCAGTTCTTTTGCTTTATATACTTATTCCTATCATTATATAATACAGGAATATGCCCCTCAGTATTAAAAACGGCGAAACTGAGCGTCTGGCGCGGCGCGTCGCAGCGGAGACGGGTGAATCCCTCACCGAAGCCATTCAGAAGGCGCTGGAAGAACGCCTCCAGCGCCTGAAGTCGCGGCGGCGAGGGCGCACGCTTAACGATCAGGTAGAGGACATCCTCCGGCGAGTCGACTCACTTCCAGAGGTTGATTCGCGCTCGGGGGACGAAATTCTCGGATACGACGAGCACGGGACTCCGCACTGATGGTCATCGACACTTCTGCCATGCTGGCGATCTTTCTGGGGGAACCGGAGCGGCAGACATTTCTGCAAACGATCGAGAGCGCAGAAACGAGATTGATCTCGGCCGCCACAGTGCTGGAGACAGGAATTGTTCTGGAGGCCAAACGTGGTGAGGCTGCCGGACGCGAGTTTGATCTGTTTCTCGTTCGCGCCGGTTTTGAAATTGTTGCCGTCGATGGCGAGCAAATTGAGATCGCGAGATCCGCTTGGCGCAAGTATGGCAAAGGACGTCATCCGGCGCAGCTCAACTTTGGAGATTGCTTCTCTTATGCGCTGGCGAAATCGCTGAGCGAGCCGCTGCTGGCGAAAGGGTCCGATTTCGCGTCGACTGATATTGTGCTTTCGCAAGCAAAATAATGCAGGAGCCCGTTGCCTTCTGTGTCTCCTCGCAGTGGTGTTCCCGAAAACTTGACCGGGGTGAAAAGACAGTTCTCAGTTTTCCAACGCCATTTCTCAGTATCGGCTGCCTTAGATCCCGCGTCCGGTGCCGAGTCCTGTGGAAGCGCGACCCAAATTCGGCACGGGGCGCGGATTTTCACAGTTGACTTTGACCTGCCGCCATGTGCTAAATGGGGCCGCAGGGATTTCCTCGGTGCGCATACTCACCCTCCGCGATGAGGGAAAAAAGAAACCTGCCCAGGAGACGAAATGAATAAAGCAGATTTGATCGATAAAATCGCCGCCGGCGCCGGCATCAGCAAAACCCAGGCCGCCACGGCGATCGATACCAGTGTGGAGAGCATTACCTCCGCATTGCGCAAGGGCGAGCGGGTGGCGCTGATTGGCTTCGGCACCTTCTCGATTTCGCAGCGCAAAGCCCGCAATGGGCGCAATCCACAGACGGGCGCCACGATCAAAATTGCCGCCCGCCGGGTCGCAAAATTTACCCCGGGAGCCGAATTGAAGAAAGCTGTTAACCGCGGGAAGTAAGTTCTGGGTTTTGACAGAGACGGCAGGGGGTCGGCCCTGCCGTTTTATTTTTGCTGCTTGCGGTTTGCTGAAACACCAGTCGGTCACTGGCCACGAAATTCGCCAGCGAACATACGATAATCGCCGCCAGGTTTGCAGCAATGTAAGGCATACCTAAGGCACCGGAAAACAACGCCATCAGCGCGACATTGCCCAGAATCGAGATCAATCCCGTTGTGAGATTGAACTTGAAAAGGCGCGCCAGGCGCCGGTTTCCGGTTCTGTCGGCCCAGGTGAATTGCTCGTGCCAGAAGAAGTTGTGCACCACCGCGGCTTCCACTGCCAGGGCCGCCGCAGGCAAGTAGTTGAGGTGCAGCCCGGACTTCAGCCCCGCCAGAACAGCTAGCTGTACGCCGACGCCAACTCCTCCCACCGCATTGAACTTCAACCAGCGCAACCAGGCGACACGCCGATCGTGCTGTGTCATCGGATGCGCTCCTCGCGGTACAGGCGGCGGGTGTTGCGGGCGGTGAAAAAGATCAGCATCAGGCCCATTCCAATGAGGCCGATCACGCCGCCGACATCGAACAGCCGGTAATGCTGTGCCCACACCACCGGCCAGCGAAACAGCGCCAGGTTCCCGGCAGCCAGCAGGATTCGCAATTCGGTCGGACCGAAGTTCCAGAAGGAAAGCCGGAATTCGCCCAGCGTGTAAGTCGCCAGGTAGGACTGGATGGAGAGCATCAGAAACCCGAGCAGCAGCCCTATGGCGACGTAGGGATGCATGTAACCGGACAGGGCTAGGCCGCCCATCAGGGCGAGAGAGCCGAAGCTGTCGAGAATGTGGTCCACGTAGAAGCCGTAGCGGGGGCGCTGCTTCTGGCGGACTCGGGCGAGGGTGCCGTCGAGGCTGTCGCCCAGCCAGTTGAGGGCAAGAAAGATGATTACGACGAGCAGCCAGCGGCGATCGGAGCCTGCCAGGGCGTAGCCAGCGCCGGCCATGATTTGGGCGGCGAAGCCGAGGAGGGTCAGGTGGTCGGAGTTTATCCAGGCTGGGGTATGCTCGGCCAGCCAGACCAGTACCTGCTTCTCTGCGGCCGCCATGAAGCTGGCTTGTACACGCTGGGCATTCTTGAAATAGGTGGCTCGCGCCTGCCGCAGGACTGCGGGGTTTGCTTGTTCACAGAAATCGATGAGCGGACTTGCCATAGGGCCTCCCGTTTCTGAGGGCACTTTGACAAGTTCGCGGGCTGATCACAATGCATTGGGGGTAACGTGGAGATCATCTTGGGATCGATTGTTATCTTGCTGATAACAAACTGGATGGAGGCGGTGCATCTCGGGGGACGGGAGAGCTTTGAAACGCCGAGATCGCTGAGAACCTCCCCGAAATCGCAGAGTTAATCTTCGGAAGACTAAGCGGGGACGGATTCGATCGCTCCGCGCAAGGTGTCTGCCGCCCAGGAGATTTCTTCGGAGGTGATTGTTGCCGGCGGGGCGATGAGCAGGTGGTCGCCGGCGAGGCCGTCCACGCAGCCCTGCATGGGGTATACGAGGAGTCCGCGCGCGGCGGCAGCCTGCGCTACCTTGCCTGCGAAGTTCTGTTCCTGGGGAAACGGGCGTTTACTGGCCTTGTCGGCGACGAACTCGACGGCCCAGAGGAGACCGATGCCACGCACGTCGCCGACTGCCTCCAGGTCGCGGAGGCGGTTCAGTTCCCGGCCGAGATGATCGGCGGCAGAGTCTTGAGTTCGACTATCCGCAGCCTCCACCAACTTGCCAGACTGTAAATAGCGCAGGACGGCTTGACCGGCCGCCAGCGAGACCGGATGGGCGTTGTAGGTGAATCCGTGGATGAACGAGCCCGAGCCATCAGCGATCGCATCGATGACCTTCTTCGTCGTAATCACCGCCCCCAGGGGTGCATATCCGCTGGACAGGCCCTTGGCGGTCACCAGGATGTCGGGGGCGATGCCCCAGTGCTCCACGGCAAAGTTGCGGCCGGTGCGGCCCATGCCGGTCATGACTTCGTCGGCGATGAGCAGCAGGCCGTGGCGGCGGCAAATTTCTTCGATCTTTTGCCAATATCCTTCTGGCGGAACTACAGCCCCGAGCGTAGCGCCGCTCACCGGCTCAGCCATGAAGGCCGCGGCCTGACCGTTGGCGCTTTCGATTGCGTGTTCCAGTTCGGCGGCGTATTCCTGGCCGCAGTTGCGGCAGCCATCTTTGCAATCGTACTGGCAGCGATAGCAGTAAGGGACACCGACGTGGGCAAACTCCCGCACCATGGGCAGGTACATCTTGCGGCGGCGCTGGTTGCCGGAGACAGCCAGCGCGCCCAGCGTGGCCCCGTGATAGCTCTGAACGCGGCTGAGCACCTGATACCGCTGCTCCTGCCCGATTTCGATCTGATAGTGCCGCGCCAGCTTGAGCGCGGTTTCCACAGCTTCCGATCCGCCGCAGGTGAAATAGACGGCGCCGCCGCGAAAATTTTCTCCGGCGAATTCCAGGAGTTCGCGGGCATACTCTTCGGCGATTGCCGTGGTGAACTGGCTGGTGTGGATGAACTCGAGCTTGCCCGCCTGCTCAGCCATGGCGGCGGAAATTTCCTTCACGCCGTGGCCGATGAAGTTCACCGCAGCGGAGCCGGAAAAATCCAGGTAGCGCTGGCCGGTTGCGTCCCACAGATACACGCCT
>DATJXG010000223.1:0-3222 GCA_035500455.1 Terriglobales bacterium | reverse complement strand
TTGGTCAAAAAGGGCAGATGGATTCAGATCGAGGTTGCCGTCATGCTGGTGTGCCCCATTACACCAAACGCAGAGAAGCTTTTCCAATATGAAAAAGGTGAGAACGCCTCCGATCAGGAGGCCTGAAAGTTTGGGCCCATTGCCAATCCGCTCCACCGACTCCGGGAGCAGGTGGCCGAAGGCAGTCCCCAAAAGCGCGCCTGCGGCGAGACTCACCAGAAGCGGAATCACGCGAGACAGGCGCTTGGGGCTGGAAGTCAGTGCCACCCTCCCGACCAAGGCCAACCCGGCCACCAAAGCAACGCTTGCGAACGTGTAGATCCAATGGATATCGAGCGGATGCATGATTCGGGCTGAGACAGCCTGCGGCTCCAGCAGAAACAGCACACAAGGCTGCGAACCACGCGGACGTGCCCAATGAATTGTAGCGAGGCCTCCGGAGGAACGTCACTGAATTGTCGTCAACGGGCTGAAACACCGGATCAGCGGACTCTCTTAGCTGACCGGGGGCTCTGCAGTTCGGAAAACTCAATCAGGACACAGTCATTCCATTTGACGCGCCGGGCGGTAGCCCGCCGGCAGGCGATACCTGCCCGCCTATGTAGGGTTCTTGTCCATTGGCAAGATATCACGGGGAATAGCCAGCACGAGATCCTACACTGAAGCGGATGCAGAACACCATCGCAACTGGAACGCCTCAGACGATCGCGAGCCGACTGTCCGTAATTCCATCACCGAGATTCTATTCAGCCATTGTTCTCTGCTCTCAAGTCCCCGGCAGGGAACGTTGGTATGTGGATGCCCTGGAGGACAATCCCCGCTTGGCGGCTGCTGTCCAGGTGGTGCTGAAGAGTGAAGAGGGGATACTGGACGTTCGCGCCAACCCGCAAACGGGCCGCGTGCTCGTGCGCTATCGGCCAGAACTGCTTTCCCAACCCGTTGAATCGCTGATCCGCCGCGCCGTCGAGTTCGGTCCCATGAGTGAGGCAGAATTCTCCGACTTTCAATCAAAGAAGGCGCCTGCCAGTCTATCGTTCGGTCATCTCCTTGCCGCCGAGATCGGATGTTGCGCCATCAATCTGATTCTTCTCGGGGAGTTCTGTCCCTTCGTACTAGGCGCAGTAGGTCTCCACCTCCTCATGCACCGGCACGCTTAGCGTTCCGTTAGGGTCGAAGCGGATTAATCGGGACGAATTGAACACGACCAGCAGTGTACTCAGGTTGTGCAGCACGGCCGCGACGATAGGATTGATGGTTCCGGCCGCTGCCAGGTACAGGCCGATTGAGTTCACCCCCAATGCCAGCGAGTAATTCTGGCGAACCACACGCATGGTGCGCCGGCTGATATGCATCACGTCAGCTACGTGGCGCAAGTCGTCGGAAGCCAACGCTACATCCGCGGTCTCGACCGCCACGTCTGAACCGGCGGCGCCCATGGCGAAGCCAACGTCCGCGACCGCCAGCGCAGATGCATCGTTCACGCCATCGCCGACCATGGCAACGCGGCGGCCCGAGGCGCGCATCGTCTGGATCGCTTCGAACTTGTCCTCCGGCATAAGGCGAGCCCGCCACTCCGTCACGCCTACCTCGTTCGCCACATGTCTCGCGACGCTGTCCAGGTCGCCTGTCAGCATAACCAACCTGGAGACGCCAGCCGCACGAAGTCTGGTCAGGGCCACCCCGGCTTCCGGCCGCACCTGGACAGAGATGGCGATCAGGCCCACCAGACGCCGCTGGTGCGCCACGTACGCCACGGTTTCGGCATGTCCGATTTGGGAATCGAACAGATTCCCGTTCTCCGGCGAGAGATCCACGCCGAACTCCTGCAGGAGACGGGCGCTCCCCACCAGGACCTCGTGCTCCTCCCAACGAGCACGGACCCCCAGCCCTTGCAGCAACTCAAACTCGCTGCCGTCCTCCACATCGCTCCGCGTCAGGCCGGCCCGGGAGACGATCGCAATCGCCAGCGGATGCTGCGAGTGTATCTCCGCCCGCGCCGCCAGAGCCAGAATGCGTTCCTCGGTGTAGCCGTGCGCGCACGGAATCACCCGGCTCACGGTCGGCTGGCTCTCGGTTAGAGTGCCGGTCTTGTCGAAAGCCACCGTGTTCAGGGAAGCCATGGACTCGATGTGCGTTCCGCCCTTGACCAGGATGCCGCGCCGGGCGCAGTTCCCGATGGAGGCGCTTACTGCGGTCGGCGTGGCCAGACCCGCCGCGCAGGGACACGCGACCAGGAGCATGGTGAGAGCCCGCCGCGGGTCTCGTGTAACCAGCAAGACGAGCCCCGCGGCCAGGAACGAGGAAGGGACAACTTTCCTGGCGAATCGGTCCCCGATGGTCTGAATCTGGGGGCGCAAGGCCTGCGCCAGTTCCACCCGCTCGATGAGCTTACCCACCACAGTCTGACTGCCGACCCCGGTAACCCGGATGCGAATTGTCCCCGCCATCAGGATGGTTCCGGCGTACACGGAGTCATCGGCGAATCGAACCGCCGGCATGCTCTCGCCGGTGATGGGCGCTTCGTTGATGGTCGCCTCGCCGGATTCGATTACCCCATCCACGGGGATCTTCCGGCCGGCGCGTGCCACCACGATTGCCCCGCGATGAACGTCTTTCGCGTGCATCGACACTTCGACGCCGTTGACCCACACCCAGATCTCTTCGCCATCGGCTGAGAGCAGGTCTCGAATCGCCGCCCGCGTGCGCCGGAGCGTCACCTCTTCCAGGTACTCGCCGAGATTCAATAGCCAGATCACGATCAGCGCGGTAACGTTTTCGCTCAGCGCAATGCTCGACAATGTCGCCGCACCAATCAGAGTGCCGGTGGTGATTCCCTTCCGGCCGGTTAGCGTCCGGAACAGAGCCTTGAGAAAGTCGAATCCGGTGATGATTGTGCCGGAGATCGACATCACCATGATCGGTCCAGCCAGGGGACCAGATGCCGCAGCGCCCCAGATGACACGGCTGAAGAGAATCAGTGTTAGCTTGACGCCTCCCAGAACGAGTTTGCGGATCAGATTCCGAACTTTGGGGTCGGGTGTGCCGCGCCGCTTCTGATAAACCGCGATGCTGACGGGGCCCTTAGCGAGGGCCTTGCGGACGATGGAGCGGATCTCGGGTGGTCTTTGCGACGGATGCCATTTCAGCAGGATCCGTCCGGTCAGCGGATTCACCTTGACCAGCAGGGCCCCCGACTCGTTTCGGAGCACAAGTTCCACCGCC
>DATJXG010000222.1:0-13018 GCA_035500455.1 Terriglobales bacterium | reverse complement strand
ACGGCGCATCCCGACTGGCACCGCTCGGACGTGATTGCCGACTTCCTGAAGAAAGCATATGCCGAGCTGCATCCCACGGGCGTGCTGCTCTCGCTTGATGTGTTCGGGATTATGGCGTGGCAGCGGCCGGTGGATCTTTCGCACACTGGGCAGGACATTGTGGCCATGGCGAAGCATTGCGATGTGCTCTCGCCCATGATTTATCCCTCGCACTTCTTCGGCATGGATGGCATTGCCCGTCCGGGCGATGCGCCGGAGCATTTTATCGGCGAGTCGATGGAGCGGTTTGAGAAGATCACCGCGGGCAGCGGCGTGGTGATTCGTCCCTGGCTGCAGGCGTTTGCGTGGCGGACGAAAACCTACTCGCCGAAGTATATCGAAACGCAGGTGCTGACCGCGAAGAACAAAGGCGGCATCGGCTTCTTGTTCTGGAACGCGAATAACGATTACAGCAAGCCGTACGCGGCGATGCCGGAGATGCGAGCGGCCAAAGGGCAGTATTTCCGGGGGGATGAAGTGCCGGGAACCATGACAGCCGGCCTGGCTCCGGCAGGCAACTAGGTTTGATGTAGGCGCGGGGTGTCCCCAGGCGTCAGTCTTCAGGCGTCGGTCGTCAGCAAAGCCCACTGCAGAAGGGGTATCTCATTTTTTCGATCCAGTTTGATGACGACCGACGACGGGGGCGCCCGCGCCTAGATTTTGTCCTTAGCTGCCCAACAGGTTGCCTACCGTTGTGCTCACGGTGACGCGCGTGCCCACCAGATTGCCTTTGATTTCGACCAGCAGATTTCCGGTCGGATCGAACTGATCAATGGTGAACGTACCTTTGAACCTCTTCCCGTCGGGACTCAGCCAGATGTCCTGGCGGATATTGGCGAAGCCCTGCGGGTTGTTCGGATCGGTGGAGGGGTCGAATGAAATGCCGAAGTGATTCAGCAGGTAGTGCCGCTCCCCAACCCGCTTCCATACGCCCAGGCAGACGTCACCGGTCTCCGGAGCGCGCGACGAAACCGTGACTTCGGTGCCGTCCACGTGCCAGTGAGAAAGGGCATTGTCCACCTGCACGCCATCTGGCGGAAGCCCTGGGCCGTTGCCCTCGGCGATGAAGGAGACATGCCACATCCCGACCATCGACGGGCCGTGGTTGGAGATAAGCAGGAATTCTGGAGCGAGGCTGCCGTGCCCTTCCCACGCTTGCGGCGCGATGTGCGCTTTATTTAAAGGATTACACCCGGCAGACGCCACAGGAACCAGGACTGCTCCCAGCGCGAGCGCTGCGAGCGTCACAATCAACCTTCCAAGGAGTGTTTTCATTGTGTTTTCCTCTTTTGAGTTTCGATAGATTTTCTGCGCCGGTCGAGTCAGAATGTGTCGGGGCCACCTCACTCTGACCACCGATCAGAACCCAGAATCAGGTTGGGTGAATCTGCCCGAACTCGGAGCGGGGAGCAATGCCCATCGTCTCGCTTGTGTCTCCTTTCCCAGTCATCGTGCAAGCTGCTGGATTGAAACTGGATACGCGGTGGCGTTCGACGCCCGCAGGTAGGATCTGATCCACCGTGATATACTCCCCGGCTAAGTTTTGGGGTGTTGCGCTGTGGAAACCCGTCGCTCGCCAGAGCTCGTTCGCTTCGGCCCCTACGAAGTTCGTCCGTCCACGCAGGAACTGTTCAAGCATGGGTTGCGGGTAAAGCTGCCCCCGCAGGCTTTCCAGGTGCTCCAGATGCTGCTGGAGCAGCAGGGGCAGCTGGTCACGCGCGAGGAGTTGCACCGGGCTTTATGGCCGGCCGACACGTTCGTGGATTTTGACCATGGTCTCAACAGTGCGATCAAGAAACTCCGCGATGTGCTTTGCGACTCGGCGGAGGCCCCGCGCTACGTTGAGACTCTACCGCGCCTCGGCTATCGCTTTGTCGTGCAGGAGTCAGCCACGCCTCAAGCGGTGATGCTGGCGGTGCTCCCGTTCGAAAACCTCAGTGGCAACCCCAGCGAAGACTACCTCAGCGACGGGCTGACCGAGGAGATGATCGCCCAACTCGGATCTCTAAGCCCCGATCAACTGGGCGTGATCGCCCGCACCACATCGATGGCCTACAAGCGCACTTCGAAGAATGTTCAGCAGATCGGGCAAGAGTTGAACGTGGATTATGTCCTTGAGAGCAGCGTTCGCCGCGAAGGAGACCGGGTAAGAATAACCACGCAGTTGATCCGTACTCGCGACCAGCTCCACATCTGGGCGAACCGCTATGACCGGCACATCGGCGACTCCATTGCCCTGCAGGAGGAGGTGGCACGGGAGGTAGCGGGGAAGATTGAAGTGACTTTGGGTCCTGAATATGCCGGCCGGACGGCAAGATCGCACCCCGATCCGGAAGCAAACGAAGCCTATCTCCGGGGACGGTACTTCTCCAACCAATTCACCGGCGAAGGATATAAGAAAGCGATCACTTACTTTCAGCAAGCGATCAACCGCGATCCCAGTTTCGGAGAGGCGTACTCCGGGCTGTCGGATTGCTATCGCTTTCTGGTCATCACCGATGCCATCTCGCCCGCCGAGGGCACGCCCAGGATCGCGGCTGCCGCCCACCAGGCATTGCAACTGGGAGAAGGCACGGCTGAGTCGCATAGTTCGATGGCCCACGCACTGATGGACGCCTGGGACTGGCCGGGCGCGGAAAGCGAGTGCAAGCGCGCGATCGCGCTGAATCCCAGTTATTCCAACACGCACCGCATTTTCGCGGCGCTGCTGGCCGCGCAGCGGCGGCATGCGGAGGCCTGGCAGGAAATTAATCAGGCCATGCGCACCGATCCCTTGTCATTGCCCAACAACGCTGAACTGGTGCGCACGCTGTATTACGCTCGCGACTACGATGGGGCCATCGCGCAGGGCCGCAGGGCGCTGCAACTCGATCCTGATTACTACCGCACGCACTTCTGGCTGGGACGGGTGTATGCGCAAAAGAGGATGTACAAGGAAGCGATAGCGGAAGCGGAGATGGTCGCCAAAGCCAATCCTGACAGCAGCCTGGCGCTCGAGGAAATGGCATACAGCCTGTGGGCCGGGAGCCGCAAGGAGGAAGCAAGAGCGATCCTGCGCCGTCTGGAGCAGCGGCAGAAAACAGGGTTTGTGCCTGCTTACACCCTGGCCATCATCCACATTGCGCTCGGCGACAACGATGGGGCGCTGAAACTCCTGCAGCAGGCCTATGACGAGCATGACTGGGCGATGGTCGTTCTCGCCGTGGAACCCAGGCTCGATCCCTTGCGGTGGGACCCTCGGTTTCAGGCGATCGTGACCAGGCTGAAGCTGCCGCTATAAGCTTATGTAGGCGCGGGCGTCCCCTCGACTTCGTTCTCAAGGCAGGCTCTAGCCCGTGCGGCGGCGGTCCAGAGCGCTCGGCAGGTCGAAACCGGGACCGAAACTCCCCTGCCACTCTCGCACGGGCGAGACGCCTGCCCCTACATTTTGTCTTTAGCTGCCAGCAGGTTGCCTACCGTTGAGCTCAGGGTGACGCGCGTGCCCAAGGAGGCAGTCGGGAACTGGTGGCTGAACTATCTCAAGGCCAGCACCAGAGAAAAGACTTCAGCCTGGGAATTTGCACAACTATATGCCATATTCGGGCACAAAGAGGAGGCCCTCGAGTACTTGGAACAAGCGTATCGTGAGCATTCCCCGCGCTCGTCTTTCTGCAGAACGATCCCAGCTACGACTTTCTGCGCTCCGAATTGCGTTACCGGGCTATCGTGAAAAAGGTTGTTTGCCCCCGGCTTACTGAAGGCGGGATTCTTGGGTTGGGCTGATGCGAATGAACTTCGTGCGCACTGCGCTTAGTGGACGGAAGGCGGCCTGTCCTTGGCCGGGCAATCGTGGCTTGCTCGGCGCGGCGAGCTATTTCCGCGACCTGGGGGCGGCGCCTGGTCCAAAAGTTAGATCCTGCAACAATTCCTCGGTTTCGTCTTCGTTGCCACCGATGAAAGTGAATGACACGACATAGCCCTTCGCCACCGCGGTTCGAAGCGCCATCCCACCTCCGTGCTACAGCCTGATGACGCCCGTACATGCCCCGGGGGGTTGGAACCAAAGGTAATTAGCGCATACTCATCCGTCACCCTTGTGGTAACCTCGCAGTTACCCCATATTCGCTGGAGTTTGTTGGGTTTAGGCCTTGGTGTCTTCGACTCAAAAGCCGGGGATCCACATCGCATGGAAGACGGTCACCTATCGCAGCGTGATGCTGGCGATTGCGGCCGTGCTCTTCCTTTTGTTCGTCATTTTGCACTTCGCCTTTCCGGAAGTGACCGAAAAAGGAATCAAGGTCGCCGGCAATATGCTGGAGTGGGTGGCGGGTCAGGCGGCCACGCCGGACAAGGTCAGCGGCATGAGTTCGCAGCAGGCGCACTTTACCGCACTGGATGGGACGGTGCGGGTGAAGAAGGCCAGCAGCAACTCCTGGGTCACGGCGGACTACAACGTGCCGCTGGAAAAGGGCGATGTGGTGCAGACCAGCGGCGAGGGCATGGCGAAAATCGTCTTTGGCGACGGCACCAACTACACGGTGAAGCAGGATTCGCTGATTGCGATTGAAGAGAACGCCGCCAACGAGAAACAGCAGACCAGCGTGGCGGTTTCGGTGAATACCGGCACGGTCGATCTCTCCACCGGTGCCTTCACCCAGGGATCGAAGTCGCAGGTGACGGTGGCTGGAGCCACGGCCTCCCTGGGGCCGCAGAGCGCCGCCATGGTGCACAACGATCCCAAGGCTGACCAACACGAAATTTTGATCAAAAAAGGCGAGGGAGAAGTCACGCGCAACGGCGAGACGGTTCGCCTGGCGGATTGGGAGAAGGTGAGTTTTCAGGCGGATTCGCCGCGCATGGCCAAGCTGAAGCAGCCGGGACCGCCCAGCCCCATCTCGCCGGCCAACATGATGCCGATTTTTTCCTCCGGCGGCGCCAAGCCGGTGGAGTTCTCCTGGACTCCGATGAAGAATGCCGTGGGCTACCGGCTGCGCATCTCGCGCAATCCTTACTTTTCGTCCGACGTGGTGGACCGCAAGGTCAACAGCGCCGATGTAGTGGTTTCGGGCTTGACCGAAGGGGCGTACTACTGGATGGTGCAGTCCTACGACGAGGAGGGCAAGGAGTCGCTGGAGAGCGAGCGAAACAGGTTTACCATTATCCCGAAAGGCAAGGAGTCGGTGGCCATCAACCTGGAACTTGATCCTTTTGTGCAGCATGGGCACGTGATCGAGGTGATCGGCAAGACCGAATCCGGGGCGCGGGTGATGGTGAATGGACGGGAAGTGCCCATCGTCGGCGCGGACGGAGGGTTTCACTACTTTACCCCCCCGCTGCCGGATGGCGAGAGTGTGATCACCATTACGGCGCAGAACGCGCACGGCGGTGTCAATACCAAGCAGAAGAAGGTTGTGATTCAGTAAGGGAGTTGGCAGTTTGGGGCATTGCAACTGAGGGGCAAGACCTTTAGTTTTGCGATTCAGGCAGGGATTATCCAATAGAATTAAGGATTCCGGAAATAAGACCGTAGAATCAGGGCTGATCGAGCCGGAACCTGGCAGTCCCCGGGGCCGCGCTCGCGGTATCCGAACCGGACCACGGTCCGTATTAACGACGGCAAACTCTAGAGAGAAGACTCCGTTTATGTCAAACAACGGCTTTCATTCGACCAGTACGCGGTTGCACAACATGCGGTCGCTGTTCAGCATTTTCTCCAGCGACCTGGCCATCGATCTCGGCACCGCCAACACGCTGGTGTACGCCCGCGGGAAGGGCATCGTAGTGAACGAGCCTTCCATCGTGGCTATGAACAAGAACACGGGGGAAGTCGAGGCGGTGGGCAAAGAGGCCAAGGAGATGCTGGGCCGCACTCCGGGAAACATCGTTGCCATCAAGCCCATGAAAGATGGCGTGATCGCCGACTTCAAAGTCACCGAGAAGATGTTGAACTACTTCATCCAGAAGGCGCACAACCGCAAGATGCTGGTGCATCCGCGGATTGTGATCGGGGTGCCTTCGGAAATCACCCAGGTGGAAAAGCGCGCAGTCATGGACTCAGCCTATCGCGCCAAGGCCAGCGAGGTTCACCTGGTAGAACAGGCGATGGTGGCGGCGATCGGCGCGGGGCTGCCGATTACCGAGCCCTCGGGCAATATGGTGGTGGATATCGGAGGCGGAACCACCGATATCGCGGTGATTTCTCTGAGCGGCATCGTCTATTCGCGTTCCGTGCGCATGGCCGGAAACCAGATGGACGAGGCCATCATGAACTACCTCAAGCGGAAATATAACCTGCTGGTGGGCGAGCGCACGGCGGAGCAGATCAAGATGGAAATCGGCTCCGCGTATCCGTTGGACAAGCCGCTGACCATGGAGATCAAAGGGCGCAACCTGATCGAGGGCGTGCCCAAGACGATTACCGTGGATGACAGCGAAGTGCGGGAGTCGCTCAGCGAGTGCGTTTCCACGATCATGAACGCCATCCGCGTGGCCCTGGAGCGGACGCCGCCCGAGCTTTCGGCCGACATCAGCGACCGCGGCATCGTGCTTACCGGCGGCGGGGCGCTGCTCAAGAACCTGGACAAGCGCATCCGCGAAGAAACCGGACTGCCGGTTTCCATCGCCGATGATCCGCTGTGCAGCGTGGTGCTGGGCACGGGCAAGATGCTCAGCGACTTCAAGCTGCTGCGCAAAATTTCGATTGAGTAGCTTTTAGCTCCTAGCTTCTGGCTCCTAGCTTCTAGCTCTTAGCTTTAAGCTCTTAGCTCTAAGCCCAACGCTGCACTCCACGAAGCGGCTCGCGACCGCGCACCGGCGGACAGAGCCTTCTTCGCAGAGGCTAAAAGCTAAGGCTAAAAGCTAAAAAGCTGCTTTTATGGACACCTTCCTCACCCGCTACCGCAACGTCACCATCCTGGTGATCGTGCTTTTCCTGCAGGTGATCGGCCTGGCGGTGCAGGTGCGGCGCTCGTCGGACAACGAATCTTCGCGGTTGATCCGGGTGTGGGCGGTGAGCGCGGTCTCGCCGCTGGAGCGCGGCATCGTGGGCCTGCAGCGGGGGATGGCCAATCTGTGGCACAACTACATTTACCTGCGGGGAGTGCGCCAGGAAAACCGCGACTTGAAGGCGGAGATCGAGCGCCTGCGGCTGGAGCAGGTGAGATTCATGGATGACGCGGAGCAGGCGCGGCGCCTGCAGTTGCTGCTTGGCTTCAAAGAACAGTTCATTTCCCGCACCGTGGCGGCGCAGGTGATCGGGGCCAGCGGCAGCCAGCAGTCGCAGTCGGTGTTTCTCGACAAGGGTTCGCGCGAAGGAATTGCGCCCGATATGGCGGTGGTGACGGCGGACGGAATTGTGGGCAAGGTGTTGCGGGTTTTCGGAGGGCGGCCGCTGGAATCCTCGGTTTCCGAAGTGCTGCTCATCAACGATCAGACTAGCGGCGTGGGGGCGATTTTGGAGAGATCCCGGACGCAGGGAGTGATTCACGGATCGCCTTCGGGCGACGTCGTGCTGGACAATATTATGGCCGACGAAGATGTGAAGCCGGGGGACGTGGTGTTGAGCAGCGGTGGCGACCAGATCTTTCCCAAGGGCCTGCCGGTGGGGACGGTGGCTTCGGTTTCGCGCGGCAAGGGAGCGTTCCTGCATATTCGGGTGCGGCCGGCGGCGAACCTGACGCGGCTGGAAGAAGTCCTGGTGATTACGCAGAAGCAGGAACGGGAACCGTCGCTGACAGAGAAGTCGGTGCGGGCGGCCGATATTCTGTCGCGGCGGCTGCCGTCGGTGCCGGATCAGCCCGAGGGGTCCACGATTCCGGGTGCTCCCGGGGCAACCACGCCGGGAGCCACGAAAACTCCGGTTGCGGGATCGCCAGGTGCTTCAGGCGCACAGGGTCCCGTTTCTGCAGCCTCCGTAAATAACGCCACGCCAAAAGAAGCCGGCCAGAAACCGGGGCAGAATCCGGCGGCGAAGCCGCCACAGGCGCCGGCAGCCCACACTACATCATCGCCAAACCCGCCGCGCGCGGACCTGACCCATCAGACGGACAAGCCGGAATAGCGTGGCCATCATCTACACATCGCAGGACCAGATAGAGGTTTACCGCTTCAGCCTGCCGGCGGCGATCCTGATTCCGCTGATCGCGGTTTTCCTGCAGGCCTTCCTGCCGCTGCGGCTGCATTTCATGTCGGTATTCGACCTGCCGCTGCTGGTCACCATCTTTTTTGCGGTGGCGCGGCGCAGCCCGGTAAGCGGCCTGCTGACCGGCGCCCTGATCGGCCTGCTGCAGGATTCGCTCTCCCATCATCCTCTCGGCCTGTACAGCATTGCCAAGACGGTGGTGGGATACGGCGCCTCTTCGCTGGGGGTGAAGCTGGATGTGGAGAACATCGGCTCCCGCTTTCTGCTGACCCTGGTTTTCTACGTAGTCCACGAGGTGGTGTATTTCGTGGTGGCGCGCGCGCTGGTGGGGCTGACGCTGCAGTGGAGTTGGCTGCACGAGCTGGGCTCGGGCTTCGCCAACGCGGTGCTGGCGGTGGCGTTGTTCGCGGTGCTGGATAAGTTTAAGCAGAGGGCGTGAGGCAGTCGTTGGTCTTTGGTCGTTGGTCGTTGGCCAAACCCAAAATCTTGAGGTTCAGCGGCTTGATATTGCTCAGTGCCGGCCGTCTATGGCCCTCCGTCATGCCCTGAAACGGAACGGCAGCGCGGACAAAAGGTTTACAATGCAGTTAACCTTTGTGTCCCTTGCCGCGCCAGTTTGCCTCTTGAACGCACAAGCTGACGACCGACGACCGACGACTAACGACTGACCATGTTTGGCCGCGATGAAAAAGTCTCGCCCATGCGCCTTACCGCGGCGCAGTACCTGATCCTGGGCATATTTCTGCTGCTGATTTACGGGTTGTGGCGGCTGCAGGTCACGCAGAACGACCGTTACGCATCGCTGGCGGAGAAAAACCGGGTGCGGGATGTGCCCATCCTGGCGCCGCGCGGCAAGATTCTGGACCGCGAAGGCCGGGTGATCGTTGAAAACTACGCTTCCTTCTCGGCACTGCTGCTGCGCGACTCCAACCGCGACCTGCTGGCCGATGCCGACCTGATTGCCCGTGGACTGCACCTCGATCCCAAGCTGGTGCGCGACCGCATCCGCAAGTTCGCCTACATGCCGCAGTACCAGCCGATCTATTTGAAAGACGACATCACCCAGGACGAACTGGCCTTCATCGAGGCGCACCGCAACGAACTGCCGGAGCTGGACACCATCATGGCCTACCGCCGGGTGTATCCGCGGAATGGGTTCATGGCGCACCTGATCGGGTATGTGGGCGAGGTGAGCGAGCAGATGCTCAACCAGCCGCAGTGGGAGCTTTACGATCCCGGCGATGTGGTGGGCAAGTCGGGCGTGGAGCTGGAATACAACTCGATCCTGATCGGCAAAAATGGTTCGCGGCAGGTGGTGGTGGACAGCCGGGGGCGCGAGGTTGGGCAGCTCGACGAGAAGCCGGCGGAGCCGGGCAAAGAGCTGAAGCTGACGATTGATATCGACCTGCAGATCGCGGCGGAAGAGGCGCTGGCGGGCAGAAACGGAGCCATCGTGGCCATGGACCCGCGCACTGGGGAAATCCTGGCGATGGTGAGCCGGCCGACCTTTGATCCCAACGACTTTTCCACCCGCATCTCGCGCGACGTGTGGAACAAGCTGGTCAACGACGACGACCACCCGTTGCTCAACAAAGCGATTCAGGCGCAGCTGGCGCCGGGCTCGACGTTCAAGATCATTATGGCAGTGGCCGGATTGCAGGAAGGGATCGCGCAGGATATGAAGGTCAACTGCACCGGCGGCGCCAGCTTCTACGGACGCTACTTCAAGTGCTGGGTGGTGGCGGAGCATCGCGTGCACGGCATCACCGATATCAGCAAGGCGATCTATCAATCCTGCGATGTCTTCTTCTATACGCTGGCGGAAAAGTTGGGGATCGATCGTATCGCCAAGTACGCCACCATGTTCGGGCTGGGGCAGAAGACGGGCATCGACCTGCCGCAGGAAGCCAGCGGGGTCATGCCGTCGGAAGAATGGAAGATCCGCAACTTCAAGCAGAAGTGGTATGCGGGCGAGACGATCTCGGTGGGCATCGGCCAGGGAGCGGTGGCGGCCACTCCGGTGCAGATGATGCGGGCGATCGGCGCCATTGCCAGCGACGGCTCGCTGGTGCGGCCGCACGTGGCGTTTCCTTCGGAGCTTCCCCCCAACTTCGTTCCCGCCTCGACGGTGCCGGAGCGGGTGAGCGTTCCGCTCGATCCCAACAACTGGCAGACGATTACCGACGCCATGGCCGGCGTGGTCAACCCCGGGGGGACGGCGGCGCTTTCGCATTTGCAGGGAATCGACTTTGCCGGCAAAACCGGCAGCGCGCAGACCATCAGCAACGCGCTCAAGGCCAAGCTGGGCGCGGAGGGCAAATCGAAGTTCAAGGACAACGGCTGGTTCGTGGGCGTGGAGCCGCGGCGAAATCCGGAGATTGTTGTGTGCTCTCTCCTGGAGGAAGGCGAGCATGGCTATCTGGCTGCCCGCGCCGCCGCGCAGGTGATCAAGGCCTATGTGGAGAAGCAGCGCCGCCAGCCGGTGAAGGTTGTGAAGGGCGAGCCCGCAGGCAAAGTGGAGATTGGCGCCGTGTGGAGCGGTTCGGAGAAGGGCCAGCCGAAGGTGCAAGCAGGGAAATTCATGCTGGATGTGTCCCGGGACCGCGCGCCACTGGCGACGGCGGCGCCAGGGCTCGAGTGAGCTTCTTTGCGCCTGACATTCAGCAGCGACGCCACGCGTGAGGCGCCACGCGCCAACTGGATACCATTTCAAGCTGGATACCATTTTCGGGTGAAACCCAGATTTCAGTTGCCAGATCTCAGTTCCCAGTTTTCAAGTGGTTGGAGGTTTTCAAGCCAGAAGCTAGAAGGTAGGAGCTAGGAGCTGTCCCCATGCCCCGCTACATGTCATACCGCGATTTCGACTGGCTGCTGCTGGCCTTCGTGCTGCTCATCTGTGGCCTGGGGGTGATGGAGATCCGCAGCGCCACCGAACACACCAAGTTCGCGGGGGCGCACATCCGGCAAATGTACTGGATCGGCGGCGGCCTGGTGGCCATGTTCGCGCTCAGCCTGGTGGACTACCGTATCCTGCTCGACCGCATTCACTGGTTCTATATCGCCTCGCTGGGGTCGCTGATGGCGGTGCTGCTGTTTGGCCAGAAGTATCTGGGGGCGCGGCGCTGGGTCAAGATGCCGGGCGGGGCGCATTTCCAGCCCTCGGAGTGGGTGAAGCTCATCCTGATTCTTGCCGTGGCTAAATACTTTGCCGACCTGGCATCGCGCGAGCTGACCTGGCCGGACTTCATCAAAGCCGGGCTGGTGGTGGGGTTTCCCATGCTGCTGGTGCTGGCGCAGCCGGACCTGGGGACGTCGCTCACCTACCTGCCGATTGCGATTATGGGGCTGTTTCTGGGCGGGGTGAGTTGGAAGCAGGCGGCGGCGGTCTTGCTCCTTGCGGGACTGATGATGCCGGTGGCGTGGCATGTCCTGAAGCCTTACCAGCGCGACCGGCTGACCAGCTTTATGGAGCCGGAGGCGGATAAGCAGGGCTCGGGGTATCAAGTTATTCAATCCCTGATCGCGGTGGGGTCGGGAGGCATTTGGGGCAGTACAGCGGGGTCCCAGACCCATCTGGCGTTCCTGCCGGTGCCGCAAACGGACTTTATTTTTGCCGCCTTCGCCGAGGAGCACGGATTCGTAGGCGCGCTGGCGGTGCTGCTGTTATACTTCATAGTGCTGATGCGTTTGACCCAGAACGCGCAAACAGCGCCCGACCGCGCTGGCGTGTTCATCGTGATGGGTGTGGTAGCGGTACTGAGCTTTCACATTCTGGTCAACATCGGCATGGTGGTCGGCTTTATGCCGGTCACCGGAATACCCTTGCCGCTGATGAGTTATGGCGGGTCTTCCGTTCTGTTTATGTTTCTGGCGCTGGGTATCGTAATGAACGTGCGTATGCGCCGCTTCGTCAACTAGGCAGAGAGGATGGCAAAGGCAAGGGCAGTCGGCGCGCCTGCCACGCGCGATTGTCAACAAGATTCAAGATTAAGGAAGCAAAGACTAAAGATAACGTTGGCCTTCTCGTAAAGAGGGCACCACACCGGCCGGGAGTAACGGAGGCCGGGCAGGATTGAAAGCGAAAGCGCCACTCGGGCGGGTAACGGCCCCCTCATAGATCTTCGGTTGAAGATCAGAGAGAGCGGTCACAAACCCAGTCAGGCGCCAGTGCGATAAGTGCCAAAGATTCCACAGTTTCAGCGAATCCCAGTACGGGGGAATCCCCGTGGCCCCAGCCGTCCCCCATCGGGGGCGGATATCGCCAAGCTCCGTCCTGCCCATCGTTTCCTGTCTCTCATCCGGTGAATTTCTCCGCCGTTTGGCGGAAACCGGAGTTTGCATGACAAAAGAATTGTTTGTGTCTTCCACCCCGCATGAAACCAGAGTAGGGCTGGTGGAGGACGATCAGCTAGCCGAAATCTACCTGGAACGCGAAAACGAATACACCCTCGCAGGATCCATCTATAAAGGCCGCGTAACCCGCGTGCTTCCCGGCATGCAGTCCGCATTTGTGGACATTGGCCTGGAGCGCGATGCCTTCCTCTATGTTTCCGACTTCATGGAACTTGAGGATGCTGACGATGTGGAAGACGTGGGCGCGGGCAGGCCGCCGCAGGAGCCCAGATACCAGGCGCCGCCGGCTGAGCCCAGATCCGGCGAGATCAGGTCTGCAGAGCCATCGGCCGCAGCCGCGGCCGCGCCGGCTCCCTACCAGGAGGGCGCTGAACCTTCCAGCCAGCCGGACGAGAACCGGCCGGCGCAGAGCTTCTCGGAACCGCGTGGCGAGCGCGGCTTCAGGGGCCGCCGGCGCCGCGGGCGCAGGGGCGACCGGGGCATGCCGGAATCAAAATTTGCCCGGCC
>DATJXG010000221.1:0-8365 GCA_035500455.1 Terriglobales bacterium | reverse complement strand
CCAACGACAAAAGGCAGGTCCCGTTTTTCAATTGCGTCGCCGACCTGCACGTCGTAGGTGATATGCACCCTTGGCGGGCGGACCCGGCCGACTTTCTTTTGCAGACTTTCCTTTGGCATTTTTCACAACTCCTCGGAGACCAATGTCTCGTAGAGTGCTTCTCGTTTTCGCAGGGCACTTACCCTAGCGTGGATGGAGTCTACCACGACCGAAGGGCGTAGTAAATGCCCTGCGGGATCCATCCTCACGGCCCTGGCTGAATAACCGTACCAGTTCCACAGTACTCTCGCCTTTGGTGTTGGAATCAGCGAAAGCGTTTCAAAAGTCGTTCGATGGCACATGGGATCTGATTTACGCCGCATATTATTGAACGGCCGCAGGAGGACATTTGATGCTCTGCCAGAATTTCGGATTGAATACATCAATACCACTCGGAAATTCGACGATTTCCAATTGGACCGGGGGATCCATCGGCTCGCGATTGCCGATGCTGGAGTATTTCCAGATCACGGTTCCACTATTGGGGTCCCGGGGTTCGGCTTCGGCGAGGATTCTAAAGATTCCCCAAGTCCCGCTTTTCGACACAAAGGGGAAACTGGTGCCGGTAGTGCGAAGCGTCGCCACGGCTGCGCGCTCCTTGGCATCCGGCGGGGCCGGCCAGTGGAACTGGTGCCGGATGGCGGATGCCCACTGGTACGATACCCCGTCGATTCGTAGGTCCAAATTGAAGTTCTTCAGGCGGCTATCCAGTTTTGGGAGCAGGCTGTAGTAGAAACCAGGCTGAGTCGCGCCGGCGGGGTAAAAGGCGGTTCGAATCTGTTCCGCACGATTGAGAAAAGTCAGCATCTCCTGCGTCAGATTCGGCTTTTTCGCGGGGTCCTTGAGTTTCCACTGCGTGCCCTCCTTGGTCACGAACTCGGCCAGCGATTGCTGCTGGAATTTCGAGATCTGACCCTTTGCCGGATCGAAGGCATTGGCAAACTCATCCAAGGTGGCATCGGTACTGGCCGAAGGTTGGAAGGGGTACTTAGTAAAAGTGCTTTGTAAGACGGTACAGACTTTCCGCCAATCGCCATTCAGGCCGGCGATCGGGTTTGGTGGGGGCAGGAAAGGTCCGGCATTCCTGATCGGCGCCTCCAGCAAGCGTTGTACGGTTTCATCCAAAGCGCCGACACCGACGGGCTTAAATCCGTTGGCAATCTGCCGGACGGTCTCCATTCCCTTGTCGTAGCTCTGGCTTGCCGCCTGATACACGGCGGGATCCTTCGTCCCGGGCTGTGCGATGTCGTGCATGGACTTGGCCAACAGCTGGAGGGCCTGCACGTACGGCAGGATTCTGTCCCCGACCCAGGTATCGCTCGCGGGCGGCTCCACCCATTGCACGGGCTGGAAGGCTCTTGTGAGATCCGCGACGCTGTTGAGACCGTCCGGGCTCTCGCCCTGGGTGAGGAACGATTTGGCCTTCTCCTCCGCTTTTTTCGATTTGCCCATCAGCTCTTTCACCACGGGTATCTTTTCATACGGCTTTTCGGGCTGCCCGGGAGGGGCCGGAAAGTAGGTCTGGGACGCCGTCAGGAAGATCAAGGCCAGCAAGGGCGACTTGTGGTCGGACAGAATCTCCAGCTTCCTGACGGCGTCGTCGGGATTGCTGAACCGGAGCACCGAAAAGCCTTCGACATACTTGCGCCAGTGCTCGGCGTAATCGCGGAAGAACATGCGCTGCAAGGCTTCCGCAGTCTGGGCATTCTGTTTCCAGGCGCCCACTGCGCCGGTCGATTCCCCGGTCACGCACGGCTCGCCGGCGGCGGGGGCGCTGCTCTCTTTGGAGGCCTTTTCCACCAAAGCCCATCCGGCGGGGGAGTACACGGGGCTTACCGGTTCCGGCCCTGCCAGCACTTTGGTGTAGTTCGAAGCCAAGTCATCGAGGCGTTGGGTCTTCGGTACGCTCTTTTCGGCCGCCCCCAGAAGGCTCGCATATAACTGCTCGATGCCGCCCTTGAGCTTTCGAAGATAGTCCCGGGCATGCTCGCGGCCGGCAGCATCGCCGGGAAGGCGGGGCAATTCGCCATACTTCGCCTCGTTGGCGTAGAACTCGATCTGCCGGTCGGCGAGGGCCTGCCACTCGGCGGCGGCGTTGGGCGCGATTCTGGGGCGGACGTCTTTGAGAGACCGCGACAGAAAAGCCGGATCGACCGGACAGCCCTGCGCACTGATCATCAGGTGCGATTTCAGCGTGCGATAAGCAGGGTCGTAGGGGGCGCCTGCCGCCGGCGAGGCCGGCAGGGCTTCGAGATCGGCGATCATCACGCTGTTCAGGTCAATCAGAAGGAGATCGTGGAAACGCTGGAAGTATGCATGCCGGGCGGCGGGCAAGACGCGATCGCCGGAGTAGAGACCCCAACGCATCGATAGCGGAACGGACTCTTCCAACCTGACGATTTGCTGACGCAGTTTGTCGAGGGCTTCCAGATCGGCCAGGTTGGCCATCGGGCCGCGGGCGCGGGTTGCAGAGAGCGGCACCGCGGCGACGTCGCTCAGGAGCTCGCGATTGCGAACCCAGGAAAGCGCGAAGGCAAAGCAAAGCAGGGCGCACACGGCGGCGACCGCACGGAAGGTCCAGATGTGCAACCGGTCCAGACTTCCGGAGACGGCTTGACTGCTTCGGGGAGGCTGGTCGCGGAGCACGACTTTGTGGAACAGGTCGGTCACAAACATCCAGGCCATGCCGCCGTTCCTGCGGCCGCCCCCGACCTTTGTCAAATCGTCTCCGTGGAAGAGCTGCGTGGCATCGCCCCGGAACAATCTGGTTGCCTCCATGGGATTGTCGGTCGATTCCGGGGATCGGGTCGCTCCCAGGTCCGGAGCCGCGGCTTCGACCTGTCGAACGGCGGTCAGGTAATAGCCTCGAAGTACCGGCTTGGGCCCGAGGGACCGGGCCCGGAACGCGTCGGTGAGAAACAGTACCAGCGGCGAGCGGATTCGCTTCAACTCGCGGGGGAACTCGTAGATCGCCGGCCGCTGGCTGGGGTCCGGCTCATGCGCCAGTTGCGTGAGCCGCTTTTCTGCCAGCGCGTGATAGAGGAGGCGGAAGGCCGAAGTGAGCCGTTTGGCTTCGGCCTCTACGAACACTTCGCCGGAATCGGTGGAACCCCGCTCGCGAGGGGGCAGAAAGGATCCCAGTACCTGACTGGTTTCAGTATCCGGCAAACGGCGAAAGAATTCCGGGAAATAGCGGATCTTGTCGCATTTCGTAATTACCAGGTAAACCGGAGTGTCGAGACCGAACTCCTCGGCGATCGCGCCCAGCCGCTCCTGCCAATCGCGGCCGGAGCGCTCCAGCCGCTGCGGATCGGAGGAGCCGGCGGCGAACTCGGTAGCGTTGCAGAATGCGATTACGCCGCGAAGATCCACCTGGCGGACCGGCTCGCCCCACACACGCCGCCAGAGAGGAACCGGTGCGCTCCCCCGCAGAATGCGGAGCAACTGGGTCCAGCGGCCAATCTCGCCGCCGAAAACCCGCCCTCCGAATTCGGCGAAGATGGCGCCTTTCGCCATCCAGAGATTGCAGAGCCGCGTCGGAACGATGGGAACGGAACCCGCTACCTGCCCGGCGAGCAGAATCGGTTCGAGGCCGGAGTTGATCATGGTACTGGTCTTGCCGGTTCCCTCGGGTCCCACCAGCAGATACCAGGGCAAGGTCGCGAGCGGCGGGGCTCCGCGTTTGTCGGCGAAAGCGGGCGACTTAGCGAGCGCGGAGTTCGCTTCAGTCATCAGCGCGATCAGGGCCTCTTCATCCGGATCTGCCGGGGCTGAGGTTTTTGCCGGCGCCTCGGGCTGGGCGGCCGCCCTCGCCCGCCGCATCCGCCACCAACCCACCAGCTTGCTGCCGATAATCAACACGAGAACAACGATCAGACCGATGGCGGTCCACAAGAGACCGTAGTGCAGAATGTCCGCGGTGGAATCCGAGTAAAAGTACGCCGCTCCTACCCAAGCCAGAGCTATGTATAAGAACAAACAGAAGAGAAGGCTTTTGATCGTCACGATAGCCCCAAAGACCGACCTAGAATAGTTTGCCGCTTACTTCCTCACTCCGGAAGACCAGATTCAGCCGGAGAAGTGCGAAACACAGGAGTGTGAAAATAACTACAGCCAGGGTTACGAGACGCAGCCGGTCGCGCCGTTCCGCGCGGGGAGCGGGCGCCGCGGAGGCGGGCGGCAAACCGGAAGGTGAGAGCTGATCCCCGCGCCTTCGAATATGGTCAATACGCATTCGAAGACCCTCGGTGATGCCCTCCAGCTCGCCCCGGCGACCGGAGTACCGGCCTTCGAAGCCGAGCAGCAGGCAAAGCAGATAGACTTCCATGATTTCCGCGAGCCGCTCCGAGTCTCGCCTGGAACGAAGTTGATCCAGCTTGTCAAAGAAGACTACGCCGGCGTCAGCATATCCGAAAATCTCCAATGCCAGCGGCATCCTTTCCCATTCGGCGCGGACGGGATCCTTGGAGTGCAGCAAAACCGCGTCGAGGAAGGCCACCACGGCAAAGTGCGTGTCTCTCACATCGTGGCCGTCGTAGCCGGCGGCTACTGCCACGCGCTCCACCTCCTGCAGGGCTGCTTTGGACCGCCGGCGGAAGGAATCGCCATCGGTGATGTGCTGGCGCTCCGATTTCAAACGTACGATTCCGGTGAGCAGGCTCTGATACAACAGCGCCAGGCTTTCGGACGGCCCTTGAGGATCGCCCGGCGGCCCGGCTTCGGGCGCGAAGGGTTCATCGGGGCTAGACCGTGCGGCCATTGTCCTGGTTAGTCACCTTACACCCAAGCAATTCTGTTTGCAAGAATGTACCGTTTGATCTAATCTCAACGGTGGAGTTTATGGCGTCGGTATTCGCTTATCTTTTGACACCCGCGTTAGTACTGGCGTACTCCTTGTGCGGGATGGCACAGCCCGCGGCCGGGACGCCGCCGCTCAGCGTGGATGAAGTTCTGAAGCAATGCAAGGGCGGAATCTCCGAGGATCTGATTATCATTCAAATCAAAAAGAATGGGAAGGCATTCAACCTGAGCCCTGAGGAAGTACTGGAACTCAAAAAATCCGGTGTGAGCGAAAATATTATTAAGTATCTTTTAGACCCCACTCAGCCGTATTCGACGCCCCCGCCTCCTCCGCCTGCCTCGCCGGGCACGGCGCCGGCGCCTAAGGCAGGACCGCCGCCCAGGAAATTCCCGGACGACGAGTTCGCCGGCCGCGTGCCTCCGGAACCGGGCTTGTACCGCTTCCCGGCGAATGCGGCCGCAAGGATCGAACTGAAAATGTTCCTGGGAGAAAGCGCCAAGCCTGGCTTGGGCAAGGTCCTGATGAAAAAGGGAAAGGTGACCGCCTACATGGTTGGTGCGGCGTCGAAACTGCGAATCGCCGAGACCGCTCCCATCTTTTACGTTCGTTTGCCGGAAGGAAAAGGAATCGAGGAACTGCTTCTGGTCAGTCTGGATCGGAAAAACGACCGAAGGGAGCTCGACATGGGGCCGCCCGGACCAAAACCCGAGCTCAGACCGGAAACGATGCGGCAGTTCGACTCACTAGAGGTAGCCAGTGGTGTGTTCCGATTGACGCCGAACAAGCTCGATAAGGGAGAGTATGCGTTTTTTCTGATAGGTACAGCGGAACCAGCCAAGGGCAATTACGGCAAGGGGTATGATTTCGGTATCGACGCGGGGGATGCGAAAAAGCGCCACTAAGACGGTTCTGGCCTTCCCCTGCCTAAATCGCGCATAATAAATCGAACAGATGGCCATTTCCACCAAGCTGAAGGGCCGGTACGAACTCCAGCAGATTCTTGCCAAGGGTGGGATGGGCGTGGTTTACCGGGCCCATGACAGCGTCATGAAGCGGCACGTGGCGGTGAAGACGCTGCTGGATATTACGGACACGACCGGGCTTCAACTGTTTCAGAAAGAGTGCGACATCCTGGCGTCGATGACGCACCCGAACATCATCGAGATCTACGACGCGGGCCAGTTTGAGGAAGAGGGTGTTTTCCGGCCCTACCTGGTGATGCCGCTGTTGCCGGGCGGGACGCTCGACCGGCTGATTCGCTCGGCCAGCCAGCGGCTGACGGTGGAGCGCTCGATCGACATCATCTGCCAGGCGTGCCGCGGCCTGCAAGCGGCCCACGAAAAGGGCCTGGTCCACCGGGACATCAAACCCAGCAACATCTTCGTCATGGAAGATGACTCGGTCAAGATCATCGACTTTGGCGTAGCCCATCGGATGGAGACAAGCCGCACCGTGGGGCGCAAGGGAACGCTGCTCTACATGGCTCCGGAGCAGATCGAGATGAAGCCTCTGTCTGCCGCCTCGGACATTTTTTCGCTGGGCGTGGTGTGTTACGAGACGTTGACGCGGCACCGGCCTTTCGAGCGCGCGACGGAGAATTCCGTGGCCGACGCGATTCTGCACCACGTTCCGGCTCCGGTATCGGAGCTCAACCCGGCGATCAATGCGGCGGTGAGCCAGGCGGTGCACAAGGCGATGGCCAAGCGCGAGTGGCATCGCTACGCGAGCGCGCGGGAATTTGCCGAGACGCTGCAGAAGGCCCTGCGGAACGAGCCGATCGAAGCGTTCAACCCGGCGCGGATCCTGCCGCGGCTGCAGCGTTCCACCGATGCCTTCGAGCGCGGCGATTACCAGTTTGCCTCCGAAATCCTCGGGGAGTTGGAAGCGGAGGGGCACCTGGACCCCTCGATCCGGGAACTGCGCGGCAGAATCGACGAAGCGATCCGCAAGCGGAGCGTCGGGCAACTGATGGAGACCGCGCGCATCCGCTTTGAAGAGGCGGAGTATTCTCTGGCGCTGCAGAAAGTCCAAGATGTGCTGCAGTTGGACTCAACTCATCCCGAGGCCCTGACACTGAAGGGGAAGATCGAATTCAAGCGGCGTGAGGACGAGGTTGAAGAGTGGTTTCGGCGGGCGGCCCAGAACGTCGAGAAATGCGCCTTCGCCCAGGCGCGCGAGGCCTTGCAGCGGGTACTTCAGCTCCGACCTGGCGACAGCCGGGCTGGCCAAATGCTCGCCGAAACGGACGCAAAAGAGCGCGACTTCCAGCGCGCCCGGCTGGAAAAGGAGCAACTCTACCAGGCGGCGGTGCAGGCGGGCCAGCGCGGCGACATCACTTCGGCGCTAAACAAACTGGACCGGGTGTTGGATCTTGACCGCCGGCTCCCCGACACGGCGGCGCCGGACCGCGCGGCCGCCTATCAGGAACTCCGCAACAAGCTGTCAACCGAACACGAAGGGATTCAGCGCACCTACGCCGAGGCCAGACGCGAACTCGATGGCGGCAATTTCTCGGCAGCTCTCGGGATCTGCTCGGCTCAGTTGGCAAAATATCCCGATAACGCGATGTTTCAGGCGCTCAAGATCGATATCGAAGAACGGTCGCGTCAAGCCATTGCGGTCCGGATCACGCAGGCGAACCAGGCTCTGGAGGCGGAGCCGGATCTGGACCGCCGGATTGCCATGCTGAGCGACCTGGTGACCGCCTACCCCGGAGAAGCGCATTTCGAGCAATTGCTGCAGCGCAACCGGGACAAGCGAAACCTGGTGGAAACGATCGTCACCCGCGCGCGCACGTACGAGCAGCAGAGGCAATTCGCCGAGGCACTCTCGCAATGGGAGATCCTGAGGACCATCTACGACCGGTATCCGGGCCTGGAAGCAGAGATCGAGCGCGTCAAGGGCAAGCGCGATGCAGGCGTGGAAGATTTCGAGATACCGATTCCGGGAGAGCCGCCGACAACGGTTGCGCCCGGGGGGACTTACGCTCCACCGCCGGCGTCGTCCGTGGAACCTTCCGCGGAGTCCGCGCCGCAGAGTGCAGGGGGCACTTCTTCCGAGGTCTCGCTTACGGAAGTGCCGGAGACGGTACTGAACGATACAAAGCCTCAGGAACCGGAGCGGGACGCAGGACGGCAGCCACTTTTCCGCAGGCCGTTTATTCTCCTGGCTTTCCTCCTGTTTGTGGCCCTTGCCGGAGCTACCGCCTTGATACTGCATCTTCAACGTCCTATTCTCGCGGAGCGGGCGCTGGGCACGGCTCGAGTCCGTGTGCCGCGCGCGGATCTGCTGGATGCCGCGCGCACTGGCGCCAAACGGGTGACGGCCTTCGAGCAGGGTACTCCGGTCAACGTGGTTGCTGAACTTACTGATCCAGACCAACGATTTATCCGCGTTCAGTTTGTCTCAGCAAAGAAGAACTCGCGCCCAGGGTACGTGCGAACGGCTGACCTTGGCGACTGGAGAAGCGACAACCCGCGGATCGCCTGGCAGTTTCTGGCGGTCGACAGGCCCGCGGCAGGCGCC
>DATJXG010000220.1:0-16555 GCA_035500455.1 Terriglobales bacterium | reverse complement strand
TGATCGAGGGCAAGGTCGAAAAGTTCCCGCACGCGGCGTTGGTGCTCAGTGGTCAAGCTGGTAATGGGCCTTTCTACCAAGGATAGCGGGAAAAAATGGGAAATCTGCGCAAGAAAGATGTGGCCGGCGCAGTTTTGATTGTGCAAAATACGGAGGCCCGAAGTCCAGCCTGTGCCTGGGGATAGGCATGCGCCTTATCAGGGCCGGTCGTGCTCATTTTTCCGGCATTTCCACGCTTAACATAGGTGAGGCAAAAACCATGAAACTCTCCTTGAGCACCCTGTTGATGGTCGCGATGCTGGCGGGCCCCGCCATGGCCCGGCAGGCGCCCGACGCGCAGGCCGAGCCGGTGGTCATTTCCTTCGACGGAGTGGAACTCAAAGATGTGAGTTCCGACCGACTACGCCTTGACGTGAAAACCCACGTCACCGCGACTCGCAAGCTCAAAGTCAAGCGCGTGAGCTTCGAACGGATGCGCCTGGGAGGCGTGCCGATTTACCTGAGTCCGATTGAGGATCGCGTGGTGCTGGAGAAGGGAACTCCTGTTACTTTGCCGCTCATTCCCCTGACAATTTACTTCCGCGACCTGGACTCCCTCGAACCCCTGGAGCAGGCGGTGCGTGAGGGGCAGGCCACGGTGGAAGGCAAGGCCCGCGCCGATCTGGATTTGAACCTGCTGGAGCGTGCCGCGTCGCGGCAGTGGAATGTGCGCGCCGATATGCCCATTTCCATGACGATCCCCGTCGAGGTTCCCGGCGGCATCGCCGGCAAAGCTGCGGCCCTGGCTACTCTGCGCGCGGCGCAGCTTGCCATGAATCTCGGCGGCTCGGCCCTCAATGCCATGCGGCTATCACAGAAAGGGTGGGAGGCGGAACTGCGGGCTAATTACGTTCCGGCGCTGGTGATCGCCGAGTCGCGCTACTCATTGCGCACCAGCGACAATCAGCGATTCGACTTTACCTTGCGCGGCATCGGCTTCCGCATTTCCGAGGACGAATTTGTGCTGCCGGGAGAGATGATCGAGCCCTGGAAATACGACACTGATGTAGTCGTGGCGCTACAGACGGGCGACGCCACTCTGATCGAAGATGCCCATGACCTGCTGGTGTGGCCCAGCGGCCAGGCACTGAATGCCGCGACGGCCCGCTCTCTCTCTGGCGGGCAAATTCACCTCGAGCACACGTCCGGCAAAGCGGAAACGGCGCATGTCTCCGACGATGAAAAAACCATGAAGGTACGCATTCTGCGCCGCGATACCGACGCCAATTACGCGGTGTTGCGCTTCACCCGTCCCGAAGATAAAGGAACGGCGACGCAGATCGCGCCGGAGGCAGCGCGCCGCGCCCAGAACTGGGACCGGCTTAGCTTGTTCCGCGTGGATGACGATGGAACGCTGGAGTTGATCTCCACTCCTGCGCATCGCGAGAACGACCGGATCATGTTCGAAGATCCCATCGACGACCGGGCTTTCGGTTCGCTGCTGATTGCGCCCGAGGGAGCGGTGGGCATGGTACAGGAAGAGCGCGGCGGTATGGTTTTGCGGAGCAAGTGGTAGCAGCTTATTGCGGATTGCTCTTCGGCGGTTGATCGGTCTGCGGAGGCGCATCCGGCTTCCCCAGCTTTTCCTGGGCTTTTTTCTTAAGCGCATCGATGTCTGACTTTACCGCGCCCGCGCTGTCTTTCGCTCGGCCCACGCCGTTCTGAACTCTGTCGTTGAGGCGGTCGCCGAGGGTGCGCTGTCCCGGCATTGCGACGATCTCCGCGCCACAGGCTTTGAGGTCCTCGGCCGATTCTTCCTTGATCTCTGAGGCGGAAATGCCGAGATCCTTTGCAATCCGCCGCGCGGCCTCAGCCATGTGCGCGGAGTGAAAAAGAGTTGCCGCCGGGTTTGCCAGGTCCAGGCAATCGCTCGAGCCCGTCTGCGGAATGGTGTTGACATACTCCAGGTCGTCGAGCCTTCCGAACCATTCGGCAACCGGACGCCCGGAGGTGATGATCACCACATCAACCTGGCGATGAGCGTCGAAGCGGTGTTCAGACGCATGGCCAGCCTCCGGCGCGGAGGACTTGGCGGGAGACTTTTCCTTCGGCCTAGACTCAGGAACTACCGGCTTGTGTTCGGGAGCAGTCGCGGAATTCGGAGCGGGTGGTGGTGGCTGCACGGTTGCCGGCGGCGTGGAAGCTTCCCCAGTGGCCGCAGGGTTCGGGTTGGCGATCGGATGCCGGTAATTGGAGACGAACATTCCTGCGCCGCCCGCGGCGATGATCGAAGCGAGGGCAATCACCGGGATCGCTTTCTTGTGTTCCCAGCCGAGCACCGAGCGGCTTTTCTTGGGCCACTCGAGCGTTGTGAATCGCAGGAACTGAACGCTGATGTTATCGCCGCCCCCACCTTCCAGCGCTAGATTCAGCAACGCCGTGGCCACCCCCGAGACCGAGAGCGTGTCGGACGCTGCAACTGCTTCCATCTCTTCATGCCGCGCATAGGCCCACAGGCCGTCGGAGCACAACAGCAGTCCATCGTTGGGCTGGAGCGCAAGCTCCCCGATATCAAGCGAGATATCAACCTGCCCAATGGCGCGGGTGAGCACGCTGGCATCAGGATGTTCGCGGGCCTGGTCCGGAGTCAGCACACCCTGCGAAACCAGGCGCTCCATCACCGAGTGGTCGCGAGTGATCTGCGTAAGCTTGTGATCGCGCAGAAGATAAAGGCGGCTATCACCGGCGTGGGCGTAGGTAATGCGGTCGCCGTGAAAGACGCACAGAACCACTGTGGATCCCATGCCGTGCATCGGCTGGTTGGCCGCGGAGCGCTGCCGCAGGTCGGCGCTGATGCTCCGCACCGCTTGCTGCAGGGCGTCAGACAGACTCAGATCACCATGGGCCTGCAGGTAGCGGACGAAGCCGTCCACTGTAGCCTGAGCGGCCTCGGAGCCGCCCTGGTAGCCGCCAACGCCATCGGCGACTACGAAAAGATCGCCAAAGGGAGTGGCGGCGCGGGTGACGCGGTCCTGGTTCTCGCTGCGTTCCTTGCCGACATGACACTGCACGCCGACCGACACAACTAAGGAAGTGGGTTGAGGTTGTTGCGTAGGCATCCTAAGTGAGTAAGCGTATTTTCCTGCCCGGTCTGCTCAAATTTCCGCAGATTTATTGAATGTCCCGCATCTTCAGGAAAACAAGGGCGATGCCGGTCCAGAACACCAGCATACCTCCGAGGACGGCAAATGAAGTGCGTAAGGGAGTGCGGTGCGCGTCCTTGTCGGTCGGAGAAGGCGCCGGATTCAAGCAGTCTGAGTTAGGTTTCGGGAACTGCACTTCGGCCAGATCGCAGCCGTTTTGCTCCGGGTCACCCTCGACCGAATCGCCGTGCTTGTGCTGTTCGGCTTCCAGCAGCAGATTCGCCTCCAGGGCCCACCGGGAGGGGAAGATCTTCGCGATTTGCGGCATCGGCTTGTCCATGGCTGCCGGAGGCGTGAGTCCCCCGCCCAACGCGATGATAGGAAGCAGGATCAGAGGCAGCATGGCGATAGCGGCTTCCGTAGTGGAGGCACGCGCCGAGACGCAAAGGCCCAATGCCACTCCCACGAGCGAGGACAAGTAGAGAATCCCAAGAGTGGCGAGAAAGTCTCCCTTCAAATGGCACATGAAATAGACGATGCCCAACAGAGTGAGGCACTGAAAGAAGCAAAGAACCGCGGCAACTGCAACTTTGGAAAAGACATACGACGGAAGCTTTAAGCTGACCATGCGCTCGCGCTGGAACACCGTCCACTCGCCCACAATGTCTCGAGCCACGTTGTTGCACCCAAACCAGATCGCGGCGACGACCATCAGAAATTCGATTCCGATGGCATGCTTCAACACATCGCCCCACTTCCCGATTTCCTTGTACGTGAGCGATCCAAAAACCGCCCCGACCAGAACGCCAAAAAGCGGCGCCTGCACCAACAAGATGAGCGCCTGCGCCCGGTCGCGCACTTTCAGAAGCACATTGCGCCGCACCAGAGTCCACCACTGGCCTAATCCGAGTTTGCGAACGGTAGCGGCCTTGGCCGGGTTCGGCACGGAAGGTACTTTGCCCGAGCGGTCATCCACGAACAGCTTCTTGTAACTCGAGCGGCCATAAGTGGTTACCCAGTCCGCGGTGGGTTTTTTGGCCAGGCCGCTGAGGAGCATCTCGGGGCTAAGTTCTTTTCCCGGTTGGCTATGAGCGGCCTGGGCCGAGCTGGGATCAAAAAACTCAATCGAACTGGGATAAGCCGGGCCGAAAAAGGCGAGCGCCCCACAGCCGCCGCGGTCGCGGGAAATCATGATCAGGCTGTCGAACTGCTTGAAAATGTCGAGGCTGGGCTGGTGAATGGTCGTAATAATGGTGTTGCCTTCGGAGGAAAGCTTCTTCAATACTTGAACCACGTTCTCCGCGTCGTAGGAAGACAATCCCGAGGTTGGTTCGTCGAGAAAGATCACCGGCGCTGCGGCGATCAGCTCCATGGCAATATTCACCCGCTTGCGCTGTCCGCCGGAGAGCACCTTGCGTTCGGGCGAGCCGATCACAGTGTTCTTCTTGTCCTGGATCCCCAAATTATTCAGTACTTTGTCGATGCGCTGCTCGATTTCGCTATCCCTCAGATCGGTGCGCAGCTTGGCGCTGAAATAAAGCGCTTCCCGCACGGTCAACTGTGGATGGACGATGTCATCCTGAGGGACGTAGCTCATTTGCAGGCGGAAGCGGTCATAAAACTGGTAAAGATCGGCGCCGTTGAACAGAACTCTTCCCGCCGCCGGGGGCGTGTAGCCGTTGATCGCCTTGAGGAAAGTCGTCTTTCCGGCTCCCGCCGGCCCCATCAGAGCCACCAGCTCCGAAGGAAATATCGTGAGCGACACCGAATCCAGCAGGCGGTCACCGTTCGGAGCATTGACGGCGACCGAAGCCACCTCAATGGTGACGTTGCCGGTGTACTCGCGCTTAGCCAGCGCCCCATCTTCCAGGAGCTGAAACCGGAAGCTTCCCAGCCCGATCTCCTGGCCCGGCCGGACCAGCGTTTTGCCGCTGATGCGCACCCCGTTCACATAGGTGCCGTTGCGCGATCCCAGATCTTCTACGTAAATTCCGTCGGCGGCGCGCTCCAGGGCGGCGTGATGCCAGGAAATCATCGGGTATTCAAGGGGATAGCCGCAGGAGGGGTCGCGACCCAACACCATGCGATCTCCCTCGAAGCGCACTCGCTCGAATGCGCCCTCGCCCTGCGTGAAGTTTCTCTCCCGCAGAATGCGGCTGGCCGATAGCTTGTAAGAGCCTAAGTAGATCTCATCCGTTGGTTCAAGAGTTGCCCGCTTGATTTTATTGCTGATCTGGTTGAGGGCGGTTCCGTTGGTGGAATTCAGGTCCTCGATGATCCATTCCCTGCCGCTGTGCGTAATGCGCGCGTGGTTCCAGGAAATCATCGGATAGTCCAGGCGGATTTCACATTCGGGAGCGCGGCCGATGTTGAACACCTGCCCGGGCGCGGAACGCATGGCCGGCTGGGATCCGGAAGGCTGGGAGGTCGACGGCTGCGATGTGCTCGGCCAGGGCATGGGAAGGCTTTGGCCGAGGGTCAGTTGATCTCCAGTGGAGACATACACCGGTTCGTGCGGTTCCAGGCGATAACCGTTTACGAATGTGCCGTTGGTCGATCCAAGGTCCTCAAGCACATACTGATCCCCGTGCAGGCTCAGGCGGCAATGTTTCCCCGAGACATACGGTTGGTTTACAACCAGATCGCAATCGGGTGCACTTCCTACGGTCCAGGTGGCATTTGGAGCAGGCACAGGGTCCGACATAAGCCAGGGAAGAAAAACTGTGGAATCCTAGCACAGAATCACAAAAGTGGAGTGAAAACTGTTGAAAAATGCCGGGGCTGCTCTATCATGGACGCGTTTTTGAGCAGAACCCGCCGAGGATTGCGCTTACTACATTGAAGAGGGGGGAAATCGTGGAGATCAGACCGTGGAGCCGCCGCAAATTCATGGGGATGGCAGGATTTGTAGGTGGCGCTGCATTCCTGTCGCCCGCCCTGCTGCACGCGGTTGAACCTCACGTCAAGGACGAGCCTTATAACACGCTTACTCCGGAAGAAGAGATCGCCCTGGGGCGAAGGTTTTCCGAAGAGTATGAAAAGAAAGTGCAGATTCTGCACAATCCTGCGATCGACGCCTATCTCAATCACATCATTCGCAAACTCGGCGATGCCTCCCAGCGCCCCCGCTGGCCTTACCAGGTCAAAGTGGTGAACAGCGCGGTGGTCAACGCCAGCGCGATTCCGGGTGGCTTTCTTTATATCCAGCGCGGACTCCTTGAATATGTGGAAGATGAGAACGAAATGGTCGGCGCCATGGCCCACGAGGTCGGGCACGTCGTCGCCCGCCACACCACAAACCAGTTGGTCCTGACGTTCATGGCGCGGAACCTCTACGACAAGGTCAAGCAAAACGTTCTGCGCAACAACCAGGTCATTTCGAGGATCATCGAGGCGCTTGGCGGCCCCGTCGTCATGCTGGCGCAACTGAGGTACAGCCGGGAGAACGAGTCGGAAGCGGATATGCTGGGCTTTTACGAGATGCTGCGCGCGGGCTGGAACCCGGTGGGACTGCTGAGGTTCTTCTCTCGCCTGGAGCAGAGCGAGAGAAACCGCACTTCCATAGACGTCATGCTGTCGGACCACCCCGCATCGGCGGACCGCGCAGAAGCGATCCGGAAAGAAATGACGACCGTCAAGATCACGGCGCCCGAAGTCGTGCAGTCCGCGCAATTCCGTGAAATGAAGGGAACCTTGCGGCTCATGCCTCCGGCCCCCAAGCCGGAGAAACGATAGCGGTCCGATGCGTATACTCTCCATTTCGTTGATGTTCGCCGGCCTGCTCACTGCTGCCCGGGCTGCCGACGCCCCGGCGGCGCCGATCTACGCCGGCCCGGTTTACACCCGGGGGCAGGAAGCGGGGGTGTATCCGCAGTATCCCGACTTGCAGATTCAGGTCGAAGTTCCGCCCTCCACCAGCCCGGAACTGCTGAAGCCGGAAGCATTTCGTGTCAAAGCCGACAACGGTTCGCCAGTGACCGCCAGCCGGGTGCAGACTCTGGCTTCCACCAATTACGGCATAGCCGTTTCAGTGGCGCTTGATGTCAGCGGCAGTATGAAGGGTGGGCCGCTGAACGCGGTTCGCACCGGCCTGGGGAAATTCGTGAACGATGCTGGGCCGCACGACAAGATCGCCATTCAAACCATCGCCGACGATAGCCGCTGGGACGCCACCTGGGAAGACTCCCGCGACAAGGTTCGTGGCGCGCTGGATGGCCTGGCTGCGCGCGGCAAGCTGACGCGTTTGTGGGATGCGCTGCTCGAAGCCGCCGGGCATTTTGAGGACTCCCCGCTCTCGCAGCGCATCATCGTGATTTCGGATGGCCACGACGAGGGTTCTCTGCACTCCGAAGAGGAAGTCATCGCGGCCGCCCATCAGCACCGAATCGTGGTCGATGCGATTGGCATCACCCGCTCCAATCCTGTTTATCTGCAGGGCTTGCAGCGTCTTGCCGAGGAAACCGGCGGCTTGTTCCGCGAAGCTAGGAGCACTACGGAACTGGAGAACCTGGTAGGCAGCGGGATTGATCGCCTGAAAGCGATTCCGGTAGCGACCTTTCGCATGGACGACCTGCCGGGAGATGGCGCTCCCCATCATTTTCTGGTGACGTGGAAGCACGAAGGAACCGAATCGGCGGCAGACGTGACGGCGGCGGTTCCCCGCATGCCGGTGCCACTGCACAAGAACCGCTGGCTTTGGATCGGCGGCGGCGCGGCAGCCCTGCTGCTCATCCTGTTGCTTGTGATTCTTATGGCGCGCGGACGCCGCCGCAGCGCTCCCGTGCTGGTGAGCCCGCCTGTTGCGGCTCCTGCGCCTGCACCCGCACCTATTCCACCGCCACCGGTTCGGGTTTCAGCCCGGCCGCTTTCGGGTGAGCCTCTTCCCGCTCCTCTCAAGCCTCGCAAAGTGGAGATGCCACCGCAAGAACCGCCCGCGCCCGCGCCCGCTCCCGCTCCCGCTCCCCCTCCCCCTCCCGCTCCGGCAAAGATCAAGACCCAGCTCATGGCGCGGTTTCCCAAGCCCACCAAGGAACGCCCGGCAGCGTGGCTTCTGTGCGAAGAGGGGCTGGCCGCGGGCAAGAAGTTTCCGGTGGATGAAATCGAGTACTGGATCGGCGCTCTCGATAGCAATCATCTGCAAATTGCGGACGATCCCACAGTTTCCGGCAACCACGCCTGCCTGGTCTTCGACCACGACGTGCTGGGTATTTACGACCACCATTCCACCAACGGAACGCGGGTGAACGGGGAACTGCTGAACGAAACCAAGCGCCTGTTGCGGCCGGGAGATCGAATTCGGGTGGGCCAGCATACGTTTTGTCTTCAGCTCGCGGATCGGGAGGGGCATAGCTCATGAATGCCCTGGCCAGCGGCGTGCGGCTCAGCTCCTACCAGTTAATCGACTTGATCGGCCGCACCAAGATGAGCGAAGTCTGGCGGGCGCAGGACCGCGACGGAACCATCGTTGCCCTGAAGACGATCTCCTCCCTGGCCGGTGAGGATCCCCGGCTGCGGGCGCGTTTTCTGCGTGAGGGCGGCGAACATCAGTTGCTGAAGCATCCCGCGATCGTTCCCATCCTCGATTTCTTCGAGCAGAACGACGACTTCTACCTGGTGATGCAATACATCTCCGGCGGATCGCTCGAGGACCGGCTGGAGAAGCAGGGGTGGAATCCCCTGCCGATTCCCGAAGCATTGAAGATCGCCCGCCAGATTCTGCCCGCCCTGGATTATGCCCACCAGCGCCTGATCGTTCACCGCGATGTGAAGCCTTCCAACATTCTGCTCGAGGGCGACCGCGCATTCCTGGGCGATTTCGGAATTGCCCTCGCCCTGGGGCGCCCTCGCCTTACTACTTACAATCAGGTCATGGGCACCCGCTGTTACATGAGTCCGGAGCAGATTCAGACGCCGCTCGAAGTTACTCACCTGAGCGACGTGTACAGCTTTGGCTGCGTGCTGTACGAGATGCTGACCGGACGCCAGCCCTTTCCCACGAGTGACAACTCGGAGGAAGCGCAGTACGCCACGCTTGCCCGGCGAGTGCACGAGACCCCCATTCCTCCGCGACAATTCAACTCCCAGATTTCGCCCCGCCTGGAGCGCATTGTGCTCACCTCCCTGGCGCCCAACCCGCAGGACCGCTTTCCCGGCTGCGGATCGTTTGCGCGGGCGATGGAAGGGGTGGAGTTGCAGAGACCGGACGCGGTTCTTCCGCACGATGATCTGCTGAAGAAGCCTGAGCCTCTGATCAATCCTCCGCAGCCCTCGGCGCCTGCGAGACGCATCTCCGTCACGGGGCACGTTCTGGCGGGAGTGTTCGCCAGCCTGCTTTGGGTGCCATTTCTGGGGCAGGCCAAAGAGCTTCTGGGGTTGATGTTCATCCTGTCGGTGGTTCTGGCAGCGGGTGTCTTCCTGAAGGTTTTGTACCAGGCGTGGTCCGCCTTTCCCGGGAACACCGCGAGGACGGCTGCAGACAAGGCGGTAGGATATCTGTTCATTCCTGTCTTTGACCTGTATTGGCTATGGCGCGTGCTGCCCGGCCTGGCTGTCGATTTCAACTACTACATGCGCGATCGTCCGCTTGAAGAACCGCAGCCGGTCAATTTCTACCGCGCGTTTTGTGTTCTCCTCTATCTCATGCTATCGCTGGCGGCGTTGCAGTTGTTTGACGCGGCTGCGTGGCTGTGCTTTTTCAACCTGATCATCATGCTGCCGATTACGATCGGAATGCTTGCGGGCGCTCACAACCGGATAGTGGCGGCGGCCCAACTCGCGACGGCCGCGATCGGCACGGAGACTGGGACCCGATGAACGATGTGAGGACGGAACAGCCGGCCAGGGCGCTTCCCATCAGTGTCGGAGCCGTTACTGAAGTTGGGCGCCGGGAGCAGAACCAGGATTGCATGACCGGTTTCTCCTCGCCCTTCGGCGCGGTGTATCTGATCGCCGACGGCATGGGAGGGCACCGCGGCGGAGCCGAAGCTTCCCGGCTGGTGGCGGAGGCTTTCAGCCGGCACCTGCAGGCCGTTCCCGCTTCCACTCCCTTGCGCGACGCGGTCACTCTGGCATGTCGGCTGGCCAACGTTGAGGTCCTGGAGAAAGGCAAGTCCGGCAACCCCGAGTTTGAGGGAATGGGCTCCACGGTTGTCATCGCTCTGGTCCGCCAGACCGACCGCGGACTGGAGTTGACTACCGCTCACATCGGCGACAGCCGCATCTACCTGCAGCGCGACGCCAGTTTGACCTTGCTTACCAAAGACCACACGCAGATTCAGTGGCTCATCGACACCAATGCCATCGACGAAGCCAGCGCCCGCAACCATCCCGACGCCAGCGTATTGACCCGCGCCATGGGGCACACCACCGACCTCAAGGTGGATATTTCCGATCCCATTCCGCTTCGCGAAGGCGATGGCATTCTGCTATGTTCTGACGGCCTCTCCGGGTTTGCCAGCACCGAGCAAATCGACCGCACCATTCAACAGAATCCCGATCCCACCGGCTGTGCCAACCAGTTGGTGCAGCTCGCTCTTTCGGCGGGAAGCAACGACAACATCACAGTCCAGTTTCTCCGCATCGGCGGCCCCGCGCCGGCGATGCCTTCCCGAGGCCGTTCCCGAACCACCGAGCCCGAAGGACCTCTTCCCCCGACAGCTTCGACCGTCAAAAGTCCCTGGCGATGGATCATCGCCGCGGCCGTGCTCGCGATTGTGGCAGCTATTATTTTGTGGTTCCGTTTCCATTCGCCGGGTGGAGAAGATCCCGCCCACCAGCTGGACCTGCGCATCAAGAACCTGAATGCGCGAGTCAGCGTCGCAAGCGGCAGCGCGGACAAATATAAGAAGGAAGTCGAAAACGATCTCAAGCACATCGCGGATTTGAGCGAGCCCCACGAAAGACCCTCCGGCGACCTGGCGAAGCTGCAGAGGGATTTCACCGAATTGAACGGGAAGCTGGAGAAGTTCATCAATACCGATTGCTACAACTTGCAGGATGCAATCAAGAACAACTACAGCCCGGCGATGGCGTCGATTCAGAAGGAGGACCCATCCTCTCCGACGCGGAAGGACGACATCAACAAACTGGCGGCGAATGTGAGCGCCGCCGAGGGCAAGGCCAAGAAGCTGGAAGACGACCTGGCGTTCCTGAAGGGCCAGAAGGACGATTTCGAGGGCCGACTGGCTAAGGCCTCCCCTACCGCGGCGCCGCACGCGCCGCCGCGGACTCCTCCGGCACATCCGGCGCACCCCCAGCCGGAGGATGCGGACCAATAGATTCGTAGCAGCGGCATGGAGGCGTAATCGCATCCGATGATCGGCGCAGAAATCGGCACCTATAAGATCCTGGAAAAAATCGGGCAGGGTGGAATGGGGGTGGTTTACAGAGGCGTCGACACCGGCCTGGACCGCCCGGTTGCGATCAAGGTGCTGAACCCTGACCTGGCGCACGATCCCGAACTGGTGCAGAGATTCCAATCGGAGGCCAGGGCCCAAGCCAACCTGAATCATCCGAACATTGCAACTCTCTACGCTTTTCTGCAATTCCAGGGACAGTGCCTGATCGTGATGGAGTTTCTGCAAGGCGAAACCTTCGAGCAATTACTGCTGGACCGGGGCAAGATTCCCTGGAAGGGTGCGGTATCGCTGACGCGCCAGTCGCTGCAGGGGCTCGGATTCGCCCACGACAAGGGGATCGTGCATCGCGACATCAAGCCCGGAAACCTGATGCTGACCAGCGGCGGCATTGTAAAGGTCATGGATTTCGGCATCGCTAAGGCGCTGGCGAACACCGTCCATACCGGCACAGGAGTGCGCATCGGCACTGCGCGCTACATGTCTCCCGAGCAGATACGCGGCCAGCAGGTTGACGCGCGCTCCGATATCTACAGCCTCGGGATCACCCTCTATCAGCTTCTCACAGGAGACATACCCTTCCACGCTGACAGCGACTTCGACTTGATGAGCGCCCACGTGAACACGCCACCGCCGGTCTTTACCAACCAGCATAAAGACATCCCCAAGGGCATTGAGGCGTGCGTGATGAAGACGTTGGCCAAAGACCCATCTGGCCGCTTTCAAAGCGCCGAGGAGTTTGGATCGGCGCTGGAGATGGCGGCGGCTTCCTCAGCGGAAGTGGAGCGCCGGCGAGAGAAAAATGTGGATCGCGGCGTCGTTGTGCCCGGCGCTGGAAGTGGCAAGCAGATTCGCCCGGAACTCGTCGCCGCTATGGTCGGGGCCGGTCTCGTCCTCTACGCGGTCAGCTTCTTCATGCATGCGGTCGGCATTGGTGGTGAGTCGGCCTCGTTGCTCGGCTGGTCATGCGCGTACGACTCGCTGATCTTTCCGTGGAGCGGGGAATTGAGCCTCTTTGCCGACCACCGGCTTACCAATCCGCGAGCCCTGCTGTTTACCTTGTCGATCTTGTTTTCAGGCTGGATCAATCCGGTTTTCCTGCTCGCATGGTCTTCAAGTTGAGAAGCCGGCTGCGCAGGGCGTCCACAATCCTGATCAGGGCTCTGTGGCCGATGTTCCCCTGCTGCTGGGTGGTCTTTGGCATGTCGCGTATTTATCCCCGGGAGGGTTACGTGCTGTGGATGATTGCAATGCTGGTGGCGCTGTTTCCGGGCTACGCTGTTCGCAGCCTGCAGAGGATTACTGGCTTGGGGAAACCCTGAAGCCGGACTAAGTTACACTCTTTTTGACTAAACCGATTGACTAAACCGAGGTTTTCGGCGAAAGGACTGGCGCAATGAGAACGTGCCCCAAGTGCATGACGGAAAATCTGGACACCGCGAAATTCTGCAAACAGTGTGCGGCCCCTCTGCAGCAATCGGGAGGCAAGACCTGTCCCAGCGGCCGGCACACCATGGACCCCACCTGGACAGAGTGCGTCTATTGCAAGCAGGAGAATGCGGCGCCCGCGCCCAGCGCGCCGCCGCCGGCGGTTCCGCCCGTGCGCACCCCCACGGTTTTTGAGTGCCAGGCGCCGCCGCCTCCGCCGCGGAAAGACACCGAGGTCGAGGATATACCCGGCCGTCCTGCGCCACCGCGCCCGCCCCGGCCGGTGAGCGCGCCGCTCAATCCTCCGCAACGCGTCGGCGGGCAGCAACCACCGCAGCCCAAGGGCCGCGACGCCACGGTTTACCGCCCCATCCCAGGCGGCGGTTCCACCACTCCTCCGGTCACGCAAAACCGCAAGATCGTGGGCATCCTGGTTACCTACAGCTGGGCGCCGGAGGGAAAAATATTTCCAGTGCTCGAAGGACGAAACTATATCGGGCGCGACCCGGAATGCGAGATTTCCATTCCTGAGGATCAGACCATGTCTGCCCGCAACAGCCACATCACCTACCGCACCGGCTTCGTGGTCGGCGACATGGTCAGCATGACCGGGACCGACCTTAACGGCGCTCCCATCGAAGAACAGTTCCACAGCCTGGCCAACTACTCCACGATTCGCGCCGGATCCACCTATTTCACTTTCATTGTAGTTCAGCCGCCGGCCGCGGCCGCGCCAGAGGAACCTCCGCAAAACAACTGACCGCAAAAAATACGCACGGGCGCGGAACGGACTGTGATTGAACTTACCCGGCCTGCTGTGGAACGAGCCGCAAAGAACGCAACGCGAAGGAGTCGCGTGCAAGTTCCATCTTAGGAAAAGGCCTTTCTTTGCGGCCTTCGCCTTCTCTGCGGTTTCATGCTTCTGTTTTGCTTCTCCGCAAAGAAGATTTCCGCCCTACTCTGGGATGAACGAGGCCGAGGCCCAGTTCATGAAGAACGAGATGGCCAGTCCGCCTCCGGCGCAGACATTGTTGGCGTTGGGAAGCTCAACCTTGGCATCGATGCGGCTGGCTGATATCCCCGTCACTTCCATTCTTCCTCCTCCGCGGCAGGGAGACAGGCTCGTCACTCCGACGTATTTGTCCTTGCTGCTGTCCTTCTTGTTACGCTTCAGCGAAAGGTCGGCGACGACGCGGTTAGTCTGCAGCTCGTAAATGTAGGCGTGCTCGCATTCGAAATGAATGCGATACGCGCCGTTGTTCGCCACATTTCGCCAGACCTGCGGCATCGCAAGAGACTGGCAGCCACCGGAAGAAGACGGAATCGACGCAAGCGCAGACGCGGCCTGCGCCGGCACCTGCGGCCGTTGCATCTGCTGCTGCCTTTGAATAGCTTCCTGGCGTTGCTGTTCGATTTGCGCCTGCCGCGCCGCCTCCGCCTGGCGCTGCCTTTCGGCCTCCATCTGCAGGCGCTGGGTCTGCTTGATAAGCAAATCAACGCGCTCGCTGATCACTTGATTCGCTGAGTACGCGTTAATGGGCAACAAATCTGCCTGGTCGTTGCCGTCGAGGGTGACGGCGGAGACGGTGTGGGATCCCAGCGGAACTCGCACGCTCACGGGTCGTCCGGCATAAAGCTGCCCCTGCGGACGCCCGTCCAGCATCCAGGTGCAGTTCAGGTTGCACACCACCACCAGCGTCGCTCGCTGCACCGCGGCCGGCGCCACTGGATGCTGCGGTTGTTCGTCAGGGATTGTGCTGACCGCAGGCTTCTGCGGCTCAGTCGGCGTAGTTTTTGTATTCGGTTTATCCGGGGGTGGCGGGTTTACGACGACGACAGGCTTCGGCTGCGGCGGCTTCGGCCAGAAAGCGACTGCGAGCACGGCTCCCAACAGCGCCGCCCCGGCGACGGCGGCAATCGTGAAGATCGGCTTGCCGCGCTTCGCTGGCGTTGGGGCAGGAGTCGGGCCGGGTGCGGGAGTCGGCGCAGGCGCCGGTGGCGGTGTGGGCTGCCGGTGATAGTCCTGCTCCAGCATCGTCCTCTGCCGTGGCGGATCAGTCTTCTTGACTTCCGGCAGGCGCTGGGTGGAAAAGTCCGGCACCGGCTTAACGTCGAGCAGTTCGGTCGGCAGTCTTGAGGCTTGAGCCAGAGCAGTTCCGAACTGTTCGGTATTCTGAAATCGCTCTTCCGGCTCCTTGGCCAGCGCCCGCATCACGCACTGCTCGATGCTTCTGGGGATGTCCGCATGGGAACCGGTCATTACCGGCGGAGGAGTGTTGATGTGCGCGCTCATCAATTCAAAGTCGCTGTCGGCGTGGAAGGGAAGATCGCCGGTTAACATCTGGTAGAGCGTCACACCCAAACTGTAAATGTCCGAGCGCGCATCCACCGGCCGCCCGCGAATCTGCTCCGGCGACATGTAGTGCGGCGTGCCCATCTGCATGCCGGTGCGGGTTTTCTTGGAGCCGCCCAGCGCCTTGGCGATGCCGAAATCCATCACCTTCACGGTTCCGCCGGAGGTGAGCATCAGGTTGCTGGGCTTGATGTCGCGATGAACGATCCCCATGCTGTGCGCGAAGCCCAATCCCTGCAGCCCCTGCCGCGTGTACGAGACCGCATCTTTCCACGACAGCTTGCCGTCGCGCAGCAGCAGATCTTCGAAGGTTTCGCCTTCCAGGAACTCCATCACGATCAGGCACTGCCCTTCGACCTGCATGAACGCGTACAGGGTAGCGATGTTGGTATGGTTCAGGTTGGCCTGCGCCTTGGCCTCGGAGCGGAACCTCTCGACCAGCTCCGGATCATGGGCCAATCCCTGGGCCAGGACCTTAATCGCCACCAGCCGGTCCAGGCCGGTGTCCACGCCCTTGTAAACCACGCCCATGCCGCCTTCGCCGAGCTTCTCGAGGATTCTGTAGCTTCCGATCTCCTTGCCGATCATGGACGCCTCCCGCACCTGGGTGTCGTGCGCGAACTTGGGTTGGAATTGTACTTCTTGCCTTCCATCTCTAATAGCGTGATCTGAGGCGCAATTTGCTCAAAATCGCCGAAACAGCAGGTGGACAGGGGAATACCCGACCGCCGGGGGGAGGGGATGGAGGTCGTCCGTACTTTAGAGCAAGCCAATTGCCGCTGGCAACACCATGGTTGCGCATTACGGATGCGCATTTTGTTGCACACTGTTTGGGCCACGCGGAAGGGATTGGGGCAGACGGAAGGGATTACGGAAAGGATTGAGGCACGGAAGGCGCTGTGAAAAGCCTTGCAAACAATGTGAACCCCACAAGCTCAATCACCCGCTCGCAAGAGTAGGGTTTGGTATGCGCCGGCAACGCCCGTGTAGGGACGGGGCTCCGCCCCGTCCAGCCGAGTAAAGCTCGGCGGGGCCGGCAGCGCTACAACGGATGCGCTTCGGCCCCGGCGTTGGGCCTACGCAGCCACACTTTTTCTCGAGTCTTTCAGAATCTTTAAGAACTCTCGCATAAAGAATGGCAGGTCCATCCACGTCCGCGAGGTAACGAGATTTTTTTCCACCACTACTTCGGTATCCTTAAACTTTCCGCCTGCGCGTTCTACATCCGGCGCCAGGGCTTCGTAGGTGGCGATGGTGCAGCCGCGAATACCATCAATGGCAGCAAGGATCAGCACGCC
>DATJXG010000219.1:0-16869 GCA_035500455.1 Terriglobales bacterium | reverse complement strand
GCACACGCCTTCCTTGATCGTATCTTTCTGCGTTACTTTGTGCGTGCACATCGGCTCCACCACCAGGAAGCCGGCCTCGCCGGTCATGTTCTTGGCATTGAGCAGCTTCTTGAACTGCTTATCGACTTTCAGCCGGATGTGGCGATCGCCGTCCGCTTCCGCCGCCGCACTGATGACGGTTCCAGTCACGGTAATGCAGTCCTGAATTGGTTTGAGGCGGTCCTTAGCGGTGGGAAACTTTCCGTGGTACACGTGGTCCCATAGCGTCGAGTCGCACGTCTGTGCCATTGCGGCCGTAGCGGCGGTACAGAACAGCGCGATGGTTAGTAACATCCGCATATATCGACTCCTAACTCGCATTACAGGTATTACAACCGGGCCAAGGATGTCACCTTAGCTTATGCAAGTCAATGTTTACTGAGATTATGGGAACCTTGTGGCGGATTATATTCAGACAGCGAACGCTAAAACCGAGATTTGGCGGAAGCGTGTGCGAGTCGAACGCACCGGCGGCATCGTAGATGCCGCCCGCCGGTTTTGAAGACCGGGGCAGTCACCGGACCACATGCGCTTCCACTTGCTTTGTCAATCGCTTACAAAACAGCTGCTTAGTGAATTGCATCTTAGTTGCATAAACGCAATTCTGGCCCTGCACCGCTCCCCCTCGGTCGGGAGGAACGATGGGTAGGCATCAAACGGAAATACATATTCGAGTCGGCATCGGGCGCATCGTCCGCTATTACACCACAGAGATTGTCAATCGTCAGGCGAAGCGTGGGCAAGAGTCGCTTCAAACGTGCGTTCTCATCCCAATTGCTTGAACTGGTTGCCGATGCGCGGAAACCTCAGGGGGTAAGCACACGCTTCGAGCAGTTCCGATGCAGTCGGAATATTGCGTCTACAATTAGATTTGTTCAACTACTGTGTTTCTGATTGAGGGGAAACGAATGAGCGATCAGACAAATGCGCGTCCTCTGAGCCGACGCCGTTTCGGTGTCCTGGTTACAGCCGGCGCGGCGGCTACGGCGTTAGTTGGCCAGGAGGTTCAGCAGCCGAATGCAGCCTCGACACGCCTGGCTCCGGGATCTTTCCAGAGACCGCTAGTGCCGGACACTCCGGCATTCGACGGGCCTCTGGAGTTCACTCGTCGAGACGTTGCGCCAAGCGTTCAGCCCTTTCCAATGAGTCGGGTTCGACTGCTGCCGAACAGTGTGTTCTTCGATTCGCAGGAGTGGAACCGCGGCTACATGGCACGACTGCAGGCGGACCGCCTCTTATATACCTTCCGCGCCAATGCCGGACTGCCCGTGGGCGCGGCGAAACCGCTTGGAGGTTGGGAGCAGCCGGAGAACGGTCAGCGATCGAGCGAACTGCGCGGACATTTCAGTGGCCACTTCCTTTCCGCCAGCGCGCAACTGGCCGCGACGGGGGATAAGGAGGCCAAAGCCAAAGGCGATTACATGGTGGCGGAGATGGCCAAATGCCAGGAAAAGCTGGGCGGCAAGTACCTTAGCGCCTTTCCGACCACGTGGTTCGACCGGCTAGAGAAGGGCGAGCGGGTGTGGGCTCCTTTCTACACGATCCATAAAATCACAGCCGGGATGTTTGACATGTACCGACTGGCCGGGAACAACCAGGCGCTGCAGGTACTGGAAGGCATGGCGGCATGGGCGGACGAGTGGACGGCCCCAAAGACAGAAGCGCAGATGCAGCAGATCCTCAAGATCGAGTTTGGCGGCATCGCGGAGAGTTTCTATCATCTCGCCGCCGAGACCAACAACGATCGCTGGGCGAACTTGGGCGACCGCTTCCAGAAGAAGAGCTTCATCAATCCGCTGGCAGCGCGGCGGGACGAATTGCAGGGATTGCACGCCAACACGCATATCCCGCAGGTCATTGCGGCCACGCGAAGGTACGAGATCTCGGGCGACCCCCGCTTTCGCGATTTATCGGAGTACTTCTTTTATGAGGTCACCACCGCTCGTTCCTATGTCACGGCCGGAACGAGCAATGCGGAAGCCTGGCTGGCTCCGCCGCGGCGTTTGGCCGCCGAGCTGAAGCAGAGCGTAAACACGGCTGAATGCTGCTGCGCTTACAACATGCTGAAGCTGACGCGGCAGCTTTATAGCTGGAATCCGTCGCCCGCCTTCTTCGATTACTATGAGCGGTCGCTGCTCAATCACCGCATCGGCACCATCCGCCCGAAGGTTGGATACACACAGTATTACCTTTCACTCGCGCCCGGCGTCTGGAAGACTTTCAACACGGAAGATCAGACATTCTGGTGTTGTACGGGTTCGGGGATTGAGGAGTATTCGAAGCTGAACAATAGCATTTACTGGCGGGATCACGAGGGGCTCTATGTGAATCTTTTCATTCCGTCGGAGCTGGATTGGGCGGAGAAGGGGTTCAAGCTCCGTCAAGAGACCCAGTATCCGGAGTCGGAGGACGTGATGCTGATCGTGACAGCGGCGAAGCCGGTCAACATGGACTTGCGTCTGCGCATTCCCGCTTGGCTGCAGTCGGCTCCAACTGTGAAATTGAACGGGAAGCTGCTAGATGCGTCGGCAGCGCCTGGCTCCTACCTGACCATCCGGCGAGCATGGAAGACGGGAGATAAAGTGGAGATGCGGCTTCCCATGCACCTACATGTGGAAGTCATGCCGGATGATTCTCACACCCAGGCGTTTCTGTACGGCCCTCTGGTTCTGGCCGGAGACCTCGGTGCGGAAGGGCTGACCGAAGCCCACATCATTGGGCCAAATTTGCGGGTGGGCGCACCCATTGCCGAGCAGAACGGCTCGCCGCTGGGGCCGGTGAACAGGACTCCTCCCGTGCCGGATCTCGAGATTCCGACATTCAAGGCGTCGGGGTCTGACCCGAGTTCGTGGATCAAGCCGGGAGACAAACCGCTAACATTCCGGACGTCAGGGCAGCGGAAAGACGTCACGCTGGTTCCACTGAACCGCCTGTATGACAAACGTTACTCGGTCTACTGGCAAGTTTCGTGAGATGCCCGCTTGCATTGTGTCTCCGCGTGAAATTAGTTTCGCGACGGCTCCTGGCCCGGTGAATCAGTAACAGCTCCTGCCAAGTAATCAATTTCGCCGGTCATCCTTTCGCGCTACCCAGTTCTCGCAAAGCTTCTCCGGCGCCAGCGAGGTTCGTGAGCTTCATCTCCGCATACTTGCGCGACAGCACGACTCCCGGCGCGCCCGCTTGAAAAGCCGCCAGCACCGCGGCTTTTACATCCGACGGCTGGGTCCGCTTCTCGTTCAACCCGGTGGGAATATCGATATCGATGCCTGGATAAATTGGGACCGCGCCCTGCACATCAGCAATTGCACGCCGCGTTTCCCGCGAGACGTAGTCCGCCGACAGGCCCGCGGTGGGCAGCTTGTCGAGACTTGGTTCTCCTTCGTTACCCAAGACCTTGTAATGCAGTTCCAGAACCTCTTCCGGGGTGCAGTCGCGGAAGATAGTTGACTGCACATTCCGGATGTATTGCGCGAAGCGCGGACCAGCGCAGTTGTTGTAAGGACAAGGCTTGATGAAGTCGGCGTAGCGGGCCAGGCGGGCATAGTTCTGCTCGGCACGAAAGAACGGGCTCAGTGTGACCAGGTGCATGATGTGCCAACCCGCCTGCGCCTTGGGATTTGCCTCTTTCGCGGTTCCGTACAAAATTCCATACACCTCTTCCTGGCTGAGGAACCAGAATTTTTCCCAGGCCAGAATCTCGGGATACTCGAGAAAAAGCCGCCACAGCGTCACAAACGCACCGTCATTCTGCCGCGGACCGTTCAAGCTTTGCTCCACCCAGCGGTCGAGCGCCACATATCCGTCACGGGCGCGCTCGACATTGATCCCGAGGTCCTTTCCTTTCCGCAAGCAGTGCACGCAGAAGCAATGGATGGACCTGCGTCTTCCGACCTTTCCGAAATGCGCTTCCAGCGTGTTGTTCAGCGGCCCCTGGCGCTCGGATTCCCACATCACGCCGTCGAGGTCATTGGTGGTGAGCCAGTCGCGAACCATGGACGCAAGAAAAGTCCGCGCGTCCGGATTGTTGAGGCAGGTGCTTGTGCCGATCCGTCCATAAACGTCAACCTCAGCGATCTTCTCGAAATTTGGAATCAATCGCGGGTTGTAAGCCTCTTCGAACAGGCAATACACCTGCATACCCTTCGCCTTGGCCTTCGGAATTACATCCGCCAGAATGTCGAACTCCCCCAGTTCGGGCGCGCGGAAATCCCTGATCACCGAGTTGGCGTAAAACTCAGGATGAAGCTTGGTATAGCTGCCGCCATGAATTTCGTCGTACTCCTGCACTCCATGATCCGGCAAAGGTTGTCCGGGAACCTGGCGGCCCGCCAGCCCGCGGCCGTAGGTGAACACCGTGGGCATAAGAACATTGACACCGCCTTTCTCCTGAATCGTGTCCAGGCACTTGTCGACGCCTTCATCCACAAATGATCGCGCGCCGATCTGTAGAGCAACGAATCTCTGGCTGGGCGTCGATGCTGCCTTGTCGGCCTGCATTGGAGCTGCGTTCAGCGGCGAAATTAGGCTCTGGCCGCCGAAACCGGGGTCACCGGCAAGAGCCATAATCGGTAACGCGCCGATTCCTTTGAGAAAATTGCGTCGAGAAGATTCAGAAGACTTGCCGTTTGAATCGTGCATTTCTCTCCTTCCTGTTTCGAGGCGGCAGTTATACGGAACCGACTTCATCGCCTGTCATTATGAGCTATCCGTGCGCCAGACCTATGGTTCGGCCTTAGAACTTTGAGAGTTTTATCGGCTACTCTCCCCAAGGCCCTAACCTGAAGTTTGCCGGTCACCCGGCCAAGAACCCGGACTTTGGTTGCGATTCCAGGTAGCTATAATGCCGTGCAGAGGAGCTATGAACAAATCGCGAAGACAGTTTTTGACGGTCACATCCGCTGGCTTAATCGGGGCCGCCGCCGCACACCGCAATTATGCGCAAACAGCCGGGCCCCAGCAGCAACCGACTCCTGGCGCACCTCCGACGACGGGTAGCGGGCCTTTGGTAGGCCCAGAAATCTCGCCGACAACCGTGACGGAGGCGGAAAAGCTGGTGCAAGTCAAAATGGCGGACAGCGAGGTCGCAGTCGCGGCCTCGAGTTGGCGGCAGAACATGGCCCACCTGTATGAGCGCCGAACCGGGCCACGAAAGGTGGAGCTGGAGGCCACGCTGGCTCCGGCGACCAAGTGGAACCCGGTGCTGGCGGAGGTAAAGAGGGTGTCGGTGCGCGATCGCTTCATTCGCAGCACAGCCAACCCGGGACCGCTGCCCGCGAGCGACGAGGACATTGCGTATGCGCCGGTAACCAGACTCTCCCGCTGGATCGAGCAACGCGACCTCACTTCGGCGCGGCTCACGCAAATTTACCTCAGGCGCTTACAGCAGTTCGATCCCAAGCTGCGATGCGTGATCACGTTGACCGCGGATCATGCGATGGCGCAGGCGAAGCGGGCGGACGCGGAGATCGCGGCGGGGAAATATCGCGGGCCGCTGCACGGCATTCCATGGGGAGGCAAAGACCTGCTCGATACCGCGGGCATTCCGACGACCTATGGCGCCGAGCCATATCGCAACCGCTTGCCCAAAGAAGACGCAGCGGTGGTCAAGCGACTCGACGCGGCCGGGGCTGTGCTGATCGCAAAACTCAGCCTGGGTGCGCTGGCCTCGAACGACATCTGGTTTGGCGGGCAGACAATGAATCCCTGGCTGCTTGAAGAAGGCTCTTCGGGTTCGAGTGCTGGGCCAGGCGCTGCAACCGCGGCAGGACTGGTCGGATTTTCGATCGGCAGCGAAACCGGAGGCAGCATCATAAGTCCGGCGATGCGCTGTGGCGTGACCGGGCTGCGGCCGACCTTCGGGCGCGTGCCTCGCACAGGGGCGATGACGCTCTGCTGGTCGTTGGATAAGCTGGGGCCAATGACGCGCTCGGTCGAAGATGCGCTATTGGTGCTGCACGCTATTTCCGGTTCCGATGCGGGCGACCTGGGGAGTGTACCCAGCCATCTCGACTTCGACGCCAACGCCAGCGTCGAAGGGCTGCGCGTCGGCTACTTTCCGGCCTGGATGCAGGACAAATCCGCCACCGAGGTCGATCGCGCAGCTCTCAAGGCAGTAGAAAAGGCAGGGATGAAGCTGGTAGAAGTCTCGATACCGGACTGGCCCTACGATACGCTCAACATTGTTCTTTTCGCGGAATCAGCGGCGGCCTTTGAAGACTTGACGCTCAGTGGAGGCTTAAGCGAACTCAGAGTGCAGACCCCCGATTTCTGGCCGAATGTCATGCGCCAGTCGCGCTTCTTGTCGGCGGTCGATTTGGTACAGGCGGATCGCTTCCGCCGCAAGGTCGCCCAGGAAATGGCACGCATTTTCTCGCAGGTCGATCTGCTGCTGGTGCCGTCTTTGCGCGATGAAATGCTCGTCATCACAAACTTCACCGGGCATCCATCGTTGACTTTACGCGCCGGCTTTGTGGAAGTGTCGGAGGCGCGAAGCGACTGGGCGCCGGACCCGCAGCATCCCTTGCCAAAGTTTTCGCCGCCGCGACGGGTGCCGCACGGGGTGACGTTCATCGGGCAGCTGTTCGACGAGGGGACACTGGGTAGTGTGGGGTTGGCGCTGGAGACAATCTTCGGCGTTACAGAGCAGAGGCCGGCGGGGTTTTAAGGGCCTTCCGACGTCGCCCTTCCCAGATTTGGTCGAATGTTGAACGTATATTGTATATTTAATCCCGGTTGGGACCGAGAGTGTAAGGTCTCCGCCCTGATCGAACTTGTAGCCCGGCAATCCCTCAAACGCCGCGCTTCGTGTTGAGGCACGATCCGATCGACACGAGTTTTTAAGCACGATCCTTTAAGCACGACCTTTGGAACGATAAGGTCGCTGTGGGCAGTCTCAGCCGATCGTGCCGGGTGGAAGTGTGTGCAAGGTCGTGAACGTCGGAGGCGCTGGGAGACCGAATCTTCAAATTAGAGGGCTGCGATGAGTAACAGGATATCGAGGCGGGACCTGCTGAAAAGCGTCGGGGTGGCGGGCGCCGCTGGAGCCTTGTTGACAGGCCCCGGCTCGACGTTGCTCGCGGCGCAAGCACAGAACTCGCCGCAGGAAGCGCCACCAGATCCGCAGCTCGAGCAATCCTCGGTGGAACTGCTTAAACAGCATGAGGATTACACCACTTTCCTCGAAGCAGGAGAAATGGTGGTCCAGTTCGACCGGCGTTATGGTTCGATCGTAAGCATTACGCGAAAGAACGATCCTCTGCAAACCAACTACATCGGGAATGAAACCAACACTCCGGGAGTGGATCCCTCCGATTCGCGGTGGACTGGCGATGTCGTGTCGACAGTCTGGGAGCTGACCACTGATGATTGGAAGCATGCCCGCCTGGGCCAGAATGATGTCTTTCGAATGTCGGGCAAATGGAGAAAAGAGCTGACCGGCAAGTCCAGCGACAATCGGCGCGTCCGCTTTGGGAGCAACGCGGTGAACGTCAGCTATGAGGGCATCTCCTCAAATGAGCAAGGAATCCGCAGTTATTCTCTTTCCATGAATTACACGGCGGGCAGTGGTAGTTCACTGCTCTGGGACATTGAGATTGGAAACACAACCGGGAAGACGCTTGAGATTGGCGAGCTGGGATTGCCGCTCATGGTGAACGACGACTATGAGGAGCTGTACATTCAACATGGTTCGGAAACCAAGCTCAGTACGGTAAACAATGTTGATTTTGGCAAGACGCCGCTGCGGCAGAAGCTGATCCATGAGCAAAAGATTCTTGCCCATCACTTCATCGCGGGCCACAGTTCCTATGTCCTGCTGCAGCGGCCGCTGGGGGATGCGCCTTTTCTTCTGGTCCACCCCACTTCGGATACGAGCTTCGAGTGCATTTACAAAGAACCAGATTCGCCTTTTGCGGCGCATGTCCTCGGGGAGCAAGGCCCTGACATTCTTGCCATTCATTCCTGGGCGACAAAGAATCTGCGCCGATGGAGGTCCAACCCCTGGGTCAACGGCCACACCTCGCTCATTCTGCAGCCTGGTGAAAAAAGAACATTTCAAGTGCGCTTTGCGCTCATACCCAGCTACGAAGCGATTCGCGACGAATTATACGAAGCGGGAAATCTTGGCATCCGCGTGCTGCCATCGATGGTGGTTCAGGAAGATACCGACGTTCTGGTGGAGGTGAAGACCAAGTCGAACATCGATCGCATCGACCTGTTGTCGGACAATATTGCAGTTAAAGAAAAGAAGAGAGATGCAGACAAGGTGCTCCTCACCCTGTCTTTCAAGGGCAGAGGCCAGAAGAGCCTCAAGCTGAACTACGGGGAAAACCGCTGGACGAACCTTCACTTCTATTGCATTGAGGACATTCAAGGATTGCTCAATGCGCGCGGCCGGTTTGTCGTGGATCGCCAGTTCTACGACAATCCGCAGGATCCCTACCATCGGCATCACGGTTTTGTCCCTTTCGATTACCGCATCGGCAGTATTTTTCTGGATTCCGACGAGGTCTGGGAAGTAGGCGGCAGCGATGAATCGGGATTTTCCGAGCCACTCTTTTTGGCGGAGAAGAACGTTTACCTTCCGTCCAAGAAGGAAGTTGAGACGCTCGAGACCTATGTTGCCGATTGCCTGTTCAAATACATCCAGAATCCGGAGACCTACGAGGTCCGAGCTTCGCTGTACTGGAAAGACCGCTATCCCTCTAACGGGTGGGGCGCATGGACAAAGGATCGCTCGGAGGCCACGTTCCGCTCCTACAACTACGTTCACCCCGCGAACATTTATCACGCGCTCTACCGTATTGGTAAAAGTTATGGATTGCTGACGCGCAGGACTGCGGAGGAATATCTGCGCATGTCGTATCGCACCTGCATGAAGTGGTTCGCGACGGGACCGTGGCGGCATGTTGGTCTGATGGAGGGCTCGAATGCCATCAATATTCTCCATGACATCGAGAAGGAAGGCTGGAAGGAGGAGCACGAGAATCTGCGCCGGCAGATGTCGGAATGCAACGACGAATTCCTGCGCGATCCCTATCCCTATAGTTCAGAACTCGTGATCGACCAGACCGCGCATGAGCAGGTCTATTTCTTTACCCGCTTTTTCGGAAACCAGGCAAAGAATGAGAAAACGATTCAGGTCCTGAAAGCGCTGCGCGGCGGCAACCAGCCGGTGTGGTTCCGCTACGGCAACGATAAGCGCAGAGATGTCTGCTGCTGGTATAACGCGTCGTTGAACGGCCTTGCTCTTTTGAAAGCGTACGAAGATCACGGAGATCCCGACGCGCTGATCAAGGGGTATGCGGGCGTAATGAGCGTGATGGCGAACGTTCTACCCGACGGAATGGGCTACAACTTCTTCATATGCACGCCGGGCATTTACGATCACGAACCGCCGAGAACGTTTGAAAGCGGCTCGGGGCTCTGGGGATTTCTGAAGTCTTCCAAGTCGTACGTCGTGAAAGACCCTGCATTCGGCGAGGTTGGCTTTGGCTGCAAAGTGGAGGCGGCGGACCGCGCCCTGACGGTGTATCCAAAAGATGGCCTGCAGAAACGCCTGCGCTTCGTCGAAGCCGCAATCGACGTGGAAGTCATGCCGGGACAGATCAAGAGCGCAACACTCAACCGGGGCAAGCCAAAGCTTTCACTCGAGGTCTCGGACCCCTCCGGTCTGGCAAAGAATGCGACGATCTCAATCGACGGATTGCCCGCTGGGAACTACAAGCTCTCACACGGCAAATCGGCGCGCCGCGTTACCGTGAACGGAACGTTCAGTATCGACGTTCCCATGCAAGACGCACATCAGATTGAAATCGAGCAGGCCTAAACAGGCAGATTCAAGACTTGCACTAACGTGCCTGCCGGCAATTTTGGCCCTGCGTAGGGGAATTGACAATATATACACGCAGCGGACGGGACCATAGCCTTTGGTCTTTTTTACTCATCTCGCTGGGTCCGCCCGGTGGCCCCGGCTGAATCCCGGCTTGCTGCTTCGTTGACTTCGCTGCGCAGGCCAAACTCAAGACGACAATCCCAGGCTCGATTCGAAAAACAGGTATCGGGGAGAAGGTCGCGAGACTCGAAATGGTCAATGTTGCCCCCCCCGGCCCTTTGCGATGGCACAGGCTTGGCGCAGGATGGATTTGACTCTTTGAGCACGGTGGCTAGCGTCCACTTCTGCAATTCGGCAAACGGAACGAGCCGATCCTGGTCCGGTAGCCGGGGTCGCCTGCCTTCAGATAGTCGCCGACAAACCAGAACGTACAGTCATCGCTCGGATCCAACGCCGTCGTGGTGAAATCTTCCCAGCGTAGGGTGTTCGTCTGCGACGCTTCCCCCGTCGCCAGCACGGACTCGTGCAATGTCAAGAGGCCCAGAGGATCGCCCGCCCTTCGCGCCGCGAAGCGTACCCCCACAAAATTCGGTAACCCACCGAACGAGTAGCCGACTCCGATGTCGCCTTTCTTGTCCATCGCGATGCCGGGCATCCAGCGGTAGAACCCCTCCGGTGCATACGTGCCCTGCTGATACAGTTCCGGAGTGCCTTTTTTATCGAGGCGAAACTCGTACCAGCGCACGCCTCCACCCCCGCCCTGCGTGGCGACCGAGTGGGCCGCAACGATCGACTGGTGTCCCCCAACTTTGCGGTAGACGAGTCGCTGCATGATCTTGTCGCCCTGCGAGTCGAGCCGGCGTTCGGTATGGGGTTGGGGCACGCAGCTCGACAACTGCCCGTTGCACAGGTAGTGGTACGGCGCAACCTGTATCTTCACGGGACCGTCCGCCCGGGTGTTGGCGGGATTACTCCAGTCGACATGCACCTTCCAGAAGTAGATACCGTCGTCAGCGAAGATCTTCCTGAGCTGCGCGCCGCCAGCAGCCATCATGATGTTCGGCGCCCCGGCTGGCGGGGCTACGCGCCCATCGACGTCGGCGTTGTTCAGGAAGTTTACTCCGTCGATGACGATGCACTGTTCGGTAGCGGCTTGTCCCGCCAGCATCTTCGCGCGGTCCGCAATGCATGCGTGCTTCTGAATTACATCGTCGCCGGAGCTGCTGGGTACGTAGTAGCCATCCGTCCAAACGGCCGGCCGCGGGTAGTCCGGGAACAAAAGCCGCTCGAAGGCGTAACGATAGTAGGTGCCAAGCGGGTCCGGTCCGGTACTCACCGCATAGCACATTGCCCAATTCCCCTGGCTTGCTTCGCGGGGTTTTTGCCCGCTCTGGGGCGGAGGGGGAGGCTGCGCCGGATTCGCGGGAAGCGCCGCAGCAGCGCCTGGTGAAGACTCCTCGCCAGACTTTGCAAGCTGCCCAGGCGGGACGGCTTCGCCGCGCGCCCGGCGGGGTGTTTCTGGAAATGCGCCGGGCGCAATCCGAGAAAAAATCGGCATCACGATCAGCCAGCGGCCGGCAAGTTGGTCGTAGCGTACCACCGCGTCACCGTTGTTGCGTGCCTCACAGGGGCCGCCGAAACCAGCCCACACGGATTTGGTGGCGACCGCTCCGTACAACACGGTTCCGCTTCTGCCGTATCTCTTGCCTCTCTTTGAATACACTGCGATTCTGGAATTGACGATCTGCACGATGTGATCTGGGCCGACCGCCAGGCTGTTGTCCGACGGATTGCGGAAGGTGGTTGTGCCTTGCGGCCCCTCGAATCCGGCGCCTAGGCCGTCAAAGCTATCGAGCAGAGGTGCCGCTGGCCGAGCGCCCTGGGAGCGTTGTTCAACGGCGATGCCGGCCGGACTCAAAGTTGGCGGCGGCGCCGGTGGAGGAATGGACTCGTCGGACGCCGTTTGTTGCTCTGGATCATCGGCTGAAGCGCCGGGTGACGTGCCGCACCCCGCTCCTTCGCAACCAACCACCGCGGGTTCCTCGGTCGAACCTCGCTGTGATGCTAGCGCCTGCGAGACGTCGTATCTCATGGCCCTGTGTACGACTACGGCGCCCGCAGGCAGCCCTTTCTGTTGGTTATGGCGGACTCGCGATTGCAGTTCGGCCCCGCCGGCAAGGACGAGAAATACGATCCCAGCCCCGATCGTCTTGGTGACACTGGATCTAAATGTGTGTCTGATGGCGCATTCTCCGGCTGCACGTAGCGAGGCCAGCAGTTCCAACCGGTCCCCCTGGAGTTCGCGTTCACCACCAGGACCTTCTACTGCCATAGCACAACCGGCAATTTGTCCAGATCGAAATACATGCGGTAGTAGTAATCGCCTCCAACCGAATAGAACGGCCGGAACTTTGCCATCACGTTGCTGCCATCGGGTGGAGTGAAGCGGAAAACGCCAGGGCCCTCCTCTGTGTCGGCAATCAGATATTTGTTCAGGTCGTCGTCATTTTCCGGCAACTTGAAGATGGGTTCGTGGATCATGCCATCCTGCACCAGGACGACCGGCCCGCGAACTACGGCGGCGCGGTGTGGATGTTGCGCGTCCACGGCCTGCCACCGCATGCGCAGCGGAATGGTGATCTCTACCTTGTCCCCGGAGTTCCAGGCGCGGTCCACCACGGCCCAGGTGCCAGGCTGGCAGGCGGTTTGATACGGCGCGCCATTCACTTTCACCGATGCGCCCTGCGCCCACTCGGGAATCCGCATGCGCAAAGGAAACTTCATGCTGCGGTCCATCTGCAGGGTCAGCGTGCTGGTTTCAGCCTCTGGATAGCGTGTGTCCTGCACCAGTTTCATTGCTCCGTCGCTTCGCTTCCAGGTGACCTCCGAGGGAACATATAGGTTGACGTACAGGCTGGAATCATCCTTGTAGTAAATGAGGTTGTGGAAGTCGACGACATCCTGAATGTAGGTGCCCGAGCAGCAGGTGTAAGGATTACGGCTGAAGATTTTGACGCCACCGCCGACGCGATAGTCGGCATAGTAGAAATGGCGGCCATTGCCGTTAATCTGCAATGCTGATCCGATCCCGTTGTATAGCAACCGCTCCGCCCAGTCGCCATACCGTGCCTTTCCCGTGAATTGCATCAGGTAGCGCGACATCTTGAATCCGGCCCACGATCCGCAGGGAGTCTCAAAACTATTGAGTTGATAGTCGAGCGCCCGGCCCAGGCTTCCCGCGGGCATGATTCGTTCCACCGGCCCGTAGCCTCCGGTGGCATAGCATTGCGTATTCTGCAAAAAATCGTAGGCGTTCTCCACCACGCGCAAGTGCGCAGGGTCGCCGGTGACCGCATATCGCATGGATGCGCTGCTGAACGAGTTCACATGGCTGTAGGCATGGACGCCGCTGGCATCCGGCGGCGACGAGGTGCTGGCGAATTTGTTCCAATAAGAGTGATACAACCAGACCTCGGCGAAATCCTTGAACTGCTTGTTGCCCGTAAGTTGGTAGGCGCGAAATAGGTTCTCCGGCTGCGTATACCATTCGAGCGGTTTCCCCGAGTGCATCTCCCAGGGCTTCGGCGCGGCCGGTTGCCGGGTGCGGTCGAACGTCTTGCTGGCATATGCAGTGACTCTTTCGAGCAGAGGCATCGCGCTACTGTCGCCTGCGTACTGATGCATATCGACCAGGCCGCAAACCAGCTTCTCGTAGGGATAGACATTCATTCTGCAATTGCCGTCAGGGCCGACGGTCCTGGAAAACTCCGCCAACAGGTACGCGGCCTTATCGCGCATGGCCTGGTCGCCAGTCGCGCGGTACATGCGAGACATTCCACTCAACCACTGACCGAAGACGGTGGAGCTATCTTCAGCGCACCATCCTCCCAGCGGCTTGCCCGGCGCTGGCAATCCTGCCTTGGCTCGAAATCCCTGCAGGATGTCATCATTCGATAGGTTGAAGTAGAACTCGCGGGCGTGCAGATACTGATCATTCCAGCGGCTCTCGTGCAGGCGTACGCCGTCGTAGTCAAAAGCGCTGATCTTCATCACGCGTGGATCGATGTCGGAAAGTGAAGTGTTGGCGCGCGCCGCCACAGCGGCGAGCATCCCGGTAGCTGCTACTCCCTTAAGGAAATCGCGGCGCTCCATAATATGTCTCCCGGCTTTCAATTCTTGATTTCTGACATCTGGCTCCGCGAGATGACTGCCGCTTCGCCCTTAGCCGCCGCTCCTGCGCGAAGGTGTGAATCAAGGGACAATCGCTCACATCAGAGGCTATTTTTATGGCGCAGAGGCGGGGCAGGCCCACGCCGTCATCTCCTGCACGGAGAATTGTATATTGTATTCGGTTTAGAATGCTGAGCAGATTTAATGGCGCTCAAAGAAGCAACGTCCGGAAAGGACCGCAGATCTCCGTGAATGGCCAATTTTCCCGCCGCCACCTACTCAAATCCATCGGAACAGCCGGTGTTGCCTCGCTGGTGGCTGACGCCGGCGCCACCGAGACGCCTTCCCCTTCCTACGCGATCCCTCCGGCATCGCGCGCCACGAACAAGTCCGACCTGGTGCGGCTTTCCTCGCGCCGGATGGTCGTGACGTTCGACCGCCGGAACGGCACTCTCTACTCGATTACTGCCGCACACGATGAGCTGGGAACAAACTTCCTCGGGAACTCCGACAACACACTCGGCATCAAGAGCGCAGACACGCATTGGACCGGCGACGTAGTCACCACGATCTGGGAACTGAAGACGCCGGAATGGATTCGCGAGCAGCAAAGCTTTGTTCCATACCGGATTTCGGGAAAATGGAAACCCGAGTCGACCCTGGCTTCACCGGATGTCCGCAAGGTTCAGTTCGATGGCAAGGTATTCGCGGTCAGGTATGCAGGGCGCTCGCAAAGAGAGGACGGCATCCAGAGCTACTCCCTCAGCATGAGCTATCGCATCGCGGATGATAGCTCCCTGCTGTGGGACGTGGAGTTCGAAAATACGACTGACCGCACTTTGGAATTCGGCGAACTCGCATTCCCGCTGCGCGCCAACGACGATTATGCCGCGCCCTATGAGGGCGCTACCACAACCCTGGCGAACGTCAGCGGGAAGCTGGCCGCGATGCAAAAGACCGTTCACGAACAGAAGGTCCTTTGCCATTCCTTTGTGGCCGGCCACAGTTCCTACGCATTAATGCAACGTCCCCGAGGAGATGCACCGTTTCTTCTGTTTCACTGCCTGCAAGACACTTCTTTCGAATGCAGCTACAAGACGCCCGCCCAGGGCGGCGACTGGATCGGGACCGATCTGTTCGCGGTGCACTCCAACGCCACCAAAGACCTGCGCAACTGGGGCTGGAATCCCTGGGTGAACGGACATTCGTCCCTGGTATTGGAGCCGGGTCAGAAGAAGTCATACCAGATGCGGTTCGTGTTTCTGGATGACTATTCCGGAATTTCGAAGGAATTGACGGCGTCGGGCAATCTGGGAATTCGCGTCGTGCCCTCGATGGTCGTGCAGGAGGACACCAACGCTTACGTCGAGCTGAATTCCGCCAACGACCTGGAGGCTCTCGAAATCCACTCCGACGGAATCACCGTCAAAGAGCGGAAGCGGACGGATCAATCTACACTCCTGACGCTGTCGTTTCACGGCCGGGGCCAGAAGAGTTTCCGGCTGCTGTACAACGGCAAACGCTGGACCAACCTGCATTTTTTCTGCGTCGAAGATGCGGAAGAGTTGCTGAAAGCACGAGCCCGCTTCATGGCGGAGCGGCAATTCGTGGTGAATCCCGACGATCCCTTCCACCGCCATCACATGTTTCTGCCTTTCGACTACCGGCGCGCTACCCGCATCGATGACAACGACGACGTTTGGGAAGTAGGAGGCACCGACGATCCCGGCTTCGGTGATCCCGTATTCCTGGCGGCAAAGAATTCGTTTCTTCCCTCTCGCGATGAGGTCGAGAAACTGGAAATGTTCGTGTCCGATTGCCTGTTCAAGTACATCCAGAACCCCGATACCTACGAAATACGGGCGTCTCTGTACTGGAAAGTGAGGACGCCGTCGAGTCCGTGGGGAAGCTGGTCCAGAAACCGAAGCGAGACCACCTGGCGGACCTACAACTACGCTTTCGTCACCAATATTTATCACGCCATGTACCGGATGGGCCGCGAATATGACGTTCTATCGCACCGCACCGCGCTGGACTATCTTCGGCTCTGCTACGAAACGTGTAAAAAGTGGTTTACCACAGGACCTTACAAACACTTTGGCCTGATTACCGGCTTGAACGCGGTGAACATCGTGGAAGACCTCAAGAGGGAAGGATGGCAGAAAGAATATGAAACGATCCTTGCGCTGATGAACGAAACCAACCAGGTTTTCCTGACCGATCCATACCCCTACAGCTCTGAGATTCAGATCGACGAAACCGCACAGGCGCAGGTTTACTTTTTCACCCGCTACTTCGGCAAGACCCGCGGCGAAGCCGAAAGCTGGGAGAGGAATGCGGAAGTGCGGCAAGTTCTGCAAGCGATGCGAGGCGGGAATCAGCCCATCTGGTTCTTGTACGGCAACGATTTGTTTGCCCATCCCGACTTGCGGGGCCAGATTTCCTGCTGGCATTCCGAGGCTCTGAACGGGATGGCATTGATGCAGGCCTTTGAAGACACAGGCGATGTATCGCTGCTTCTGAATGGCTACGCCGGAATGATGAGCGTCCTCCACAACGTGCTGCCTGACGGCATGGGCTTTGGATGGTTCAAACTCGATCCTGGCGTGTTTGCCTGCGAACCGCCGAGAACATTCGAGGGTGGTTCGGGTTTGTGGGCCTTTCTGCAAGCGGCAAAATCCTACGTGGTGAACGATCCCAGCTTCGGCTGGGTCGGCTATGGATGCCGGGTTGAGAACGAAGCCAACGAGATCCACGTGTTCCCCAAAGACGGCGTGCGCAAGCGATTGTTGATTGTCCCCGATAAGTTGCAGGTCATTCTGCGGCGG
>DATJXG010000218.1:0-5961 GCA_035500455.1 Terriglobales bacterium | reverse complement strand
GCGATCTGACCTGCAGAAATGACGTTGCGATGGGGAGACGCGCTCAATTGTGCAACATTTTCCAGTGTGGAAGCCGGCGGCGAGCCTGAGGTGGAAAGGTCAGCGAGCGTGACCGGCAAGCCTGCCGCCTCGAGCAAGTCGCAGATGTATTGCGCCTCCTGGCCCTTGGTGTCGAGGGTCGCTGCCACCCAGGCTTGCTTGTGCGGGGACACGAGGCATTAACGCTATCAAGCCGCGCGGCCGGGTTCAATCGGAAACGGATATCGAAGGGGGGATTCCAGAAAGGAGCGGGCAAGAAGTCGAGCCGCCAGGGGAACTGGCGCGCCCGGAGAGATTCGAACTCCCGACCTATTGCTCCGGAGGCAATCGCTCTATCCAGCTGAGCTACGGGCGCGCTCCGTTCCTCAAGTTTACATGGGAGAGTGGCGACCGGCAATTTGGCCAATGTTCGGCGTGGTTTTTCGTGGAGGCGAAGAAATGCGCTGGCCTACCAGCGGCCCCGGCCACCGCCACCGCCATGGCCGCGGTCGCGCCCGCCGCGGTCTCTGCCTCCGCCGCCACCACCGCCGCCTCCGCTGCGCTCGGTCTTGGGCCGGGCTTCATTCACGTTGAGCGTTCGTCCGCCGAGGTTGCTGCCATTGAGAGAAGCAATGGCCTTTTCTCCGTCTTCCGCGCTAGCCATCTCCACAAAGGCGAAACCGCGTGAGCGGCCGGTATCGCGGTCCGTCATGATGCTGACGCGGTCCACCTGTCCATAGGCCTCGAACATCTGGCGGAGTTCGTCTTCCGAGGTGTTGAAGTTGAGGTTCCCTACAAAGATGTTTTTCAAGCGAATCGCCCCTGAGAGAGCTATTTGAACGTGAGCGACTTCGGCGGGACGGCAAGGCGTTGGCAATATCCGTGCAGAAAGCCGAGGCACACCAGCAGTCAAATGCGGGGGAAGTATAGCAGGTCTGTCAAATTTCAAGCGGATTTATGGGGTTTTCAGCGTTCAAGTGCCATACCAGTCCTGGACAATCTAGGCCAGATGCAGGCTAGCAATGGTTTGCCGCAAGACCTTCGCCGAATGGCGCAGCTTTTCCGCTTCCTCGGCGTCCAGCTCCAGGTGCAACACCCGTTCCACGCCACTACGATCGACGACCGTAGGCAGGCTGAAGCACACGTCGCTCATCCCGCAGTAGTTGCTAATCAGGCTGGATACCGACAGCACCGTCTTCTGATTGCGCAGGATGGCCTGGGTGATCCGCATCAACCCGGCAGCCACCGCGTAGTAGGTCGCTCCCTTGCGCTCGATGATGTGGTAGGCGGCATCGCGGGTCTGAGCGAAGATCCCTTCCATAATCGGCAGGTCATACGCGAGCCCCTGGACCTTACAGAATTCCGCCAGCCGCATGCCTGCGATATTGGCCAACGACCACGCTGGCACCTCACTATCGCCGTGCTCGCCGATGATGTAGGCGTGTACGCTGCTGGCGTCCACGCCGAAATGCTGGCTCAACAAATAACGGAAGCGGGCTGTGTCGAGGATGGTTCCCGAGCCGATCACGCGCTCCGGCGGCAGCTTGGAAAGCTTCCAGGCGGCGTAGGTAAGCACATCCACCGGATTTGTGGCGACCAGCAGTATTCCGCCCGGATTGTGCCTCACAACGGCAGGCACGATCTCCCGCCAGATGGCGGCATTCTTCCGGACCAGATCCAGCCGAGTCTCGCCCGGCTTCTGCCCGGTGCCGGCAGTCAGAACCGTGACGGCGGCGCCTGCGCAGTCGGCATAATCTCCCGCCCACACCCGCGTGGGATGGGTGAAGGGAACCGCATGGTTCAGGTCCATGGCTTCGCCTTCGGCGCGGAAGTGGTTGACGTCAATCAGCACGATTTCCGAGGCCAGCCCGCTGAGCAGCAAGGCATACGCGAATGTGGCGCCCACGTTGCCTACACCAACGATTGCCACGCGGGTTGGACTGGGACGATCCATCGTTCTACCGGTCGGCTTCCAGTGATGTCTTCGCGAACTAATGAATTGCCATCTCGAGCGAAGCGAGGGATCTGGGTTTCGCTGCGAGTGCACTGGCGGCCGCACGCGAATACCTAAATCCCTCGCTTCGCTCGGGATGACAGGTTTTCGGTGTCACAAGGGGACGTGCGCCTGAATCAGCACTCATCCACCTTCCAGTAGCCCTCGCGATGATAGCCGACCTGCAGCAGCCGGTTCTTGGGGTCGTGCCGCTTGCCGCATTTCGGACACTTGAGATAGCGGCTCCAGGCAGTCCCCTGGCGGTCGTAGTTCTCGGCGACGGCAAAGGTAGTCCCGCAACTGCACGGCACCAGAAACATTTTCAGATCTTTGATTTTGGATTCCATCCCAACCCAGCTGGCGCGGGCGCAATCGCTCCGCGCGAACCTGACGCAACTGCCATAATGCTAGCAGTTCATGCTTCGAAGTATCGTGCCCGAGTACGTGTTTCTTTACGGAACGCTCTTGCCTGAGCTGGCGCCGAAGAAAATGGCCGGCGCGATCAGCCGGCTGAAGCTGATCGCGCCAGCGACTGTGCCTGGCTGCCTGTACGACCTGGGAAGCTATCCCGGGGCCGTGCTGGGGTGCAAAGGCCGGATTCGCGGCCGGTTATTCGAGCTTCCCGACGAAAAAGATGTGCTGAAGTCGTTCGACACTTACGAAGGGTTCATGGTCGCACGGCCTCACGCCAGTGAATTTGTTCGCCGGAAGTGCCGCGCGCTGTTGGAAGACGGACGAAAAGTTATTTGCTGGATCTACGAGTACAACCGGAACCCCCTATCGGCAAGGGCGATAGCGGGCGGCGATTATTTCAGATTCATTCGAGGTTCTGTTACTCAAATGGGTGCCCCGTCCTTGTCCCTCCGCTTTTTGGAGGGACAGGGCGGAGATTTTCCTCAGGAATGACCGCAGCAATCAATCCAGCTCTCCGTTCGCGGTCCAATGCGATTCGCAATCACGGCGTGGCAGCCGACTAGTCAAAAACCCCACCCTGTCGTTCCCAAAAGACGGAAACGACAAGGGTGGGACACCCTCGGTATCATCGATCAAGGTGGGTTTCTACGACTCTTCCTCTACCGTGACCATCATGCTTTTCTTGCGTTTGTTCGCCTGCAGGACTTTCTTTCGCAGGCGCAGGGATTTGGGCGTCACTTCCGCGAACTCATCGTCAGCGATGAACTCGATCGCCTGCTCCAGATTCAACTGCCGGAAGGGCACCAGGCGGATGGCTTCATCGGCGGTGGAAGCGCGCATGTTGGTGAGCTTCTTCTCACGGACCGCATTCACGTCGAGATCGGTATCTTTGGCGTTCTCTCCAATGATCATGCCCTCATAAACATCGACTCCCGGCCCGGCGAACAACTCTCCGCGCTCCTGCAGGCCCCACAGAGCGTAAGCAGTGGTGACCCCCGGACGGTCGGCAACCAGCGCGCCGGTGAGCCGGTGCGGGATTTCGCCCTGCCACGGCATGTAGCCGTCGAACAGAGAATTCATCACGATGGTTCCGCGTGTGTCGGTGAGCAGCTGGCTGCGAAGGCCGATCAAGCCGCGGCTGGGGACGCGAAATTCAATCCGCACCCGGCCGTAGCCGTGGTTGTGCATGTTCACGACTTCGCTCTTGCGCGTACCCAGTTGCTCCATCACGACGCCGACAAATTCCTCGGGAACATCAACCGTCAGCCGCTCCACCGGCTCCATCAGCTTGCCGTCTTCTTTGTTCCGCCGAGTGACGATCTCCGGTTTGCCTACCATCAGCTCGTAGCCTTCGCGGCGCATCATTTCGATCAGGATCGAAAGCTGCAGCTCGCCCCGGCCCATGACTTTGAAAACGTCGGTGCTGCCCGTGTCTTCGACGCGCAGGGAAACGTTGGTGAGCAGTTCTTTCTGCAAGCGCTCGCGCAAGTTGCGGGACGTGACGTACGTCCCTTCGCGGCCCGAGAACGGCGAATTGTTCACCGTGAACTGCATGGCGATCGTCGGCTCATCAATCGTGATCGGCGGCAGGGGCGCGGGATTCTCCGCATCGGTAATGGTCTCGCCGATCGTGATGCCTTCCACGCCGGCGACTGCAACGATGTCGCCCAAGGTAGTTTCGGTAATGTCGGTGCGCTTGAGGCCGGAGAACGAAAACAACTTGGTGATCTTGGTTTTTTGAAATGACCCGTCCAGCTTGGCGATGGCGACATCCTCGCCGGTGTACATGCGTCCGTTGAAGACGCGCGCGATGGCCAGCCGGCCCAGGTAGTCGCTGTAGTCCAAATTCGCCACCAGAATTTGCAGCGGGCCCGCAACGTCGCCCTGCGGGGGTGGAATGGTACTCAGAATCGCGTCAAACAGCGGCCGCAAATCCTCCCCGCCGCCTTTTATGTCGGTGGAGGCCGTGCCTGCTTTGGCGTTGGTGTAGAGCACAGGGAAATCCACCTGATCATCCTTCGCGTCCAAGTCAATGAACAGGTCGTACACTTCGTTCAGCACTTCCTGCGGTCGTGCATCTGAACGGTCAATCTTGTTGATCACCAGGATCGGCGGCAGGTTCGCTTCCAACGCCTTGCCCAGAACATAACGGGTTTGCGGGAGCGGTCCTTCGCTGGCGTCCACCAGCAGCATGACGCCATCCACCATTTTCAGAGCCCGCTCCACTTCGCCGCCGAAATCACTGTGGCCGGGCGTATCCACGATATTGATCTTTACATCGTGATAATGAACGGCGGTGTTCTTGGCCAAAATGGTGATGCCGCGCTCCCGCTCCAGATCGTTCGAGTCCATGACCCGCTCAACGACTGTCTCGTTTGCGCGAAACGTGCCGCTCTGCCGCAGCATGGCGTCCACCAGGGTGGTTTTGCCGTGGTCGACGTGCGCGATTATGGCGATGTTGCGGATACTGGAGTTCAAAGAACCTCACTTTAGAGAAACCCGTACTCCTCCACTTTACTATGAGATGGTGCGCGAATCAGCGTTTGCCCCGGGAACAGCCCGTGCAGGGACAGGGCTTGCCCCGTCCCCCGAGCGGAGCGAGGGACAGGAGCACAACTTTAGCAAGCAGTTCACAGCTTATTTCGCGTGGGCTGGCGGCACTCCTCAGGGTAGCCCGCATGGCTCGCTGGACGGGGCAAGCCCCGTCCCTACGCGGCTTAGCCGGTGAAGTCGCGCACGAACTCGACCAGGGATCGCACCGCGATCCCCGACGGGCCCTTCGCAATCCACGGTTTTTGATCTTCCATCCAGGCGGTGCCAGCGATGTCGAGATGGATCCACGGAGTATCTTCAGCAAATTCTTTGAGGAAAGCCGCGGCGGTGCTGGCGCCGCCCCAGCGGCCGCCGGTATTCATGAGATCGGCAATGCTGGAGCGCGTCTGGTCGAGATATTCGTCGGTGACCGGCAAGCGCCACATCTTTTCGCCGGATTTCGCCAGCGCCTTGTTGAAGCGCTCATAGAGCGCGTCATCATTGGAAAAAACGCCGGCGTTGTAGTAGCCAAGGGCAACCACGACCGCTCCGGTGAGCGTGGCCGCATCCACCAGGTGGGTGCAGCCGAGCTGGCGGGCGTAGCATAGGCCATCGGCCAGTACGAGCCGACCTTCGGCATCGGTATTGATGATTTCGATGGTCTTGCCCGACATCGCTGTCTGAATATCGCCCGGCTTCTGCGCCTTGCCCGAGGGCATGTTTTCGGTGGCGCACACGATGCCAATCACTTTTACCTTAGGCTTCAACAAGGCGATCGCGCGCATGGCGCCGATCATGGTCGCACCGCCGGCCATGTCGTACTTCATCTTCTCCATACCGTCGGAGGGCTTGATCGAAATCCCGCCGGTATCAAACGTAATGCCTTTCCCGACCAGCCCCAATACCGGCTTGTCAGGCGCGCCCGCGGGTTCGTAGCGCATCACAATCAGAGCGGGAGGCTCGTCCGACCCCTGCGCCACGCCCCAGAATGCTCCCATCTTGAG
>DATJXG010000217.1:0-6154 GCA_035500455.1 Terriglobales bacterium | reverse complement strand
CACCTACGGCACGGACTACCAGGAAGTGCGCCATGAGCACACCGCCGCGCGCCTGCCCGAACTGTTCGGCCACGCCGCCTTCCAGCAGCGCACCCTCAGCATGACCCAGACATTCGACTACGCCGGACTGGAGGGCCGCCTTCTGTCTTCCTCGTATACACCCCAGCCCGACGATCCGCACTACCAGCCCATGCTGGCTGCCTTGCGCGACGTCTTCGAGAAGCACAACTCGCAGGGGAAGGTAGAGTTTGAATACTGGACGCGGGTTTTCTACGGGCAGTTGGGTTGAGTTGATTGGATAAAATCTTCGCGATGGCACGACGGGGCAAGCCCGTCGCTACCCGCCCCCTTGGAGGTTGGATGGCTGAAGAACGAAGCTTCCACATGCCGCCGGAGGAGTTCCGCCGCTGCGGGCACGCCTTGGTGGATTGGATCGCGGACTACTACCAGCGCGTCGAGACCTTTCCTGTGCTCTCGCGCGTCAAGCCCGGCGAGATTCGCGCCTCGTTGCCGCCCGCAGCCCCGGCCCAGGGCGAGTCATTCGAAAAGATTCTCGGCGACGTAGAGAAGGTGATCCTGCCCGGCATCACTCACTGGCAGTCGCCGAATTTTTTTGCTTACTTTCCTTCGAACGCGTCCGGGCCTTCGATTCTCGGCGATTTACTCTCTTCCGGCCTCGACGTGCAAGGCATGCTCTGGGCCACCAGTCCGGCGTGCACCGAACTTGAGACCCACGTGCTCGACTGGCTGGTACCAATGCTGGGATTGCCGGAAAAATTTCTCTCCTCGCGGACCGGCGGCGGCGTAATCCAGGACACCGCCTCGAGCGCATCGTTATGTGCACTGCTGGCGGCGCGGGAACGAGCCAGCAACTTTGCCAGCAATCAGCGCGGCTGCGATGGCAAACTCGTCGCCTACACCTCGGCCCAGGCGCATTCGTCGATCGAAAAGGCGGTGCAGATCGCAGGAATCGGCCGCCAGAATCTGCGCCTGGTTGAAGTAGATGAGAACTTTGCCATGCGCCCGGAAGCTCTTGCCCGCCAGCTAGAACAAGACCGCCGCGACGGCCTCACCCCATGCTTCGTGGCCGCCACCGTGGGCACCACGTCTTCGAATGCGATAGACCCGGTGCCCGAGATCGGCCGCATCTGCCGCGAACAAAACCTCTGGCTGCATGTGGACGCCGCCATGTCCGGCACGGCCGCGCTCTGTCCTGAGTTTCGCCACTTGCAGAACGGCGTCGAACTCGCTGATAGCTACTGCTTCAATCCCCACAAGTGGATGTTCACCAACTTCGACTGCGACTGCTTCTGGGTGGCCGACCGCAAGGCGCTCATCCAGACATTGAGCGTGCTGCCCGAGTATCTCAAGAACCAGGCCACTGAATCGGGCGCGGTAATCGACTACCGCGACTGGCAAATTCCGCTGGGACGCCGCTTCCGCTCGCTGAAACTCTGGTTCGTCATTCGCCACTATGGAATCGAGGGTCTGCAACACCATGTCCGCCGCCACGTGCAGCTGGCGCAGGAATTCGCCGCCTGGGTAAAGGGAGACTCGCGCTTCGAGTTGGCCGCCCCCGCACCCCTGAATCTGGTTTGCTTTCGCCACAAAGGAGGCGACGCCGCCAACCAGGCGCTGATGGACAAATTGAACCGCAGCGGCGAACTCTACCTCACCCACACCCGGCTGAACGACAAGCTGACCCTGCGCATGTGCATCGGCCAGACCAACACCGAGCGCCGCCATGTTGAGCAGGCGTGGAGGCGAATTCAAAAAGAGACGCCGTGAACGTAGGCGCGGGACGTCCTCGCCTGTGCATCCCCAGCCACAAGGCCAACTAATTGTTTCAGTGATCGCAGCGCGGGGGACAACGCGAACGCCAACAAGGGGTCGGCGCTACTTCATCTCGCATTCCGCCGATGCCGTTCGAACTCCGCTCGCCGATGCTCCCGCCGCCGCCCGGCATCTTCATAGCGCCGGCGCTCGTCATCGGTCTCGGGAATCACCGCGGGCACTTGCAGGTGGTGCCCCGCCGCATCCACGGCAACGAATGTCAGGTAGGCGGAGCTGACGTGCTTGCGGGTGTCGTGAATATAGCTCTCCACCCACGCCTTCACTCCCACCTCCATCGAAGTACGAAACGCGCGATTCACCGAAGAGCGCAAAATCACCAGGTCGCCCACCGCCACGGGCACCAGGAAATCCATGTGATCGATCGACGCCGTCACCGTGTACTGCCGGGAATGCCGATGTGCCGCCAGCGCCCCCGCCAGATCGATCCAATGCATCAACCGTCCGCCCAGCAGCGCGCCCAGCGGGTTGGCGTCGTTGGGCAGCACGATTTCATTCATCTCGGATTGGGAGTCACGCACCGGGCGCGGCTGCAGCGGGTCTTGAGTCATCGGTTCACTCGCAGATTGTTTCCAACGGCGCGGATCGGTTCGTCCGCGAAAGGTAGGACTGCACAAAGCACTCGGCCAGCCTTTGAATGCGCGGATCGGCGTGGGCGGAAACCCATTTGCCGGCGAGCGAGTCATACCTGAGGTTGCCATGAGCCGCCGGGAGATGCCCGGCCTCGCAGATAAAACACACCAGCAAGAACGCGCCTTCCTGGCGCACCACCGAAAAGCGGACGGCATCGCAACTGCGCTCCACCGGCAGCCGCGGACACTTCGCCGCGTAGCCCAGGTTGCAGAACTCGCGCTGCTCCTCCTCCGCCGGCTCAACCCCTTCGTGGCCCGGTGCCGAGCAGCAGCCAAGCCACCCCGCCCCCAGCGGCAGCCGCGACGGATGCGGCCACGCGCCGCCATCCCATCTCTGAGTCGGCACAAAAAACGGACAAGCCAATGAACGAGCCCTCGATTTCGGCTGGGATAGAAGCCCTATTGTAACCTCAGCGACCTCGGCGGATTTTCTTTGCGCCCTCGGTGATTTAAGGTTCTTGCCTCCGCCGGTACAAATCTTAAATTGCCGAGCACGCAGAGAACTGCCGCGAAGTTCGCAAAGAACACCAACCTACTCTGCCAACTCCTGCAGCATGGCCTCCATCTCCGACAGCGCATGGTCATTCGCTGTGCGCCGCGCCGAGTCGATGCCCTTCTCCAGCATCGCGCGAGCTTCATCATTGCGTCCCGCTCTGGCCAATGCCTGGGCCGCCATGAAGTAGCCCGCAGTGTAATCCGGATGCGCCGAAATCAGCTTGCCGAATTCCTGCAGCGCCGGCTCCAGTTCCCCGGCCTGCGAATATTCCATCGCCAATCCATAGCGGGCAAACGCGTCGTTGGGGTTTTGCGAGAGAACTTCGGTTAACAGAGCTTTGCGATCCATAGTTCAAAGGACGTTCAAAGGAAGTTCAAATGACCGAGCGACCGGCCGGCGGATAGAATCTTACCGCCCCAGCCCGTTCCATCCTACCAAGCAGCGCCTCCTTTTTGTCAGGAACGATTGCGCAGTGAATTCCGCTGCCGCCTTGGGCCTGCGTTATAGCGGAGGCTCGGCTCCGTTACAATCGCGTTAACCCGCGGGATTGCCATGGCCCTCAAGGAATCAGAAGCGATCGTGCTGCGCACCTATCCCATGCGCGAGGCGGATCTGCTGGTCACGCTCTTCACCCGCGCCGAGGGCAAGGTGCGCGGCGTGGCGCGTTCGGCCAAGAAGTCGAAGCGGCGCTTCGGCGGGGCGCTGGAGCCGCTGACGTATGTGCGCGCAGTGTACGACGAGAAGCAGGGCGTGGAGCTGACGCGCCTCGATTCATGCGAGGTGCTGGAGTCGCCGCTGGCAACCGAGGTGACCTACGTGCGGGCCGTGGCCTTGGGCCACGTCGCTGAACTGCTCGACGAAATGCTGCCCGATCGAGAAACCAACGACGCAGTTTTCCGCCTGGCGCTTTCGGTTCTGGCCGGCCTGCGCGGCAGTGAGATCTGGGGACCGGTGACGTATTTCGAGCTGTGGCTTACGCGCCTGATGGGCTACTTGCCGGAGCTGACCGAGTGCATCGTCTGCGGACGCGGGCTGAACGGCAGCCGGGCGTATTTCCACGCTCTCGCGGACGGCCTGGTGTGCGCCGACGATAAGCGGCTGGCATCGTCAGAGATGTCGGCGGAGTCGCGTGGTCTGGTGGGACTGATGTTGCGCAGTCCGCTGGAGGGTTTTGCAGGCCGGCCCTGGCCGCGGGAACTGGGCGCCGACCTGAGGAAGTTCCTGATGCAGACCCTGCAGCGGCACATTGAGAAGAAGCTGGTGACGGTGGGAATGCTGGAGAAGGGAGGCTTCTAGCTGCTGCCTGCTGGGTTCTGGCTTGGTTTTAGGCCGGAATGTTCCACGTGGAACATAGTGTAGAGACAGAACTGTAGAGACAGAAGTGACATGACAGCTAAACCGAAGAAAACAAAGCGGAAAAAGATCCGCAAGCGGCCCGGCAGGGTGGGACGGCTGCGGGCTTCGATGGAAGAGGACGTGCGAAACCTGCTCGAAGGGGAATCGAGGGAGGAGGCGCGGTGGAACCGTCCGCGCAAGCAGCAGATCTCATTGCGGCTGGACACCGAGGTAGTGGACTGGTTCAAATCCAGAGGCGCAGGCTACCAGACGCGCATCAACCGGATCTTGCGGCGGGTGATGATGGGGGAGAAGAAACGGGAGAGGTAGTGGGGGAAGGAAGCCGGTGGTTTGAGAATCGCCACTGTAAATTCATAAGTTACGACAAAGGGGTGGAAGGCAAGAGCATTTCGGTGGTTAGAGAGTCAAAAGACCCACCCTGGTCGCATATAACGCGGACTTGGGTGCGCCACCCGCCGGGCGATATTGGCGGGTCTCGAAGGGCCAGCAGACATGCGCCCTGGAACTGCGCCGCTTGTCCTTGTGAAAAGCAGTTCTCAGTTGCCGGTTCTCGGTTCTCAGTTACTGGTCTCGGTTCTGGATTCGAGTAGAACGAGGACGCTCACGCCTGCATTTACTTCAATCCTTCCACGATGTAGAGATCGGAAGTGATGCGGGTGTAGGAATAGACGTAGGCACTCAGGTCGGTGGAGAAATCGGGGGCAGAGCTGTCGATGAGGCCGGTGGGATCGATGGCGGTTACGGTCATGAATAGTTTGCGCGCACCGGTGGCGAGATCGATCTTGAACACCTGAGTAGGAAGTCCGGGGCGGCCCACCAGAAGCGCTTTGCCATCGGGGGTCCAGTGGGCCGGTTCGTCGCCTTCCTGACGGCCGGGGACGGGCGCGGCAGTTCCATCGGCAACGGAGTAAATCGAAGGCAGGCCCTCCGGGTCACGCGCGGCGACGCGGGTGCCGTCGGGTGAGATGCAGCCGCGATAGCGCACCGAGATTCCTTCCGGGCTGATGGCCCTGGGGGTACCGCCGGCGGAATCCTGCACCCACATTCGCAAGCCGTGGCCCTCGGGAGTGTTGCCGATTTCCAGGATGTGCTTGCCATCAGGAAAGTAGTAGGCCTGATGGACGCGCACGCCGCCGGTGGGAATGCGGCGCGATTCACCCGCGCCGGTGGGAAGTTCGAGCAGATCGCTGTGCAAGGGGAAATCGCTGGCCAGGACGTGTTTGCCATCCGGTGAGAACGTTGGGCTGCGTCCATCGGCCAGACGTACGGCGGGCGAGCCGTCGCTGCCGCGAATATAGATGGTCCCGGTTTCGCCGCCGGCTTCGCCGGTTTCGTCGAAGGCGACCAGCTTGCCGTCATTGGAGATGTCGCGGGGCACCGTCCAGTCATGCCAACTCAAGTCGCGTTCGGTATGCTCGCCGGGAGCGGCGCCGGTCATTCCTGCGCGCATGTCATCGCGGGAGAACAACACGCGCCCGTCTTTGAAGATGTCGTTCAGAGTCAGGGTGCCGGTGCCGAGATAAATCAGCCGTTCTTTGCCCGCCAACGTAGTGGCGCGCAACTCCCGGCTGGAGCCGGAAGTGGTGGCGGTGAACCAGATTTCTTTTCCGTCCGGGCGCCAGGCCAGGCCCTGGGCGCTGACGAAGTCCTGGCTGAGTTTCTTGACGTTGCCGGCCTGGTCCACGATGAAGATGGAGCCGGCGTCGTCGCGCGCTAGAGGATGGTCGATGAAGGCCACCAGCTTGCCGTCGGGCGAGACGCGCACGTGGCTCACCCATCCCGCAGTCTGATAGATGATTTTTCCCAGGGGATATTCCAG
>DATJXG010000216.1:0-30051 GCA_035500455.1 Terriglobales bacterium | reverse complement strand
GTCTTCCCCGGCGGCGTCGGCGGCCTGGGCGAACGCGGTGAGGGCCCGCGCGCTTTGGTGCTGCTGGCGATAAACGTTCGCCTTGGCCAGCAGATATTGATAGTTGGGTTCGTCGCCGGCCTGATTGTTCACCTGAGTAATTTGGCCCTCCGCCCGCGGGGTATCTCCTTCCGCCAAGTAGGTATTAGCCAGACCCACGCGTACTGAGGTTTCGGGGGCGCCTGCGGCCAGGGCCCACTGGAAATATTTTTCCGCCAGTTGATAATCATGGGCGGCAAGGAAAACGTCGGCTGCCTGAAGATATTGGCGGCCCGTTGGCGGTTGGGCTTCGCCGGTCCGGCCTTCCATAAAAGCGAGCGCGATCTGCCGCCGCGCGTCGTTCACGTGGCCTTCGCCGATCTCGAGCTTGGCTACAGCAAGACGCACGCCGATGCGATCGCTGTCAGGCTCCATCAGCGCCTGCTCAAAGCGCTGCAGCGCTTCTTTTTCTTCGCCGAGCAGACTCAGAGCCTCGCCGGTGGAAATCAGGATTGCGCTCTGCTGCTCCGGAGTTGAGTGTTGCTCCGCCAATTGCACATAGTGCATTGCCTGGTCGCGGTCCTTGAGTTGCGCGTAGGAGCGCGCCAGCATGGCGTCAACTTCACCATCCTGAGGAGCGAGCTTCTCGGCAGCCTGCAATTCGTTGATCGCCTCACTGTAGCGATGCAATCCATAAAATGTGTTCCCCAATGCCAACCGAAGACGCGGGTCGTTTGGAGCCATCTTCACTGCCAGTTGGTATTCTGCCGCCGCCCGCGTAGCCACTCCCAGGTCGTTGTAGGCAGTGGCACGAATCAGGTGCAGCGACATGGAATCGCCCAGTTCCTCTCCTGCGAGTTGGGCATTCCGCAGGGCCTCTTTCGGATGGTGCAGCGCGAGGCTGGCGGAAGCCAGCCCGAGGTGAGCTTCTCCATTGTGGGGCTCCAGCTTGAGCGCGGCTTCGAAATCGGGAGCGGCCTCCGCTGGCCGGTGGAGATCGTTCCGGATGTATCCGCGATTTACATACGCGGTCACGACCGACGGATCGCGATCCAGGGCGTGGGTGAAATCAACCTCCGCTTGCTGCAGGTTTCCCGAATGTTTGTGGACATAACCTGCGAACAGAGCCAGATCCGCGTCTTTTGGAAGTTCATTCTGGTAGCGAGAGGCCAGGTCTGCCAGTTCGTCGTATTGCTCGAGATGGAGGTAATCGTAGCCGAGGTACACCACCACATCCCGGTCATGGGGCAGTTTCTTGATGGCTTGGCGGCCCACTTCCTCCGATTCCTTGTAGTCTCCGACCCATCTCAAATAGCGCTCTTTCTCCCGCATCACGGCGGGATCCTGCTGGGCTTGCTGGTTTGCCTGGTCGAGCCACTGCTTGGCTAGGGGAAAGTGATGCGCTTCGATGGCGGCGTTCATGGCGCGCGCGATGGTGAGCACATGCGAAGGCGCCAGCTGATGGGCTTTGCGATACGCAGTTTCCGCTTTGGCATATTCACGGCGCGAGGTATAGATGTCGCCGAATGCCAGATAGGGCACGAACGATTTGGGATCGGCGGCCGCCAGTCTGCGGAAACATTGCTCAGCCTCGTGGTCGTTTCCTACGGTGCGGTAAACATATCCCAGGGAAGTAAGGGCGGCGCGATTTTCGGGATCGGAGGCCAACACCTTCCGGTAGACGGCAATGGCGTCTTCGGGATGACCGAGTCTTGCGAGCAGGTCGCCATCAAGCTGCAAGGCATTTGGATCGTTGCCATTCATGGCCAGGGCTTCCTTGAGATCGGCGCCCGCGCCATCCAGATCGCCGGAATCCAGTCTGATAAGGGCTCGCAGGCGCAGGAATTCGGACCGATTGGGACCCTGAATATCCAGTTTGCTGATGGCGGATTGCGCCTGCTGCAGCTGGTCTTGTGCTGCGGCGTCATCGGCCAATGCCTTGTTGATCTCTACCAGGTCCATGTGGAGCTGGATGGCATACAAAGGCCCTTCTGAGGGCGCATCGGGCACGTGTTCCAGAGCAAGATTGAACTCGCGCAGGGCCACCGGATTGTCTTCCTCCAGCCGGGCGATTTCGCCACGTATGGCGTGAAGGCGGTAGTGCTGCGGATCGATCCCGGCGGCGCGCTTTAGGAATTTTCCGGCGCCTTCCAGCGCGCCTGCGCCAACTTCCGCCTGCGCGGCTGAGAGTTGCAGGGCAAGATTTTGCGGCGCCGAATCCGCAGCCTGCGCGTAGAGTCGCGCCGATTCGCCTTTGTTGCCTGCGAGTTGATAGGTGTAGGCGAGTTCGGCCCATTCGTCTGGATTCTTGTGCGGAATCGACTTGAGAGCATCGATCGCCGCCGAATAGTCTCCGGTCTCGCGATAAACGCCGGCGAGCGAGCGCTGAACCTCAGGATTATCCGGCGCCCGGCTCTTGGCCAGCTGCAGGTAGCGGTTGGCCTGGTCGAATTGCTTGAGGTGCTCACAAGCCAGGGCCATCAGCAGCTCCGCGCGCGCTGAAACCTGCATTTGCTCGCTGCGTCTTAATACCGAGAGCGCCTGGTCGTATTGACCGGACTGAATCAGCATTTCTCCGAGCAGTTCGGCATCCGCAGCGCGGCGTGGATCAACCTCAAGAACCTGGTTCAGGAGCCGTTGTGCGTCGTCGCGGCGCCCCATGCGGGCGTAGGTCTGAGCGAGGCCCGAAAGGCCGTCAACACTGGCAGGTTGCAAGCGCAGGCCCTGATTGTAGGCATTGATCGAAACCTGAAACTGGTCCGCCAGGCGCGCGGTATAGCCCAGCAGGAACCACAGCTGCGGATCGTTGGGTGCGGCTTGCACAGCGCGTTGCGCATAGTTGGCGGCTTCGGAATATTTGCCGTTGCGCAGGGCTTCCTGGGCGGCTCTCGCCAGGCGCGCATTCTGAATGTTGGAACCCCAACCGAGAGAATTACTCGACGGCTTGGTGGACGACTTGCCCTGCGGCGTGGCTTCAGGCTGAGCTGAGCCTATTTTATAGGTCTGCGCTTGCGCCGCCAGCACAAGGATCAACAGCAGACAAGCCAGCCTCAACTGCATCACCAGAGCACAACGCGGCATCGAAGTTTTCACCTGTCGATCGAGGTGCTATCGGCCATCTTCGATTCATAAACGCCTTTTAATGTTGGCTGAAGTTGGTTGCGCTCGCCGCCTCGGCTGCGGCGGGGCGAAGGCTAACGCATTCATTCAAAAGCAAAATTCAGCGGCCGAACTCCTCCGGCGCGTCCTTACTGCAAGCAACTCTGGCGGAAAGATGCGAATCCAAAAGCTGCTTTGGAGGAACTGTGCGAAGAACTGGAGCCACGTGGGCCGATCAGCCTTTACCAATGAGCGTCATCCTCCTGGTGGCGGCCGCAGTTCATTTGCCGCTGTTGCTGATGAAGCTGCCGCTGAAGTCCTATGACACCAATTTTCACATCTTCTTCTCCTCGCACTACGCCAACCACTGGTTCGAGCCATGGAACCCCAAGTGGTACGCGGGCTTTTCGCAAACCACGTATCCGCCGCTCCCACACCAGGTCATCGCGCTGGTTTCGTACGTGACCGGGCTGGATCTTGCGTACATGCTGGTGCAATTCGCGGCGATTCTGCTTCTGGTCGTAGGGGTGTATCGCTTTGCGCGGCTCTGGGTGGATGAGCGGGCGGCGTCGCTGGCGGCGCTGGCTGCGGTGTTTGTGGCATCGGAATCGTTTCTGGTTTATTCCGCGGGCCAATTGTCCACGACTTTCGCCGCGCCGCTTTATTTGAATGCCTTACCCTACCTGTATGAGTGGATGCGCCGCGGCCGTTGGCTCGCGCTGCTGAAGGGAGCTACTCTGGCGGTGGCGGCTGCCGCTGCGCACCACGCCACGCTGCTGTTTGGATCACTATTGTTTGCGCTGCCCGTTTTTGCGCTGGCGATTCTCGACAGCCGGGAGTCGCGACGCGAGGAAGCTGACGGCACCCCGGAAAATTCGGTCAAGGGAGTCGTCTTGCGTGCCGTTTCGAGCGCAGTGTTAGTCGGGCTGGCGGTTGCAGTCGTGCTACTTCCCTTCTGGATTGCCCTCTTCAATAATCCTGTTACGCAGACGCCTATTCCCCATCCCAGCCGCGCGAACTACATCCTGAGCCCGCATTGGGGGCTGAACTATTTTGTGATTCCTTATGGCGCTCTGATTCTAGCCTTGCCGTTTATTTTTCTGCGGGGCTGCTCTACGCGGCGTCTGCGCCCTCTGTTTTTCGGGTTCTGGCTGGCATTTCTTCTCGGCCTGGGCGGCACGACTCCCGTGGGACACATCCTGCTGGGCCGGGCATTCGAAGTCATCACGATGGAGCGCTTCAGCTACTGGGCGACTCTGTTGGCGCTGCCCTTCGCCGGCCTGCTGGCCAAAGAATTGATAGACCGGTTCGGTATGAAAGCCGCTGCCGGCGTGGCGCTGGCAGCGAGCCTGACCTGCGCATTCGCAGTTGCGTGGGTAGCCTACCGGCCGGCGGACGCGGAGAACTTCAAGGTTGATTCGGTCGCCGCCTGGCTGAACCGTGACGGCCACGACAAATACCGCTATGTAACGCTGGGATTCGGCAACAAGATCGCTCGCCTCGCCATACTCACTGACGCCAGCAGCGTGGACGGCGAGTGGAACTCTGGCCGCACCCTTCCGGAACTTACTGCGCACGGCGCCGGGGCGCTCACCAGTTCGAAATATTTCGGCCAGCCGGGCATCGACGCTCTGAATGCGATTCTTCGCCACGCGGACCACTACGGCCTGAAGTGGGTGTTCGTGCACGATCCGTATTACGAGCCGCTGCTGGCCTTCGCCGGCTGGCGCAAAGTGGACGACCTGGAAGATCGCACCATTACGGTGTGGAGTAAGGAAAATGTACCCCCGGCGGTCGCAGTCAATTCGTCACTGATCCCTCCTGAATGGCAAGGCTGGATGTGGGGCACCCTGCCGATTGGCAGCGGCATTCTGGCGTTGTTGGTCGTGCTGATTCCGGAACGGCGGCGGCGCGAACGGCCGGCGGCCGTGCCTGCCGCCGAGCAGGAACGATTCGCGGTTCAGGGGGCGCTCCGGTGAACGACTTCCCAGTGGATTATTCTTCGGCAAAACATGGACGCCTGTTAGCGTTTCTGGTCGCAGTTGCCACAGCCGTTCTGATCGTGATTGGCACTATCTGGCCGAATAAGTCAGCGCTGGCGCTTGCCGACAGCCGCCCCGATCTGCTGCAGGCCTCGGCGTCACCCCGGGGGGCGGTGGACAGCCTGCTTCAGGAAATCAGCCGGCACGACTGGTCGCGTGCCTACAACAGCCTGGCGAACAAGGCCGAATTCTCGCAAGCCGAGTTCGAGCAGGATCTCACCGGAAGCCACGGAAGCCTGCGAACCACCGCGACCATGGCCGGCTTCGATGTCAGCCCGGTTCACGCCTCCGGCGACGAAGCTCATTTCCGTGCCGATCTGCGGTGGTCCAGTGTAGTGGGAACGTTTCATGACCGGCGCAACCTGGACGTCATACACCTGGGAGAAGATTGGCGTGTGGTGTGGCCCATCGTGAAAGAGCCTGTAGTGCCGCCGCAAGTAATTCCAGTGAATTACCTGCGCTGGGACGTAATTTACCGCGGCGCACAGGATGACTGGGGCCGGCAGGACGTGGAAGCGCCCCATGTGCGCATCGTCGACATGCATCCGGTGAACCGCGAGAGCGGAGGCGTTGTCATCCTGGGGGAGTTGCTCAACGAAGACGTGGTGCCGGCGTTTGTGGCGGTGAAGGCGACGTTGCTGGCGAAGAATGGTTCTGCGGTCGCCACCGAAGATGCCTTTGACGAAATGTCCCACGTGCTCCTGCCCAAACAGGTCACTCCTTTCCGCATCGATTTTCCGAATGCCAGGTTTTCGCAAGTGGATAGCGTACGAATGGAACCAGCGTCCAGCCTGATCAGCGCCTCCGCCGATCCGGTGATCGCGATCGAAGGGCAGCAACTGAACGCATCTCCAGACCCCGCACTCAACGGCGAGCTGGTGAATCAGAGCGGGCAGGTGGTGAATGTGGCTCATGTGCTGGCCACTTTTTATGACCGCAATGGCCAGATCGTCTGGGTCTCAGACCAGTATGCCAACCGCGCCCTGTTGCCGCAGACGCCTGTAAACTTTTCGGTTTCTTTTCCCGTAGATCTCGCGAGCAAAGTCGCCAACTACCGCGTCATCGCTAACGCTTACTCCTCGGACCGCCTGCAATGAAGCCCGCTTCGCCACTCTGCCTGGGATTCTTGTTCCTGTTGGTCAGCCTGCCGCTCGCCGCCGCCGATGGCGGCGTCCTGCGCGTGCCCAAGACGGTGCAGGCAGGCCAGGCCTTCTCCATCTCGACCGCGAGCGCGGACAAAGGTGTTTTGTACGTCGTCGGCATGGGATATGTGGCGCGGCGCAACGTGCAGCCGGGAGAAAGTGTGCCCTTCGAAGCAGGCAAAGTGCATAATGCCGGCCACTACCTGGCGATACTGGCGACGGGTTCCTCCACCGACGAAGCAGAATTTGAAGTGCTTGCGGCATCTCAGCCCGAAGCCATGAGTTTTCTCGCCAAACCCTCGCGCTTACCGGTTGGCATCAAGAGCGGCGTCAGCGGCGTGGCGTATGTCTTTGACGCATTTCACAATCTGATTCTCGCGCCTCTTCCCGTAGCCTTCCGGCTTTCCAGCGGCGCGGGCTCACAGTCGGATACGGCAACCACTCGCCATGGAGTGGCCTGGGTGAAGCTGAACTCCGCCGCCCAGGCGGGCGCAACAAAATTTGAGGCAAGCGTTGGCGGCGTGACTGAGACGCGTGTAGTCCAGCAAGTGGCAGGCGATCCCTGCAATCTGCGAATGAGCGCGCGTCCATCGGGCGGAAATGTCCTGCTGGAAACTGAACCGGTTCGCGATTGCCGCGGCAATCCATTGCCTGATGGAACTATTGTGACCTTCAGTGAAACCCGTAAGGGAACTCCAGCGGCGACTGTAGATGTTCCTCTAAAGCGAGATATTGCGCGTACCGAGATACCCGCCTACGAAGGCGGAGTCATCTCAGTAGCGACGGGCGTGGTAATGGGAAACGAGATCCGCGTAGGAGAAAAGCGATGAGCACGCTGGAGCGGATCGTGACCAGCCACGTGGGAAAGTTCATGCTCTTCGCATTGTTCATCGTTATCGTCACACTGGTTCAGGCTTCCGGACAGAGCGCTCCTCACGTTCAGACGATTGATGCAGTCGGTCCGCGCCCCCTGGAGAAACAAACGGCCGACAGAGTCAGCCACTTCTACCTGGAGGCGTGGAAGGACTTGCGGACCGCCTTTGCCGAAAACCGGCCGCAGGCTCTGGACGCGTCTTTTGTGGGTGTTGCCCGAGAAAAGCTGGCAGAGGCAATTCGACAGCAACAGGCGCTGGGAATGAAAACCCAATATCAGGATCGCGGGCACGATCTCAAATTTGTCTTTTATTCCTCGGAGGGGCTTTCGGTGCAACTGCTGGACACGGTGGATTATGACGTTCAAGTCATCGACCACGGCCACGTAGTCGGCACACGCCATATGCACTCACGATACGTTGCCGTGCTGACCCCCACCGAAGTTCGCTGGAAAGTCCGTTTCTTCCAGGCGGATTTGTGATAGCAGCAACAGAACCGCATCTTGAACACGCGGCTTTTGCGGGACCAACAGGGACGAGCCAAGGAGCTTTACATGATCTCGGTGGTTATACCGATCTATAACGAAGAGGAAATCATTTCACTGCTGCACCGCTCGGTCAGCGATGTAATGGAAAGCATCGATGAGCCCTGGGAAGTTGTTTATGTCAACGACGGCTCCAAGGATTCTTCTCTGCAGATGTTGAAGGAGTTGCAGACTACGGATTCGCATATCGTGGTGGTGGAACTCTCGCGCAATTGGGGGCACATGGGCGCCCTATGGGCAGGCATGAAAACCGCGGTTGGAGATGCCGTGATCCTGATGGATGGCGATCTGCAGGACCCTCCCGAACTGCTGCCTGAGATGGTGAGCGCATGGCGCGGCGGCGCACAGGTTGTGACCGCCGTGCGGCGCAAGAGAGAGGAGAGCCGCAAGTACCTGGCGGTGCTTTTCCCATTGTTTTACAAGATCCTGGGCGCGATTTCGGACTATCCGATTCCGCTCAATGCGGGCATCTTCGGCTTATTGAACCGCCAAGCGGTCGATTCCATCAACTCGCTGCGCGAGTGCAATCGCTATTTGCCCGGCCTGCGAGCATGGGTCGGGTACCGCATGGCGACGGTGTACTACGATCGCCAAGATCGCGTGGGGGGTGAAGGCAAGCTCACCTTCCTGAGCCGCATCAAGTACGCGATGGATGCGATCGTGAGCTTCAGCTACAAACCGCTGCGCCTGAGTTTCGTACTAGCGGGGGTGTCTCTCCTTTTTTCCGTTGCTCTGGCACTATTCGGATCGAGTGTGGCGGCCTCAGTGCTCTTCGTCGGCGGCCTCATACTTGTTTCTGTCGGAATTATGGGGGAGTACATTGGCCGGGTTTACGACGAAGTGCGGCGGCGTCCGCTCTCGATTATCAACAAGGTGCACCGGCCCGACGTGATGTATCTCACGCGGACGGCGTCGCTGGTACGCTCACGGTCCGAGAGGCGAGATGACAGGAGAGATAACATCGCCGGCGCCGCCTAGCGGGCAACTGTGACAATGGCCCAACGCTCGGGGCTGCATTCTTGCACCGCTTCGCGGCTGACGTCTCACTACTTGCACTTCGCCAGTCCTCGTTCGATGGCAGACCCCTCTTCGTAATCATTCCAGGTTGCAATCAGCAGAAAGGCGAGCGGATGTTCAGGGGATGAGTATTGTTGCGAGAGGGCGATCGTATCTGCGAACGTCTGCCCGCAGCGCTGCGACATATAGCGGCCCAGGCTCCAGGAAGCTTTGCTGTCGTCGAAGCCGGGCCAGGCCGTGCCTACCTCGATTTTCTCCGGATATTTCGTTTGCATCCTGATATAGAAGTTGCGCAGGTAATCTTCGCCCCAGTTGCTGCCGTCGTGAGCCCAGCCGGCCTTGCCGGGATTGATCCATGCATAGAAGCCGTCAAAAGGATCGGCATTGGCGGGTGGCGGAAATTCATCGATGAGCAGCGGCGCCGGATCCCAACGATCAATTTCTGCCCGTACCCGGCTCCAGTCCGTCCGCCGGCTCTTGGGGAAGATAAAGATCACGGGGCGGCCGTTGTAGGTGAGGTAGGCCTGGCGGCCGGGCGCATCGGCGGAAAGGTACGTGTCGTGAAACTTGTCGAAGGCGGCCAGGGTGTCTTCGGTGACATGGCCGTTGTCTTCCTGGGTCTCGTCGTACATCATCGCGACCTGGAAATGCTTCTGGGCGGCGATGGATTGCATCAGGGAATAGGCGCGGTCCACGAAAGGCTCGCGATCGCCATACCAGTCCACCACAAAACCGGAAATTCCCATGCCCTGAGCCTGGCTGATCTGCCGGGCGATCGTCACCGGGTCTTGCGAGGAATAGCCGACTGAGATGTGCCGGGGATGCCCGAACCAGGGCTCATAAACTGCCAGGGTCCTGGTCTGCGCGGCCGGGGCTTGGGGAACCGATTGCCGCGCAGCCCAATGCGCACCGCGCCCGGCGCAGCCCTGGAATAGGAATAAAAGCGATACTGCGACAATCACACCGGATTTGTAGGCCATTCGCTGACGGTTAGAGGAGATTGTAAGGCCGAGGGTTGCAGCCGGATCGAGAGCGATGCGCCTGCGGCGCCGGACTAAACCCAGGGGTTGTTTTTGGCATCCAACGCTGGTGCAAGACGAGTGTTTCGCAAGGCCGCTCCCAAAAGGGATGAAGCGCGACACTCCCGCTGGTCCACTTCGTGTACACGGGGATTGATTTCGAAGTCGCAGCGCAGCCGGAGACCCACCCAGTGGTCAGCCTTCCCGACTCCAAATCGAAGACTGCTCAAGCCCGAGTCCTTTCCGGAAGCATGATCCTGCTGACCGGCTCGGGCCTGGCGACGGCCATCAACTTTGCTTACAACGTCGCCGTCGCGCAATTCCTGGGGGCGGCCGCCTTTGGGCACGCCATCGCCGTTTACACATTGCTGATTCTGATCTCGGCGATCACCTTGTCTTTCCAGATTGTGTCCGCCAAGGTGGTGGCGCAGCAGCAGTCCCTTGAAGCGAAGGGCGCGGCCTACCGCGGATTTCACCGGCAGGCTTGGCTGTGCGGCAGTGGAGTGGGCCTCGGCCTGGTCCTGCTGCGGAATGTGATCTCTGGATATCTCAACCTCCCCAGTCCTTTTCTCGTAGTTTTGCTTGCCATTGGTGCTGTGTTCTATGTTCCGCTGGGCAGCCGCCGAGGCTATCTCCAGGGCACGTGCGGCTTTCTGGGTCTGGCCGGCAATCTTGTGCTGGAAGGTTTCATGCGCCTGGCCGGGTCGCTGCTGCTGATCAAGCTGGGACTCGGAGTCACCGGTGTGATCGCCGCCAATTCTGCCGCGGTGGCAATTGCCTACCTCTTCGCTCACTTCGGGCAGCCGGCCATGCCACACTCTGACCTTCGCGTTGCGGTATCGTTCCGCGAAGGGCTGCAGGCCATTGTCTTCTTCGTCGGGCAAGTTCTCATCAACAATTGCGACATTATTGTGGTGAAACACTTTTTCCCGCCTGCGTCGGCGGGGCTCTATGCAGCGGTGGCGCTGGTCGGCCGAGTGGTTTTTGCGTCTTCGTGGGCGGTTATCAGCACGATGTTTCCGGTTGCTGCCGCCAGCCGGGAGGAAGACAGGCATACGCACGGCGTCCTGGCAACTTCCATGCTGCTGGTACTCGGCATCGGTTCCCTTCTAACGCTGGGGCTCCGCCTGGCTCCGGCGGGCATCTGGACAATCATTTTCGGCGCGCGCTTCGGCATTGCGCAGGGACATAATCTTCCGGCCTTGCTTGCGCTGTACGCCGCGACCACCACCGTTTACTCCCTGAGCGTTGTGGTGATCGCCTACGAGATGTCGCGCCGGATCGCCAATACCGGCTGGCTGCAGTTGGCTTTCAGCGGGGTTCTTATCGCGGGGATTTACCGGTATCACTCCTCCCTGGAGCAGGTCATTCTGGTTCAGCTTGTCATGATGATTGTGCTTCTGGCTTTTGTGACACTGCCCTTCCTCCTCACCTGGGCAGGGTTGCGCGCGCCCTCGATTCAGGGATCGCCAGGTCTGGGAGCCATACGCCTGCTGCGGCGCGTCTCGGAAGACGAAGTAATCTCCGAGTTTCTGAGAAACGATTTTTACAACCCCAAGTTCGAGGAATATCACGGCACGCTCAGCGAACTGGTTACCGCACCCAACCTGGGGGCAAGGATGGAGAATCAGCTGCGGCGCGCCCTCCTTTTCATCCAGCATGGCTCCTTGTGGCGGGAACTGCCGCAGGACACGGAATGGTTCGAGGTGGAAGTAGCAGCCGCAGATTTGCCGCGCATCCGGGTGTTTCCGCGGGCGCAGTGGCGAAAGCTGGCACAAGGAAAATTCGCCATCACCCGGATTGCCCAGCGGGTGGCGACGGGCGAATACAACGATGCGCTCGACCAGGAATTTCTGGCGAAAATCTACCGTCTGCGCGCGGATGCGGCGTCGGAGGCGACCGGAGGCGCCGTCCTTCTGATCGGCCGGAGCGACGGTGGGCCGTTTACCATTCTTGACGGCAATCACCGGCTGTTGGCGGCCATGCTGGCCTCGCCCGACGCCATGCAGAGGTTTCGCTTTTACTGTGGCATCTCCTCCCGCATGGATCACTGCTGCTGGTACGAAACTAATTTCACCACACTTCTGCGTTATGGAACGAACCTGGTGAGGTACGTGATTTACGATCCCAAGGAGGAATTGGCCAGGCTGCTGCAGAATTCCTGACGCTGGACTCGTGCCCCAAATAAAGGATCACGCGGCCCGGATTTATCACGCGAACCCGCATGGGATAATGCTCTTCGTGAGAGGGCAAAGGCTTTTCTGCGCGCTCCTGGCGTTGTGTTTCGTTTCTCCTTGTCTGGCGGCGACCCGCCACTACTACATAGCAGCCGAAGACGTCACCTGGGACTATGCGCCCAGCGGACACGACCTTCTCACCGGCAGTCCCATCAGGCAACCCTGGGCACTGCGAACCCGCTGGCCCAAGAGCCGCTTTTTTGAATACACGGATGACACGTTCACGGTGCGCAAGCCGCAGCCCGTCTGGCTGGGGATTCTCGGGCCCATCATCCGGGCGGAAGTAGGCGATGAGGTCATCGTTGACTTCCTTAACCGGACCCACAAGATCCACGATCTTCATCCTCATGGCCTTCGTTACGACAAAGACAACGAAGGCTCGCTTTATCTGCCCTATGGCGCCGGGGCCCGGGTGCCCCCGGGAGGGCGGTTTACCTACCACTGGTTTGCTGATCCGGGCAGCGGCCCGGGGCCGGGGCAGCCCAGTTCGATTGTCTGGTGGTACCACCCGCACGTGGATCCCGGTATCGAGACCAACTTGGGCCTGCTTGGGCCGATCATCGTAACTGCCAGGGGTAAGGCCAAAGCGGACGGCTCTCCCAAAGATGTTGACTACGAATTCGTCACCTCCTTCATGATCTTCGACGAGTTGCGAGGCAAACCTGAGGGCCAGTTCTACTCGATCAACGGATACATCTTCGGCAACCTGCCCGGCCTGATGATGAAACAGGGATCGAGAGTTCGCTGGTACTTGCTCGGAATGGGCAATGAAATCGATCTGCACACGCCGCATTGGCATGGAGAAACAGTGAGGTACGGAGAGCGCAACACCGATGTGGTGGAACTGCTGCCGGGAAGCATGGTGACCGTGGACATGATCGCCGACAATTCTGGCACATGGATGTTTCATTGCCACGTGGCCGATCACATGGAGAATGGAATGATGGCGGTCTATACGATCTATCCGCCACCGGCGCGGCCGTGCCCGCTCGAATTCGTCTCGGGAGACTTCTGGACGGCGCCGGAGAACTTTACGGTTACCGTCAAGAACAAGAGCGTGAAGCCGGTTCAGAGTCTATCGCTAACCTCGGAGATGCTTCTGACACCTCAAGACCTGCGCCGCCCGTTCGACTACGGGTGGTCATGGACGGGAACGATTCCCGCGGGCCAGGAACATACACTCACCAAGCCGGGCATGCAGGCCTCCAGCGCGCAGTCTGTCGTGGGATGGGTGCTTTTTCCTTATTCAATCAAGTACGAGGACGGCAGCACGTGGCAATCGCAAAAGGAGGGCGAGTGCGCGAAGATCTTCTGGCGGGATAAGGAGCATCCGGAGTTACCCGCGCTGCCGCCGCGGCAGATTGAGATGAATCCGGACTAAGCCAGAGAATTGCGAAAAAAAATGGCGGGCACGGCATGTTTGCCTCTTTGCTGTCGCCGGACCGTACCCGCCGATGAGGATCACGCCACTTTTTGCCGGCTGCGGGTCGAGGCTTTCTTGCCGGGATCGTGTTCCGCCCCCGCCATGTCTGCGCTCGCCGCTTCAGGATTGATGGATTCCGATAGCTGATTCAGTTTCTGGTCCGCCGCCTTTTCCTCCCCCAGGGTCTTTTCGAGAATGGATGCGGCCTGAGTTTCGCCCAGCATGGAGGCGAAGGTGCGCAGGGTGCCGTACCCAGAAATTTCGTAGTGCTCGACCTTCTGGGCGGCCGAGATCAGGGCGGCATCCCTCAAATCGCCGGTTTCAAACTCGTCGATTACCTCGGCGCCCTCTTCGATGAGACCTTCCATCGCCTTGCACTTCGTCCGTTTCGGTTTCGTGTTGTGAATTTCGAATACTTGCTCCAGGCGCGTGACATGTTCTTTGGTTTGCGCCAGATGTTCCTCGAAGGCGCTTCGGAGCTCCTCCGCATACGAGGCTTTGGCCAACTTGGGAAGGGCTTTGGTCAGCTGATTTTCGGCATCCAGCGTGTCGGCCAACAGCTTCTCGTAGAAATCGCGAAACGTGTGATTTTTCATCGACTACTCCCTAGAGAACTTCGGATTGACAACTTGATAGTGCGTTTATGTCAAATCTGAAAATTGAAAACAATCCGGCCCTCACCCTAATGGATTTCAGAGATGCCTGTAGGAGGCCGCCCCCATGTGACGTCCCGACGTCAGCGGAGCGATCAGCGCCGCATTGAGTTTTTCGCCTGATCATCGCGTGAAAGCGACCGCGTTCAGGACCGATTTGCTCAAGGGAGTCACCGCAAAGGGTCGAGATTGAGAGATTTACGGCGCTGAGACCATAGCCCGCGGAAGGCAAATCAGCTAGGGGATATTAGAGGCAAAGGTACTGTATCTACCCGGTAGTAGGTTCAGGGGGGGTTGACTAAAGTGGACAGGCAGAACACTTTCAGGTGCTCGGTTGAGCACAGAAGAGGTTTCGTATGAATTCAGGCAATCGCAGATTAATGGCGTACCTCGCGGCGCTTAGCACCTTGATTCTGATTCTGGCGAGTATGGGCTGGGCGGCTGACGAAAATAAGGATCAAAGCGACATCAACAAGCGGATCGAGAAGTCGGCTCAGGTGCTCAACGAGATTATGGGCACGCCCGACAAAGCCATCCCGGACAAGGTGATGAGCGACGCAAAATGCATCGCCGTCATACCTTCAATGGTGAAGATCGCGGTGGGCTTCGGCGGAAGCCACGGCAAAGGCGTGGCTACGTGCCGGACGGCGCATGGCTGGAGCGCGCCTGCTCCCATCACCATTACCGGCGGCAGCTGGGGCCTTCAACTTGGCGGGCAAGCCGTTGACGTGGTGATGGTGGTGACCAACGATAAAGGCATGCAGCATCTGCTTTCCAGCAAGTTCAAGCTGGGCGCGGACGCTTCCGCCGCCGCCGGACCGGTTGGCCGGAACGCCGGGGCCGATACTGACTGGAAGATGAAGGCGGAAGTGCTTACCTACTCCCGCGCGCGCGGAGTTTTCGCCGGCATCGACCTGAACGGAGCCGCGGTTACACAGGACAAGGACGAGACCCGAATCCTCTACGGAAAAATGATTCCCTTTGCCAATATCCTGAACGGCAAAGTAGCGGCGCCGCAGAGCAGCGAACAGTTCCTGTCGACAGTGCGCAGATATTCCCACCAGGCGCAGGAGCAGGGCAAGATGAGCAAGCCCTCTCCCGAGATCGCCGGCAATCGCCAGGGCAAGTAAAGGAAACGCGAACTTAATTGAGTGCGACGGGCCAGGCCAGCGGCTTGGCCCTTTATTCCGCCCGCCTGAGAAAACGGGGCGGGGCGCTTCCGGCATCTATTTACAAAAGAATCGGGAATGGAGGAAGGACTGTCATGAGATCACGGAAACAAAACGCTCTTTTCAATCTGCTTCTGGGAGCCGGCCTATACCTGCTGGACACAATGCGCGACCGTGTGTCGGATAGCGAGTGGACGGACCGTGCGCGGGAAAGATACGGCGACGTCCGCGACCGGGCGAAAGATGTGTATGACACCGCTTCAGACCGTGTGGGCAGGGCCAGCGACGTGATTCGCGGCCGCGACCACCAGGTGGTGGGAGCGGTGACCGCTGCCCTCATCGGAGTGGGAGTCGGGGTGGGACTGGGAATGTTGCTGGCGCCTTCGTCGGGGGAAGAGACCCGCGAGAAGATCGCTGACCGGGTCCGCGACCGGTTTTCCAGTGCCAAAGCAGCTGCGACCGGCACGTTCGGAAACTAAAGTTCCGATCCTGATCATCGCTCCGCCGAGCCCGGACAGGCCGGCGGAGCTACGTTCAGGCTGGGGGCGCTTCTCCCGCCGGTACGCTGGCCGTGATGGTGGTCCCGTTCTTGGAGGAAACAACGTCCAACTGGCCCCCGAGTTGCCGCATACGTTCGTTCATTCCCCGCAACCCGACGCCTAACGCGCCCGTCCAGTCGGGTCCTGATCGTTCCAGCAGTTCGGGCGCAATTCCGGTGCCGTTGTCGCTCACGGTAAGACGAACCATTCCCTCTTCCGCGTACAGCCGAACGTGAGCCGAATCGCCGCTGGAATGGCGGTGAACGTTGGTGAGGCTTTCCTGCAGCACGCGGAAAATGGCCAACTCGGAATCACGCGGCAGACGCCCAAAATCGCGGTCCACTTCGAATGTGACCTTAATTCCGCTCCGCCCCGAAAACCCTTCGAGATACCAGCCTATAGCCGACTGCAGCCCCGTCTCTTCGAGCATGGGAGGATACATGAGGTAGGAGATGGTGCGGACCTCCTTGATCGATTCCTCCGCCAGGCGTACGCACTCCGCAATCTCCGGATTCGCCTCCTGAGCGCTTTGCGCGGCGGACATGACCAGCATATCCAGCTTGATCTTCAGCGCGGCCAGATACTGGCCAAGGCTGTCATGCAGATCGCGGCCGATGCGGCGCCGCTCTTCGTCCTGGGTGCGCAGCAAGTGCAGCGACAATTCCCGCAACAATTTCTCGGAGCTGTGCAGGCGTGCTTCGGTTGTCCGCTTCTCGGCGACCTCCTCCTGCAATGCTTTTTGCATCTCCATCCGGTCGGTAAAGTCGCGCGTCACTTTTCCGAAACCGAGTAGCTTTCCGGAATCGTTTTTGATCGCCGTGATGATTACATTGGCCCAGAACCTGGAACCGTCTTTACGTATCCGCCAGCCCTCCTCTTCAAATCGCCCTTCCCGTTCCGCGATTTCCAATTCCCTCTGCGGCTTGCAATTGCGCAAATCCTCTTCCGGATAGAAGCATGAGAAGTGCTTCCCGATAATCTCGTGGCTCGCGTAGCCTTTAATCCGGCGGGCTCCGTTGTTCCAACTGATGATGTTGCCCTGCGGATCGAGCATGAAGATGGCGTAATCCTGCACCGCCTCCACCAGCAACTGGAACCGCGCCTCAGCAGCGCGCAAGTTCAGATCTCGATCGAGGACTTGAGACTTGTGTTGAAGGAGAGCGACGGCGCGCAGACGTTCTTCGGGACTGGCCAATCCCATGTAGCTCTCACTGGAAGCCACGCTGGTGTGCTGCGCGCACATTCTCAGAAACGGCTCGCTTTGTCTCTGGTCGGAAAAGATGGTGACCGGGTAGGCGCAAAGAAGCGAGAACGAGAACTGTTGAGCCAGGCGGTTCCAGAATTCTTCAAGCCGCAGCGCCTCACCGGCTTTGCCCTCAGCCCACAACAAGGCGACCAGTTCCCCGAATACGGCGATGCGCGAATCGTGGTTTACGGAGGCGTTTCGCGCCCGCAGCAAAACCTCGCTCACGAAGCGGGCAAACAACTCCTCGTCTGCCGCTCCGTTCACCATGAACTTGCTGAGTACCTCCTCTGCATCCAGCAGAATAAGGCGTCCCTGGCGAATCACTTTGTCAGCGTCAACCCCGCGGGCGTTCAGCCGATAAGGGAGACCTTCACGGTGCGTGCCTGTGGCGATCACCACCGCGCTATCTCCCAGCGCCAGCGCCCCGCTGACGAACTGGCTGACCACCTCGAGCAGGAAGCTATCGTCACTGTAGAGCTGGACCAAGTGTCCGCTCCGGCTGTGAACCAGCATTTCGGGAAATGCCGGGACCAAACGGGCACTGGACGAAGGAATCGAAGTGCTCACATGAATCTCCTGCAAAGGCGGGGACGCGAGGGTTTCGCCCCCCGGGCGCCCACCGGCGGCGATTTACGCTTTTCCGCGGCCGACCGGAGTTCTGCCAGCCTGGTAGGGTCGCTGATGACTGTGGCGCGACCGAACAGATCCATCCAGACCGATCTTTCCCGGCGTGATGCTCCCGGCATATGGCGGCACATCGTCTTCATGCCTGCTCCCTGCTTGAGTTTGCGCGCGCGCCCAAAAGACCGGCTCGCGGCAAATGCGGGCATTGCAGGCGAGTACAAGGTAACCGGCATGCCCGTGAAGGCAAGTTCCGCCTTCTTCTTTGAGCATACGTCGTTCACTAAAAAAGGGTGGAGATATTGGGTTCATCTAGCGTAGCTATTAGAGAAGCGGCGAGCGGAAAAGCCATCTGCCGCATTCTCTTCACTTATAGTATCGCAATCGTATCGAACTGGTAACAATAACTGTATAGCATATTTTGTGGATCATTAAAATATATTTGTCGCATCACTGTGGTTGTGGTACCGTACATCGAGTTTTAAATCGAGTCTTGGGACTTGCTGGAGTCAACCTCTATGGCAAAGGAATCGAAGATCAAAACGGCTCTGCCGGCGCTCAAGTACGCGCGCGTGGACATTTCCGGGCTGAAGCGGGGAAGGCGAGGCAAACACCACGATCTGGTGGAGGGGATTCTTCAGGAGATGCGGCTGCTTCCTGACGGCTCTGCCCTGGAAATTCCGCTGGCCGGCGCCGGCGGGGTTGGACTGGCCAATCTGCGCTCTGCCGTTCATCGCGCCTCGACCAGCGAGGGCCTGAATATTGAAACGCTGGCCGACGAGAAGAATTTTTACGTTTGGAAGAGGCCGGCGGCGAAGTAGCGCCGTGGACCGGCGCCGTTTCGGACGACCTTCTAGGATGAGGAGATTGTCGTCTCGGCGCGGCGTAATTCGGCCAGGCGCTCTGACAGAAATTCCAGATAGTCGTCGATTCCCTCGCCGGTCTTGGCAGAAAGCCTGAAGACCCGCATGCCGGGGCGCACCGCCTGGATGTTGCCGTATGCGGCTTCCCAGTTGAACTCGACCGCCGCCGCCAGATCCATCTTGGTGACGACCGCGACGTCCGCGCTGTTGAAAATGGTTGGATACTTCAGCGGCTTATCTTCTCCCTCGGTGACCGAGATCAGCACCAGCCGAAGGTCTTCCCCCAGATCATAGGAAGAAGGACAGACCAGGTTGCCGACGTTTTCAATGAACAGGAAGTCCAGCGGGCCGGGATCCCAATTCTCCAAGGCGCTCTGCACCATGGCGGCTTCGAGGTGACACAGCGTGCCGGTGGTGATCTGTTTGACGGGGGCCTGACTGCGGGCCAGGCGTTGCGCATCGTTCTCGGTGGCCAGGTCGCCCACCAGCGCGGCTACGCGGTAACGCGGCCGAAGGGATGCCAGGGTTCTCTCCAGAAAAGCAGTTTTTCCCGAGCCGGGGCTGGAGACGAGGCTGACCACAAATACTCCACTGCGATGGAAACGCTGGCGCAGAGCGCGCGCCACGACGTCATTTTGCTTCAGAACGTTCTTTCGAACCTCGATCAAGCGGGGTTGGGGGCGCATTCCTTTATCTCCAAAGCGACAACCTCGAGTTCCTTGCCCTGAACGATCTCCGAGGCGGGAGTACCGCACTCCGGGCAACTGAACAACTGAATTGATTGAAGCGGGCGACGGGCCTGGCAGTGCAAGCAAAAAATCATTACGGGCACATCTTCCACGATGAGGCGAGAACCTTGCAGGGGCGTCTGTTCGCAGGCCAGTTCGTAGCAGGAAAGCAGAGCTTCTTTCACTACTCCGGAGAGCGCCCCCAGCTTGAGGTGCACGGCCTCAATTTCGACGCCGCGGCGCTCCGCCTCCTCTTCGGCGAGTTCCACGATGCTCAGCGCGATGGATAGTTCATGCATGATCGTGATCCGCGGAATGTGTGTCTTCGGCATCAAAACGGCCGAATGCGGCCAGGGCCGCCTGGCCCAGGCTGATGCCGCCGTCGTTGGGAGGAACGGCGCGGTTCGTCCAGATTTCGAGTGATCCGTTGGCCGCAAGGGACTTCAGATCCTCAAGCAGTAACTCATTCTGGAAAACGCCGCCGGAGAGGACGACGGTATCCAACTGGTCACGGCGAGAGATCGCGCTTACTGCATCCCACAAGCCCTGGGCGATTCCTCGCTGGAAAGCGCGGGCAATCTCCCTGACGTCGCGGCCGCGAAGGCGATCTTCGACTACGGCTCTCAGCAAGGGGCGGAAATCCAGCTCAGCGTCGTTAAGCGGAAATGGATAGGGTTGGCCTGCGCCGGTGCTTTGAGCGAGTTGTTCCAGCCACATGGCGGCCTGACCCTCGAAGGTGATCTCACGGGTGAAGCCCAGAAGAGCGGCCGCGGCGTCGAAGAGCCTTCCCATGGAGGTGGTGGAAAACGTGCGCACGCCTTTGCGGACCAATTCCAGAGCGTTGCCGTAGCGAGCGGGAAAGCCGAAAGGAGCCGCTGTAAAATCCGGGACCTGGTCGAGCTGGACCAGAAATCCGGCGGCGGCCTGAACTGGGGCTTCGGCAGCGGCGTCGCCGCCGGCCAGCGCAGCCGGGCGCAAATGGGCCACCCGCCGGAATCCCTGCTGGACGCTTCCCACGAAAATCTCGCCACCCCAGATGGTTCCGTCGTCGCCGTATCCGGTGCCGTCAAAGCTTACCCCGACTACCGGCCTGGACCACTCTCCGCGTTCGGCGAGGACAGATGCGATGTGGGCGCGGTGGTGCTGGATGGCGTAACGCTGCTGGACGTCGATCGCCGCGGCGTGGGCCGTCGAGAGGTATTGCGGATGGCAATCGTGGGCCAGTAGAAGTTCGTCCCAGCGGACCTCGTACATTGAAACCAGATCTTCGATGGTCTGGCGAAACGCCTGCAGCGATTGGTAATGCTCCAGGTCGCCGATGTACTGGCTGACGAACGCCTGGCCGTTCACAACCAGCGTGATGGTGTTTTTCAGATCGGCTCCGAGCGCAAGAATGGGGCGCTCGGTGGGAAGGGATGCGACCGCGCCCGGAGCGTAACCGCGGGCACGGCGCAGGATCACAGGACCGAATGCGCCCGCCCGAGCCACGGAATCGTCCACCCGCCGCGCGATCGGCCGCTGCCCGATGAGAAACGAGTCGGCGATTCCAGATAGGCGCTGTAACGCATCCTCGTCCTCGTATGCGATCGGCTCGCTCGACCGGTTGGCGCTGGTCATGACGAGGATTTTGGGAGCGCCTGCAGCGAATAGGAGGTGGTGCAAAGGCGTGTAAGGCAGCATCAGGCCGAGTTCATTATTTTCCGGCGCTACCCCCGGGAGTTCGATTCGTGCCGGCGCGAGGACGATGGGCCGCGCCACGGAAGTGAGCAGCGCCTCGGCTTCGGAAGGAAGTTCGACCAGAGCGCGGGCGGCATCGACATCCGGCACCATCAGGGCGAAGGGTCTTTCCTTCCGGTATTTGCGGTCGCGCAAAGCGGCGACGGCAGCGGGATTGCGGGCGTCGCATGCCAGATGGTATCCACCGAGGCCTTTTATCGCGAGAATGCCGCCGTTTCGAAGAAGCTCGGCCGCGCGGCGGATGCTGCCTTCGCTTCCGACCGCGCCGCTGTCTTCAGGGCGAAGATAGTAGCCGGGACCGCAGGCAGGACAGGCTACTGGCTGGGCGTGAAAACGACGGTTTGCCGGATCGGAGTATTCCTCGGCGCAGTAGTCGTCGAGGAGCCACGGGTTCATGGTTGTATTTTTGCGGTCGTAGGGCAAACCCAGAACAACGGTGTAGCGCGGTCCGCAGTTTGTGCAGTTAATGTAGGGATACAGATAGCGCGGGTCAGCCGGATCGAACAGTTCCCGCAGACATTGCTCGCAGATCGGCAGATCGGGAGAAATGCGGACCGTCGGGCGCTCGTGATGCTCACTGCTGCGAATGGTGAATTCGCGCAGCCCGGTCAGTTCGGCCGGTTCGATTTCAATGGTAGCGATGCTGGCCGCCGGGGGAGGCTGCGATTTCAACTCGCGGACAAACTGCTGCAGTCCAATCTCGCTGCCTTCAAGATGAATCTCGACTCCTGCTTCTCCGTTCAGCACCCAGCCATTCAGGGTATTGGCGAGCGCCAGCCGATAGACAAACGGGCGGAAGCCGACACCCTGCACCACTCCGCGCACCCGGATGGAACACGCGCTGGCCATAGTCATTGCAATTCGACCTTACTCCAAATCCACTACGCAGCCGCGGCCCTGCCAGCCCACCTGAACGACCTTATTGTCTTCCACGAGGATCGGCACGGTGCGTTGCCCGCCAGCGATCTCGCGCATGCGGGCGCGGGCGGCGGGATCGGATTCGACGTCATACTCGACGAAATCCGAGCGTTTCCACTCCAGCCAATCGCGCATCTCCGCGGTGTGGGGGCAGCGAGCGGTTCCGAAAAGTTCAAGCTTGCCCACGGCTGAGAACCTCCAGCGCTTCGCGCATGGCGTGGTAGATCGAAGCCTGAATTTCCTGAATGCGCGGAATGTAGTCGCAGTTGACAACCACGGGGAAGTGCGCCAGGCCTCTGCGTTTGATCTCGCCGCCGTCATAGCCGAGCAGCGCCACCGTGAGCAAATCACGCTTGCGGGCCTCTTCGAGGGCGGCGATGATATTGCGCGATCCGCCGCTGGTGGAAATTCCGATGGCGACATCTTCGGGGCGGGCCTGGGCGATCAACTGGCGTAAGAAGATGGCTTCCGTCCCGATGTCATTGGCGACGGCAGTGATGTTGGCCGGTTCGAGCGCGAGTGAAACGGCCGGAACGGGATTGAACCCCACCGGTGGAAGAACGCAGTCGATGGCGAAGTCGTTGGCGTCAGTCGCTGAGCCGCCGTTCCCGAAAATGATGAGCTTCCCGCCGCGCCGAAGCCGATCGTGTATGGCTAAGGCGGTGTTGCTGATCTGCTCGCTTTCGTCCCGCGCTGCCTGAGCGCGCAGCCGCGCGTCGTCCTGCACCTTCATCAGGATGGAAGCGGCGACCTCGCCCTCAAGATCGGGTGTCCCCTGTTTCTCCCGGCCCAGGAAGGGATAAAGAAACTCCGACGCGCCCACTTCATGGCCCAGCTCGCGGTGCTCGAAGAAAACGTGCACCGTCTCCCAGAGTGTGTGGTAGAGGATTTCTACCATCTCCTGATGCATGAATGGATCTTGAATGCCGGAGTCCAGGCCGTACGAGCCCTCCATACCGGGTAGCGCGAAAGTCATGGCGTCACGCTGGTGGGCATGTTGCAATGTAGCCCAGACTTCGGGATCGCCTTCGGGTGGCCCAAAACCCATGACCATATCTTCGGGACGCAAAACGGCCTCGATCCAGGGACGGAAGAGAATCGAGAGATCAAGAGCAGGAAGGGCGCGCTTGCCGACAATCACCGGATGAACAAATTCCACCGAGACGTGCTGCGCGTCTGTCGCATAGGGCCCGCGGCCGAAGGCGAGCAACCGGCCGCCACGCAGAAACCGGTCAGACATTTCGTGGCACGCAGCCGCCAGCCGCGCCGCTTCACGGGCAAAGACTTGCTCGAATAGCTGGTTCCGTTCGAGCAGGCGCTCTTCGATCCGGCTGGCGAGTTTGAGAGTTGTAGGCATAGCTCTGAGCCGAGCAATTCTGGGCCTAGCAGATGCGCGGCAGAGGGTCTCCAACCAGCATATCGACGATGCGGCTGCCCCCGTAAAGAGTCGTGACCAGCACTGTGCCCGCGGGCTGCGTGCGCACTTCGCCAATCACCTGCGCTTCGCCGCCGCCGGGCGCCAGGCTCAGGGCGTTGATCGCCGCGTCAGCGTATTCGGGGGAGACGACCGCCAGGAACTGGCCTTCGTTCGCGATGTGCAGAGGATCGAGTCCCAGCAGTTCGCAAGCGCCGCGCACGGTGTCTCGCACCGGAATCTGGTCTTCAAAAAGGACCATCCCCAGGCCGCAATCGCGCGCCAACTCATTCAAAGATGTCGCCGCTCCGCCGCGAGTTGGATCGCGCATCCAGCGAACTCCGGGCCCGGCGGCGCGAATGAGGGTTTCGACCAGGGGAAGTACGGAGCGCGTGTCGGAGCGCAAATCGGCTTCCAGATCAAGTTCTCCCCGAGCCAGCAGGATGGTAACGCCGTGGTCGCCGATGGGGCCGGAGAGAAGAATTTTGTCGCCGACGCGCACCGACCGAGGATCAATGCTGACGCCGTGAAGCAGATGCCCGATGCCGGTGGTGGAGATGTACATCTGGTCGGCCTTGCCATGTTCGACCACCTTGGTATCGCCCGCGGCGATGCGCACACCCGCATCCTGCGCGGCTTTTGCCATGGCTCGCACTTCGGCTTCAAGAACTGGAGTCGGTAATCCTGCTTCAAGCACGAAGGTGACGACCAGGGCCTGGGCCCTGGCACCTGAAACCGCCAGATCGTTGACAGTACCGTTCACAGCTAACTCGCCGATCGAGCCTCCGGGGAAACTCAGCGGCTTGACGACAAAACTGTCAGTGGTGATGGCGACGGTTGTGCCCTGGATCTGCACCTGCGCAGCGTCTCCCAGGGGGCCGGGCGCCGCTCCGAACAAAAGTGGAGCGAAAAGGCCTTCCACGAGCCTGCGGCTGGCTTTGCCCCCGGCGCCGTGGGCCATCTCGATTTGCGGGTCGCGGAAGCGGATGTTGGCGGCAGGCGTGGAGGCCGGAGTGATCACGCGATCGAGGTCAGGCTGGGTTCCATCGCCGCCTTGCGGTGTTCGTAGCTGTGATAGGCTGCGCATGATCCTTCCGTTGACACCATGAGCGCGCCAATGGGGTGCTCGGGCGTGCACTCACGGCCAAAGAGTTTACACTGATGCGGCTTGAGCACGCCTTTGAGAACCTCGCCACACTGGGCGGCTTTCGGATCCGTCACCCGGATGCCGGGAACTTCGAAGCGCTGCTCAGCATCCCATTCGGCGTACTTGTCGTTCACCCGCAGCGCCGACTGGGAGATGAACCCCAGGCCGCGCCACTCAAAATAAGGGCGCAACTGGAATACCTCGGCCATAGCGCGAAGCGCGGCGTGATTTCCTTCCCAGGGAACGACGCGCTTGTACTGATTCTCCACCCTGGCCTCACCAGCATTCAGCTGGCGCAGCAGCATCACGATGGATTGCAGCAGATCGAGCGGCTCAAAGCCGGAAACCACAATTGGCTTGCGTTCGTTCTGCGCGATCCATTCGTAAGGCCGGCAGCCGATCACCGTGGAGACATGGCCGGGGCCAATAAAAGCGTCCAGCCGCATATCGGGCGAGTCCAGAATCGCGCGTATCGCGGGGATGATGGTTACGTGGTTGCAGAACACGGAGAAATTGCGGATGCCTTCGGCCCTGGCGCGCATCATGGTAAGCGCGGTGGAAGGCGCAGTGGTTTCAAAGCCGATGGCGAAGAACATGACGTGCTTTTCGGGATTGAGCCGGGCCAGTTTGAGCGCGTCGGAGGGCGAATAAACGATGCGAACGTCCATGCCGCGGGCCTTGTGCTCAAGCGGGCTGCCTTGCGTTCCGGGCACGCGCATCATGTCGCCGAAGGCGGCAAAAATAACGTCGGGCTGCTGCGCGATGGCAAGGCCATCGTCAATTCTTCCCATGGGCAGAACACACACGGGGCAGCCGGGGCCGTGGATCAACTCGATATTGCTTGGAAGGATGTCCTTGAGGCCGAAGCGGTAGATGGCGTGGGTGTGTCCGCCGCAGACTTCCATCATGCGGTAGTGGAGTTCGGTACCGGCCAGCCGGCGAATTTCTTCCGCAGTCCTGGAAATCAACTCGGGTTCGCGGAACTCATCAACGAATCTCATCTCCCTCACACTGTCTGCACGCGGGGCAGGCGCTAATTTACATCCTCGAGGCCATAGCCTTTCACTTCCTGGATTGCGCCCTCCGCCTCGCCGAGTATTTTGAGCGTGTTCATCTGTTCGAGTGCATCCTGCTCGCTGATCTTGCTCATGGCGAAGCCGACATGGATGAGCACCCAGTCTCCGGGCACCGGCTTGTCGTCTTGCAGCAGGCCGAGATCGATTTTGCGGCGGACGCCGGCGACTTCAACCAGCGCCGAATCCGCGTTGCCGGAAGAGATTTCGACAATTTTTCCCGGTATAGCTAGACACATGCGGCACTCTCCCGGCGATTCCTGGTGCTGATCGCGCTTATCCATCCTATCCATCGTACTCTCTTCCCGCGTCTCAAGGCTGTTTCCGCGCGGTGATGTCGAAGGAGAGCTTGAGTTCATCCTTGAGCTTTATGGCACCCCCGGCGGCAGTGACCGGCTTGATCTCGTAGTCGCTCTGGCGGACGGAGAACTCACCGGCCGCGTGAAGCGTCCCGTCGCTCAGCGTGACCCGCGCTGAAATGGGCTCGTGCCGCGAAACGCCGTGCAGGGCCAACTCTCCGTCCATCTTCACCACAAATTGCCCTTCGTTCAGCTTTTGCGCCGACGAAATTCGCGGGCACTCGTAAATAATCTCCCCGAAAGCATCCACTTCAAGCACTTCGTCACGAATTCTGTGCTCGATTTCGTCGCGGTCCTTGTCGCGGACATCACCGATCACAGCCAGCGAGGCTGCCTGAATGACCAGCCGAAAAGAAGCATCCTCCAGAGTACCGGAGGGCAGTGTCACCTCACCCGCGAAGTCAGGAATGGCAATCGTGGGACTGTGGGCGAAGGCGGCAAGCATTCCGGTGGCGAAGGCGCGCACGGTGAACCTGCTGCCCTTAGCGTCGATGACGTATCGAACCGCGGTAACTGACTGCGTTCCCCCTATGGACAAACCATCTCCTCCGGGCCCTGGTTTGACGTGCCCTCCGACCTACATTGTTTACATGGCCCGCAGTTTCAAATAGCGGTCCAGATCAGGCAGGGCTAGGCTGGCCAGATCACCCACGCCCAACTGTCCCATGTAACGCCGCACGATCGGGTTGGTAAGAATCAGGCCGGCGCCGAACACCACCAGCGCCACACCACCGAGCATGAATAAGGTGTCCTTGTCGGTGAAGCTTCCATTTCCATTTTCCATTGCCACGGCAGTCTCCTTAGAATGCAGGATGTTTTAACCCTTGGAATCAAGGCCGGAACCCAGGCCTTTCCCGCCCAAAACTTTCTCGATAATCGATTCGATCACCTTAACCGCGTGATCCACGGCGGCTTCAACCGGGGCGCTCAGGCCCATGTAGCCTTCTTCGCCACCCAAGGTCTCCGGCTCACAGCCGACCAGCAGAATATTCCGCAGCTCGATATTCATCGCTGCGGCCATACGGAGAACGTTCATCGGGTTCATGGCGTGGGCTTCTACGGCAGGCGGAGTCTGCGGATCGTTCAGAGCGTTCAAGTCCGGCTCGATGACATACACCGTTCCCGGGGCGTCACCGTGGGGGCACGCATCGACCAGGATCGTGGTCTCGTAGCCGTCCTGAAGAGCGTACGCCAGATCGAAGCCGCGAATGCCGAAATCGGTGATGCGAACACTTGCGGGAAGTTCGATCGCCGCCATTCGGCGCGCGACTTCTACGCCGAAGGCGTCATCACCCAGAAAGATATTGCCGATGCCGGCTACCAGGATGCGCGGCTTTTCGGTTGCCGGAGCCAGCCGCAATTCTGCCTCCGAGAGCGGCTCGATTTCCTCCGCGTCAAAAAAGAAGCGGTGGCCGGGCTGGCGAAGCAGGCCCATGTCACGCCCAGGATCTTCATCCAGAACGACGCAAACGTGATACTTTCCGTCGTAGTCCTGCTCGATGCGCTCCACGGCTGCGACCTGCCCGGCCAGGGCGATATCCATCACATCGCCGCCCTTGCGGGGGCGCAGACGGACGCGGCTGCCGGGCCGCACTTCGATCCCGGAAATTTCCAGATGATCGACCGCAGCTTTCTCCTCGAGGAGCTGCCATTCCCATTCATTCATTGGGTGTGCTCCTTGAGCGGGCGCAGGCCGCGCAGAACTCCGTGCAGCTTCATGAACTGCTCGGCCGGCATGGCCTCGGTGCGCTCCAGCATCTGGCGGGCGCGTTCATCGGACTGGCTCATTTCGCGCTTCTCTTCATCGGTGAGGGTCATGATGCGTAGAGAAAGAATCTCGTCGATCTCGGTTCCGTCGAAGAGGTCTCCTGCGCTCTCAGGCGCGATCTGGGGATAGTCGTAAAGAATGATGGGAGAGGAGAGCATGGTGTCGCGCTGGCCTTCTCCGCCCACCAGCACCGGCCAGGTCCCTACGTTCTTGCAACTCGAGGCCAGCGCGGTCATCTCCTCCGGCGGAGCAAGCAGAGAGACAAAGCTGCCGTCCTGAACGCCGAGGATGGTGTGCGTCGATATCGTGGATTGCAACAGGGCTTCGTCGCGAATGGCCGGTGTCCCTCTCCCAAAACTGGTGGTATTGCGAATGTGCACGCTCACTTTATAGAGACCATCACCCTGGCGTTTTCCCGCGACCTCCACCTCGCCTGAAAGCGAACTGCGATCGCGCACTAGAACGCCGACGACTTGGCCTCCGGACTGCCGCAGAGGCTCATAGTGTCTTTCGGCGGGAAACGCAAAACCCTGTGTGATCGAGCCGCCGGCGAGGGCTTCGACGTTGCAGACCGGCAAAATAATTTCCCGCTCCATCGCCTCCTGCCAAGGCTGGTAGGTACGGCCCTCGATGGTCAGACTTTCAACCGTCCGGAATTCCGGAACCTCACCCGGCAGCAGGTCAGTCAGGGGCATGGTCAACTCGCCGACGGAACGTGCGGTCAACTGCAGGAAGCGCACACGAATCTCGAGTCCGCTCAGCGAACTGCCCTCTACGAGGCACTCCGTCCGCATTCGCCAGGCTTCGGTGCCGTTCTGCGCCTCGCTGTAAGACCGTGGGCAGAGCACGCCGAAATTCCAGCGCTGCTGATTTTTGACGGAGGAAGGGCGATAGGGATAGAGCATGTATCCCTCGTAAAGCACTGCTCTGGCGATCTGCCCGACCATCGTGAGATTCATCAGACTACCGTCTCCTCCAACGGGATGAGCCTCTCCAGCGCTTCCTCCCAGGTGGGAATGCCGTGGCGGACTTTGTATTGATAGAGCCGGTCGAAAGCGTCTTTGTGCAGGCACAGCCAGGCGCTGTTGGGATAGTAAGTTTCCATCATGTCGCGCCAGATCTTGATGGGCAGCCGGAAGCGGGCTTCCTTGTCCCAGGAAATGGGCGCCACCTGCAAGTTGCCCTCGCGGTTCGCATAAAAAACCGTGCCGCTGAACTGCAGGCACAGAGGTACCTCTCCCTCCGCCAGGCCGTCGAAGTATTTGGTGGCAGCCACATTGAAATCGAACGTGCAGGGCACGGGCAGCTCCACGACCGTTGCTCCCATGAAAGAGGGCACGATCAGGCTGGCGTGAGTCCATAACAAGCTGCGCAGGGTTTGGCCCCAGCGGCTGGGCTCTCCGAACAGATCGAGCAAGCGCTCCTGATCCTCGGGCGTGTATTTGCGGCGGGTTACTTCCAGTTGAATCTGGCTCCGCAACGCCACAGTGTGGATGGCTTCGTCGGGATCAGCATTTGTGAGCCGAAGAGCGAACGCGAGCAGCGGCGCGGCTGAGCCGGGAACTACTTTGACGCCCTCGACTTGGAAGCTCAACTCAGGCACGGAATCCCTCTTCCAACTGTGATGCCTCTCTGGTTTCGGAAGAAATCTCAGTTGACCGAGCTTTCAGACTGGTGAAGAACTCGCCCAACTCGCGCCACACTTCCGTGCCTCCGGAAAGGCCTTTCCAGTGCATGCGAATCAGGCCGACCAGCTTGTAGCACTCGTCGATCGGAAGCATGTAGTACTCGGCTGCGGAATATCCGCGGGAGTAGCCCAGGCGGTTGACCAGCAAGCCTTCGACATCGGATTCCATTTCATTGAGAATCGGGTTGCGTGCCACAATCTCATTCCACGATTCCAGCTCGAGCAGCGACTCCGTCGCCCCCGCCGGGCTGGGATAAAGCGCGACGACCCGGTTCTCCAGGCTGCTCTTGAAAAAGAAAGCCATGTTGATGGGAATCATCAGGCCGTTCCACTCGGCATCGCTGAGATGGAATGCGGGAAGGGAGAGAACTCTGCGCGGCACGCGCTTGAACTTTACTCCCTGGCCGCTGAACAGAATCGCGCAGGCTTCGCAGGTGCAGAGGATTTTCCGCTGCGCGACTTCGATGAGATGAGAATGAACCGGCCCCAGCCCGAGGCTGCACAATTCGCAGCGCTCCAGAGGACGCTCCCGGCGGGCAAACTGCCGCAGCGTTCCGAAGCCAGCGGCGGAGTTTGTGAATTGACCTGCGCTCATGAATGAAAACATCCCAGCATTCACTTGGTCTCAGTAACCTGGTTTCAGTCCCCGGCCTGCGACTCCAGCGTCGCGGGGGACGGAATGAGGACCGACGATCCGGCAGCATGGCCCGTCAAA
>DATJXG010000215.1:0-6228 GCA_035500455.1 Terriglobales bacterium | reverse complement strand
GCGGCGGCACCCTAGCCCGATTGGGTCTCAGCCGCCGGCTCCGGACCGAAGCCATTGGCCTATCCCGCAAGATGACGCTCACTCACCGCCGCGCGGGCTCAGCGGCTGGAGCGGCTACCTAATTAATTAGGCAGCGTATGCAAACTGCGTGTTGGCAGTTATGGTTTCCGATCGTTTTACGGGAGCTCGGAACCCGGCACGCCTCCCCACCACGATTCAATCCCGTCGAATCCGTTGCGCCCCCATCCGGTTGCGGCATAGTGGGTACTACGATTTCATTTTAGCAGGCGCAGGGCGAACGGGAGCAGCCCCGGCGCTTTATAATTGAGGCATGCCTGAATGGGGAAAGACGATGCGAACTGTGCCGATCTGGGCGACCGTGCTGGCCGCCTTTGCGCTGACGGCTGCCGCCGCTCCCATGACCAAGATCAACATTCTGGTCAAGAACCAGGTGGGCAAGCCCGTTGATCGGGCAAGCGTGGTGGTTCGATTCGTCGAGGGACACTCGGTCATCAAGCTGGGCAAAGCTGTCCGCACGACGTATGAGATGAAGACCAACGAGGAAGGCGAAGTCCAGATTCCCTCGATTCCGCAAGGCAAGATCCGGATTCAAGTGATTGCCAAGGGCTACCAGACCTTCGGAGAGATATTCGATATCACCGACGAGGAAAAAACCGTCAACATCGCGCTGAACCCGCCGCAGCAACAGTATTCGGCGCACTGAAGCATGGATGCCGCCGAACCGCGAGAGTTGATCCACCGTGGAGGAATCGATGGGCCTGATCCGCACCGTCGAAGCGGATCTTCTGAAGAATCCCTTTGTGCCCTCGGAAGATGACGGGGCGGATACTTACGAGATGGTCTGCGAGAGCTTCGACGCATCACAGCCGGACGATGCCCGTACGTGCGGGACGAGCCGAAGATCGGCCGGAACGATCCCTGCTGGTGCGGCAGCGGGAAAAAGTACAAGAAGTGCCACCTGGCGGCGGACGAGGCGCGGTAGCCCTGTTCCGCGCGGCTACTTGAACGACACTCCGACTCCCGTGCTGTACAGAAAGTCGTTGGTTTTGCGGCCAGGCAGCGGATTGCTCAGGTAGCGGTCGCTGGCGGCCGCGTTCCAGGTAAGCCACTTTCGGAGGGTAGTGGCCAGGCGCAGGTCGAAGTTCACGCGGTATTCGCCGGTATTGGAGAGGTTGTTGAACATCCGGAAAGACTGAACCAGCGCCACAGCCTTGCTGAGTTGCAGGCTGTAATCGTCGCCCCAGTTGAATTCGCCGCTGGCCCGGCGCACGCCGGTGGAAAAGCTTTCGTGAGCGTAGTCGCCGCCGCCACTGACATCCAGGCTGGCGCGCTTGCCCTTGACCGCATGGACACCGAATCCGCCGCCGGCCGTGAAGCGCAGGTCGAGGTTTTGGAAACGGTCGTATTCGTCGGTGTTAAAAACGGAGACGAACAGCCGGGCGCTGACGTTGTGCTCGTAGGCGATGCCGCCGCGCACCGCGCGCGCGGTTTTGGCATTGAGACCGTTGGTCGTGGCCGAAGCATCGACGGCGGCGAAACTGAGCGTGATTTTGTCGTTGCGGGTGGCACGGACCCCGGTGGCACTGGTGGCAAAGGTCTGAGTGCGGGCGTTGCCGACGGCGCCGGCCAGGCTGAGCGTGCCGGTGGCGGTCCAGAGTTCGGTCAGGCGTGGATGCTGCAGGCGCTCGTAGGTTTTTTCTTCGTCCGCGTTGCGCAGAACCTGGACGTCCGCAATGTCGGCCGAGACCTTGGTGTCTTTGGTGGCCACCTCGACTTTGCCGGCCGAGATCGCGAGCGTGCCTTCGACGGTCTTGCCGTCTTTGAGCACCACGGTGAGGGGCTTGTCAGCGGTGATGGCGGCGACCTGGTCCCAAGGTGCGGTGATTTCACCGAAGGCGTCGCTCTTGATGGTGATCGACTTGTCGTCCTTCTTGACGATGGCGCCGGTCACGCGATCGCCGTTCTTGAGGGTGAGCTGGTCGGCGTGGGCCGCGAAGACGATACCAAGAAGAAGAAGGCAGTTGCGGGGCATGGTTCCTCCGAGGTTCGGGCACAGGCGAAGGGCCTGTCTATACTGATACTGATTAACACACGCAGGCAAGAAGGCCCGCGTCACGCAAGGTCGAATTTTTCCTGGTGGAGCTGGTGGTCGCTCTTCACAAACACCGTGCGGCCAAGGATCTCTTCAAGCTCCTGGAGATACGTGTTCTGGTTCGACTTCAGGAGCTTGGCAACGTCGGGAGAGACGCGCAGCATCACGTCCTTGCTGTCAATGGCGTTGGCGATCTTCTGCGCTTCCTGCAGGATCTCGCCAATCACGGTCTGCGCGCTCTTCACATAGCCCGCGCCTTCACAGTACGGGCAGGGAGTACACAGCGTCCGCTCCAGGCTTTGCTTGACGCGCTTGCGGGTAATGGCAACCAGTCCGAAATCGTTGAACTGGAGAATCTTGTAGGGAGCGCGGTCGGCCCGCATGGCTTCCTCGAGCGCCTGCATCACCTTCTGCCGGTTCTTGCGCTCGTCCATATCGATGAAATCGACCACGATGATGCCGCCCAGGTCGCGCAGCCTGATCTGGCGCACGATTTCTTTGATAGCATCCGTATTGGTTTTCACGATGGTGTCTTCGAGGCGCGCCGACTTGCCCACGTATTTGCCGGTGTTTATGTCAATGGCCACCAGCGCCTCGGTCTGGTTGATGACGATGTAGCCGCCGCTCTTGAGCCAGACCTTCGGGCGCAGGGCTTTCTCCAGCTCCGCAGTGATGCCGAACTCTTCGAAGATCGGCGTGGGGCGCGTGTACATGCGCACGCGGTTGACCAGCGCCGGCTGGAAGCGCTGCACGAAGCGCAGCACGGCCTCGTAGACTTCTTCGTTATCCACCCACACGCTCTTGTAGGCGCTGGTGAGCTGGTCGCGAAGGATGCGCTCCACCACGTTGAGGTCGTGATGAATAAGCGCGGGAGCGCTGCGGCGCTCAGCCTTCTGGCGCAGGTCGAGCCAGAGATTGTAAAGGAAGTGCATGTCGGCGCGAAGTTCCTCTTCGCTGCGGCCCTCGCCGGCGGTGCGGACGATGAATCCGCCTGGAATGCCGGTGCGGTTGCTCTGCAGGACGCGCTTCAGCCGCTGGCGCTCTTCGTCGCTGGGGATCTTGCGCGAGACGCCGATGTGGTCGACCGTCGGCATGTAGACCAGGAAGCGGCCCGGAAGCGCGATGTGCGAAGTGATGCGCGCGCCCTTCTGCCCGAGGGGCTCCTTGGCGATCTGTACGATGATTTCCTGTCCTTCTTTGAGGAGGTCGGAGATAGACGGAGCGGCGGAACGCTCGGCCCGGCCTTCCTGCGGAGCGCGGCGCTCGGGAGCGGAACGCTGCTCGACGCGGCCTTCGCCGGGCAACTGCTGGCGCGGCTGGCCTTCCTGCACGGGGCCGCGGTCACCGCCGCGCCCGCGTCGCCGTGTGCGGCGCGAAATGCGATGCAGATGCCGCTGGCCCTGCTCGCGAAGGGTGGCGGTGAGGCTGGTGGGAATGCGAGCCGGCTCGGGGCCTTCTTCTTCGATTTGGGTTTCGCCTTCGATCGCGGCGTCGGCGGCTACCGAGGCTGCTTCGGCGTCGGCGGCTTCCAGAACCTCGACAGCGGCGGCAAGCAGATCGATTTCAGTTTCCGGTGTATCGTACGGAGTCTCTTCTGCGAGAGGCTCCGGTTCGGGTTCGGAAAGCGCCTCCACTGCCAGGTGCTCTTCTACCGGCACTGCGGCAGCTTCTTTTTCCAGGACCGCCTCCGCCGCGGCCTGCACACCTTCCGCGCGGGCCTCGGCTACGGCTTCGCGGACGAGCAGATCGGGCATCGGCTCTTCCGCCGGTGCCGCAGCCTCAAGCGGTGCGGGCTCGGGAGCCGTGACCGCTTCCGGCTCGGCCGGAGCGGATTCCCGGTACTCAGGCTCGGACTCCGCCTCGTGAGCAGGCCAGGAGGCCTGCTCCACATCGTCAGGTTCGGTGTACTTGGCGAGCGATTCGCCGGGGAGCACCAGGAAATCATCCGCCTCCCCGGTGGCCGCGGCAGCGGGTTCAGCCGGCGCTACTTCGCCCTGTGCGGGCGGCGCCTGATAGCGATGCTCGCCTTCCTGTCGCGGGGAGTAGAACTTGGAATCGGGCAAGCCGCGGCCTCTGTCGCGTCCTCCCCTGCCCCGGCGCGAACGTCGTCCACGCCGATCTCCCCGGCGGTCGCCTCCCGGACCGTGCATCGCGCTGGCGGGCGGCAGCAGAGCTGGCGAGGGGGCCTCGGCGTCAGGCGGCGCCGTTTCCGCGGAGGCAGTCACCGGTGGACCTTCGGCCGGAGCCTCGGCAGCGTTTGGCGCGGGCTGATGCGGGGCGGCAGGACGGTCGAGTTTGGCAACCCGCTCTTCGGCAGCGGTGACTACCTTGTCGTATTCTTCGTTATCTTCGAAAAAGTCGGAGACGTATAGAAATGCATCGCGGCCCAGGCCGATGTCGACGAATGCCGATTGCATCCCGGGCAAAACGCGCGTGACGCGGCCCTTGTGAATGGAGCCAGCGAGGGAATATTCATTTTCGCGCTGATGGTAAACCTCGACTAACTGATCGTCTTCCAGCACCGCCACGCGCGTTTCGTGCCGGTTGGCGGAAATCACTAACTCTCTTGACATCTAATCCTCCCCGGGAGATTGGAGAGGTGAGGGATGGGGTCTCCTTTTTTCGGAGGGACAGGCCAGCCTGTCCTGCATAGGCGGCGGGTGGAGTAGAACAACCTCGACACCCCCGCACTAAGAACCTTTTCCTCTAACCCGGGTGAGCGCCCAGGCGCCCGTTGCCCCGGGGGAACCTCTGTCAGCTCCCGATTCCTTTAGTTCACAAAGCGTCTGAGGCGAACATTGTTCACCAGCCCCAGAGCCATAAAAAACGTCCAAATACTGGAACCGCCAAAACTCATGAAAGGCAGCGGAATGCCGGTAACCGGCATCAGGCCCGCCACCATTCCCACATTGACGAGGATGTGGAACAGCAGCAGAGCCGCCACCCCCATACAAACGTACATTCCAACCCGGTCCGCCGCTGTCTGTGCATTCTGAACGATTCGCATGAGCAGCACGAAAAACAGCGACAACATCACGGCGACACCCGCGAACCCATGCTCCTCGGCAAAGGCCGAAAAGATGAAGTCCTTGTGGGGCACCGGCAAAAACCGGAGCTGCGTCTGGGTCCCCTTGGTTACTCCCTTGCCGAACATTCCGCCCGATCCAACCGCAATCTGCGATTGAATGAGCTGATATCCTTTGCCCTGCGGGTCGCGTTCGGGATCCAGGAAACTTTCGATGCGCCCCTTTTGGTAATCACTCAGGAAATGCACGCTGATCGGAAGCACGACCACCGCCACTACGGCAATGGCGGCCACATACTTCCACCGCAGCCCGGCAAGAAACGAACACGCTACCAGAACTGCGAGATACGTAAGCGCCGTTCCCAAATCCGGCTGTTTGACTACCAGCGCGGTGGGCACCAGCACCAGGCCCGCCAACTTCAGCATTTCCCGTATTTCCAACTCATCACTGCGCAAATCAGTCAGGTAGCGGGCTACCAACAATATTATCACCAGCTTGACAAATTCCGATACCTGCAAATGAATCCCGTACGGCAAAGGGATCCACCGGGTAGACCCGTAGGCTTTCTGGCCGACGAAATATGTGACCAGCAGCGATACCACGCCCCCCGCGTAGAGCAACGGCACCCAATGGAGTGCGCTGTGATAGTCGATCGACATGGCGACCCACATCAGGGCCAGCCCGCCGATCACGTACACGATCTGCTTCCACCAGGCAGAGGTGTAGTCGGTGTCGCGCGTGGCACTGTATATCTGAAGAACACCCACAGCGCAGATCAGCAGCGCAATCAGCAGCATGGTCCAATCGATATCGCGAGTAGAAAGGTAGGTGGACATTAGTTGGGGGGCCGGGGGCTCGAAACTGGGGGTCGGGGGTCGGGGGTCGGGGCGAAGAGGCTGCTGGGCTCTGAGCAGGCTGGGCGGGCGCCTCGGAAACTGGGGGTCGGGGGCCAGGGGTGAGGGGCCGGGGCGCAGAGGCTGCGGGGCTCGGAGCGGGCTCGGCAGGCGACTCGGAACTGATCACTGCGATTGGAACAGATGCGGCCGGGACCTTTTGATCAGCTTGAGTCCCCGACCCCTGACCCCCGAC
>DATJXG010000214.1:0-7144 GCA_035500455.1 Terriglobales bacterium | reverse complement strand
TCTGCTCTACTTCGCTTCGCGCTGGAGCTGGAGCGGAGAAGCCGACTCGCTCGCGGGGGGGTTGACGGCGTTTTCGGTGGGCGGAATTTATACCTGGGCGGCGTCGTTCCTGCTTGGGCTGCTGGCGTGGTATGAGCTTCGGCCAGTGGGAGTGGCGGTGGCCTGGGCCGTCGGCGGATTGCTGCTGCTGGAAGTGGGATTGAGCCGCCGTTCCGAGGCGCTGCGGTTGCAGGCTTATGCTGCCATGCTGGCGGCTTTCGTCAGAATTTTCTTTGTGAATCTCTCTGCTGCCGGACAGCCGGGAGAAATCAGTCCGCGGTTTTACACCGTGCTCCCGCTGGCGCTCGCGTTTTTCTATGGCTACTCGCGCCTGGGCAGCGAGGGCGAGCAATTGACTTCCCTCGAGCGGAAGCTTCGCCCAGCTGAGCTTAGCTGCTGGCTGGGGACGATCTCAGTGGCCGCGCTGATGCGCTTTGAACTGCCCCCGGACTGGGTGGGCGCGGCCTGGGCGGCGCTGGCCTTCGCCCTAGTAGCAATCGCGTGGCGCAGCGGGCGAAGAGTCTTTCTGCGGCAAGGCATCCTGGTGATTTTCGGGGTGCTGTTCCGGACAGTGCTGCACAATTTTTACGAGCGCAGCTACTTCCCCGCTCCGGCATTGCAGAGCCGCTGGGTATGCGTGGGGACAACCGTGGCATTGGTCTTTCTTGCCTTGCCGATTCTGCTTCGACTGCGCCGCCAGGGCGAGGACTCTACCGGAGGCATGCTGATCCGGTTCCTGCGGGCACTGGGCCGCCGTCCTGAGCAGGTGTTCTTCTTCGTCGCCGTGATTCTGTTGACTACTCTCCTAGCGGTGGAGATGCGTTACGGCATGCTGACTCTCTCGTGGGGTTTGGAGGGATTGGGGATCTTCCTGCTTGCGCTGTCGCTCAATGAGCGAAGCTTCCGGCTGACCGGCCTGGGACTGCTGCTGTTGTGCGTGGGCAAGATTCTCCTGGTGGATGTCTGGAGGCTGCAGGGCAGCGACCGCTATCTCACTTTATTTGTCGTGGGCGCGGCACTGCTGCTGGTGTCGTTTCTTTACACGCGGCACCGCGAGGCGATACGGCAATACCTATGAAGCGCTGGATTGCACTGGTGGGAATCGTGCTGCTGGGGGTTGGGGCGATTGTCTTGAGCGAGCGCCGCAAGGTGGATGCCCAGGCCGGCGCAGACGCGATCCTGCACCTGATCGGCGACACCGAACGCGAACTCACCCGCATGCCGGCGCATTTCACGCGCATGTCGGACGACGAGGAGATTCGGATCGGCGATCAGATGGCGCGCTTTTCCGCCTATTCGCACGCGCCGGAGGGAACGCCCGAGGACAAGCTGGTCCAGGACTATGTCACCCGAGTAGGGTCGCAACTGGCGACGCATGCCCATCGCCGGCTGCCCTACCAGTTTCACTACCTGCCGCAGAAATATTTTGTGAACGCGTTCGCGCTGCCGGGAGGCCACGTTTACATCGGCGAAGGACTGCTGGAGTTGATGGATAGCGAAGACGAACTGGCGGCGGTCCTGGGCCATGAGATCGAGCACATCGACCACTACCACTGCGCGGAGCGAGTGCAGCAGGAGGAGGCGCTGCGCAAAATTCCGCTGGGCGCGGTGGTGGCTCTGCCGATCCACGTGTTCGAAGCCGGCTACAGCAAAGACCAGGAACTGGAAGCGGACCGCGAGGGAACGCGGCTGGCGGTCGAAGCCGGTTACTCGCCCAACGGGGCGATCCGCATGTTTGAGACTTTCCAGCGCCTGTATGAAGAATATGAAACTCATGCCCGCACGCCGGAACAGGAGCTTTCCAGGGTGGCGCAGCAGACGCTGGGCGGATATTTCCGTTCGCACCCCCCGGCGCAGGAGCGCATCGCGCAAATCCGGCAGATGATCGCCAGCGAAGGCTGGAGAGTTCATCCTGAGCGCGATCTGGAAGTTGGGTTCGTGTTCTGGACTTCACGCGCTGAAGATGCGCTCAACGCGCACAAATATCCCGAAGCGCAACAGATCGCGCTGCGCTCACTGCAACTACGTCCCAGGCAGGAACATGCTCTGTGGATACTGGGGCGGGCGCAGTTCGCGCAGGCGGATTTCGCGGAGGCTGCGGCCTCGTTTCGCAAGGCGCTGGAGGTGGATCACGCTGACGCGCAACTGATCAATGAATACGCTCTGGCGCTGGCTGCGGCGAACCGGCGGGAGGCGGCCGCCGCGTTCCGCAACTGGATGGACACGTTGCCCGATAAGGACGACGTGAAGCTTACGCCACCAGCCGCCGGATTGGCGCTGCTGGCGGGCGATGCAGGGCCGGTGCAGAGCGCTGCCGCCGCCGCGCGCAACCACATCATCGACGAATGGGGCCCGCAATGGCTGGGAGAGTTAGGGGGCTGGTATTACATGGCCGGCGACTATGCGGCGGCGTTGGAGGTTCTGAATGACGCGATCCAGCAGCGGCCGGATGAAGGAAGGTATTCCATTGCGCGGGCGTGGGTGCAGATTCAGAACCGCACTCTGGATGACGCCCGGCATAGCATTCGATCGGTGGACACCAGCCGCGGGGTCTCGGCGGATTACAGCATGGCGCTGGCGGTTACGCTGTGGCTGGCGAACGAGCGCGACGCGGCGATGGGGAACTATTTGCAGGCAGCCTTGACACAGCCGGAGTGGAAAAATCCGCGGTGGGTGGGGGCGCTGTACTCGCCGCTGGTGGTTGGGACTGTGCAGCAGATGCAAGTGGAGGAGGCGCGCCGGGAGAAGATCGTTGCCGAGCGGGCTTCGAAGAAATGATCTGCTTATCTGCTGGCCAAGGCGTTGTCGGGCGAAGATCAGTTCTCAGTTGCCAGATCTCAGTTCTCAGTCAGGGTGAAGAGGCATGAAATTTCATACTGAATACTTAAAGTTTCACACCAAGAATCACCGGGAATACGTTCATCTTACGCCGCAAGTGGAGGCTATTGTCAGGAAGAGCGGGGTCCAGGACGGCATGGTTCTGGTTTCGGCGATGCACATTACGGCTGCGGTTTACGTGAATGACAACGAGTCTGGCCTGATTGAAGACATTGACGAATGGCTGGAGAAGCTGGCGCCCTTCCGGCGCGATTACAAGCATCATGAGACCGGCGAGAGCAATGGAGATTCCCACCTGAAGTCGCTGTTGATTCACCACGAGGTGATCGTGCCCATCACTGCGGGGCGGCTGGATCTGGGGCCGTGGCAGCGAATTTTCTACGCGGAGGTTCGACGGGCAGCGGGATAAGCGGTTGATCGTGAAGGTGATGGGAGAGTAGAAGGGTTTAACCGCCTTACTGAATCAGCAATCCCGTTACCGCTACGGCTATACCTGCCACTCCCATCACCATTCCGGCGTACCAGAAGGCGCGCTTGCCGGACAGCAGCGTGATCGAGGTTACTACCAGAGCAATCTCCAGAAAAACTTCGCCCAAATCGAAACGGTCGGCGCGTTTGCGCTCCTGGGCGGTTTCCTGCTCCAGCTTGCGGGCTTCGGCGTCCAGATCCTTCTGGTCGTCACGGTAGCGGTCCGCCTCGGCCTGGTATTTCTCCTGCAGTTTGGCGGCCTGTTCACTGCTCTTGGCCGTGATGAGGGCGGCCATGTCGTTAAATTGCTCGTCGCTGTGGCGGCGGATGCTCTTGGCCTGGTATTGCGCCCAGTGGTCGCTGGCCTGGGCCTGGAGCAGGACTTCCTCGGTGTGGGCGCGATGGCCGAGCAGGGAGACGGTGGCGACCACAACCGCCAGAACCGCCATGGTCAAGGTGACGGGAGCCAGGGCGGGATTATGTTTGGCGTGTTCCGCATGTTCATGTAGTTCGTGAAGTTCTTCGGCGCTCATGGAGACTCCGGTCGGGATTGGGGATCGGCAAAAATTTGCAGTTGACTGCCGAAATACCGGCAGTCCTGACTGAGGGTCGGCACCTGGGGCGGCCGCCGCAGTGTAGCACAGAGACAAGTGCAGCGTTTGAGCGAAGTTGGCGCAAGGCAGGGTATTGCTTTTTGCTGGGTACCTACGTGCACAACAGAATGCCAATGCGCCGCTTCCAGCGGCTGCTTTCGTCAACGAGGACAGCCGATGCTACATAAGTGTGCCAACCCGAATTGCGCCAGCCCGTTCCGCCGCCTGGACGAAGGAAAATTGTTCCAGGTGGAAATTGAGCCCTCCTCCTATGCTGTACTGGCACGGGGCGTGTCGTTGCGCAAGACCAGAACGTCGCGTCAAGTGGAACGCTTCTGGCTGTGCGACAAATGTTCTTCTCTGCTTACCCTGACATTCGTGCGGGGACGGGGCGTGGTGGCAGTGCCCCTGCCGGGTGCGGGACAGAGAAGCACGGCAGTGCCCAACTTTCACGAGTTGCCGCACGCCGCGCGGGAAGTCAGACTCGCAAACCTGGTGGCGCAGCACTGAGAGGGCTACCGAATGAACGATGACAAGACTCACACCTGTTCTATCTGCGGAGAAATCGAAGCCGACACCGGGGATTGGTTCCTGGTGAGCGAAAACCATCTGGAGGACAAACTGCAGATCCTGCACTGGAGCCGGCATCTGGCGGGCAGGGCGGGCATTCACCCCGCTTGCAGCGCGGCCCACGTGCAGGAACTGGTGGTGCACTGGATGACCACGGGGAGCCTGGACTATCCGTTTGCCATGGCGAAGCCAATACGTGTGGCGCTGCAACGCGGCCCCGGAGGAGTGGTCGAGCGGGAGACGCGGCGGTTCCGGCCTATTGGTGAACTGGCGGTGGACCGCGAGAGTATGAAGCGCGTGCTGAATGAAAGCCCGCATTCGTTGCGGACCATCCTGGATGCGCTGCTGCGTGCTCTGCAGGAGCCGAATCTCTCGCTAGGGACGGAACTGGAGGCAGACCGGGAGTTGGTGGGCGCTGTTTCGTGGGAGGTGTAGGGATGTGGCGCGGGAAGGCTTGCCCGCGAAAGCGTCAGCCGAACCAGGGTTTGCCGGTGGTCGAGATTGGCTGGATTCGCGGTCAGGCCGCGAGTTGTTTCATGATTGACGCATTCGCGGGCGACGGCGCCCGAGCCACCCCTACGAGACTCTTTCGTGGACGTAGCCGGCGGCGCCGAGGGCGGATAGCAGCTCGGCGATGTGGTCGGGGCCGCGGGTTTCCATGGTGATATCGATGGCGGTATCGCCCAGGTTCACGCCGTAATAGGCGCGGTCGTAGGAGGTTTCTACGATGTTGGCGCGGTGCTGGGCGAGGATTCCGGTGAGGCGGTTGAGCGCGCCGGGATAGTCCGGCAGGTGGACGCGCAGGCGGACCAGGCGGCCATCTTTTACCAGGCCGCGCTCGATGATGCGGGAGAGCAGGGTGACGTCGATATTGCCGCCTGTGACCACGACGGCGACTTTCTTGCCGCTGAGCGTGAATTTGTGGTTGAGCATGGCGGCGATGGCGGCAGCTCCGGCGCCTTCGGCCAGGGTCTTCTCGCGCTCGAGCAGGAGAAGAATCGCGTTGGCTATTTCTTCTTCGTCCACGGTCACGATCTGATCGACATACTTCTGCACCAGAGGCAGGGTGCGCTCGCCGGCGCGGCGGACGGCGATGCCGTCGGCGATGGTTGCGGCGGGATTGAGAGTGACCAGCTTGCCCTCGGCGATGGCCACCTGCATGGACGGCAGGCGCGCCGGCTGAACCCCCAGGACCTGCACCTTGGGCTTGCTTTCCTTCACTGCGCAGGCGATGCCCCCGATCAATCCGCCGCCGCCGATGGGGGCGACGATGGCTTCCACGTCGGGGTGCTGCTGCAGGATTTCCAGGCCCATGGTTCCCTGCCCCGCGATGACAGCGTCGTCATCGAAGGCGTGGACGAACGTCAGATGCTCCTTGCGGCTGCGCTCTCTGGCTTCTTCGTACGCCTCGTCGTAGTTTGCGCCGTGCAGAACAACGTCCGCGCCGTAGCTTTTGGTGGCTGAGACTTTGGTCAGGGGGGTGGTGAGGGGCATCACAATTTGCGCGCGGATTTTGTGGCGGCCGGCGTGATAGGCGACTCCCTGGGCGTGGTTTCCTGCCGAGGCCGCAATTACGCCGTGGGCCTTTTCCTCCTGGCTCATGGTGAGGAGCTTGTTGAGGGCGCCGCGCTCTTTGTAGGCGCCGGTGCGCTGCAGGTTGTCGAGCTTGAGGTAAATGGTGTTGCCGGTGAGCTGGGAGAAAGTCTCCGAGCGGGCGCAGGGGGAGAGATAGACGGAATCGCGAATGCGGCCGAGCGCCGCCTGGATGTCAGAAAGGTTAACCATGTGGAAGTGGGTATCTTAACTGATGGGGATGGTATGACCCAAGCTCGGTGAACGGGTCGGCTTCTGCTTCTTTGCGAAAAGCCTGGTCTTCTGGTCGCGTCAAGAGGGTCAAAAGCACACCACGAAGGACACCAAGGGTACACGAAGGTGCACGAAGGAATGCGATCTCAGCGGATTGTTTTGGGTTTTCGGGCGAGGAGATTTGAGGGGGCCGACGGCGGCAAAGCGTGAATCGCCGAGATCGCAGAGAGCTTCCGCCGAGCTTGCTGAGGTTGATCCCGGCTAGGGAAACGATCCGAGAGAGCGAATCCTATTTGGATTTTTTCTTTCCTGGCAGGTTGGCGGGATTTTCGTGGGTGCGCTCGCGAAATCCGCCTTTGAGGCCGGTGGCCAGGGTGACGCTGGAGTCGCCGAACTTGTCGCGCAGGCGGTCGGCGGCGGAGAGCGCCTGCTGCCAGCGGCGCCGCTGGTCACCCTCCAGCAAGTCGGTTTGCCCTTCGCCCTGCTGAAATGACGACGTCTGCACGCCCAGCAGGCGCACCTGGCTTCCCTTGCGCCAGTTCTTGTAGAAGAGCTCGCGAATGTGCTGGAAGATTTCGGTGTCGAGCTGGGTGGGTTGGGGGAGAGTGCGGGCGCGAGTCTCGGTGGTGAAGTCCTTGTAGCGCAACTTCAGCTGCACGGTGCGGGCGTGAAATCCGGCTTCGCGCAGGCGGCGGCCGACCATTTCGGAGAGGCGCATCAGGGTGGACTCGAGCTTTTCGGGGTCGGCGGTGTCTTCATTGTAGGTGTGCTCGTGGCTGATGGATTTGGCTTCGATGTCGGCGCCAACTTCGTTGTCGAACCATCCGCCG
>DATJXG010000213.1:0-4509 GCA_035500455.1 Terriglobales bacterium | reverse complement strand
GAACATGGACCGCAACACCATCTGGGGCTCGGCCGGAGGCATGGTCTTCGTGAACGAGAAGTCATGGGATGTTCAGGATCGCTTCAATTGGGTGGAGAAAACAACCGGTCAGGTCTTCGATTCCTCGGGCAGCGCGCTTCTCGCCGCGGGGGACCACGTCGGATTATTCAATCCCCTGAATTGGAAACGAAGCGATCCCGTCGCGCTGCAACTGCCCGCGGGAAAGAGTCTGGAGGGCGTCGATTGCGAGGCTTTGTCCGATGGCACGGTGCTGTGCCGCCTCGAAATGCCACCGGTCAGCGCCGGCGGTTGGAAGCTGTCGTTAGAAGCGCCCGCCGCGCCGCATTCCATCGAGCTGCCGGATACGATCGACACCAATCATTACGCTGTCCGAATCGATCCCAAGAGTGGCGCACTAACAAGTCTTAAACTGAAAAAGTCGGGACGCGAGTTGCTTGCTGCTCCTGCTAACGTCATCGTCGCGGAGCGGCCCACCGCCAGGCAGAAGGATGATCCCGGCGACAAGATGCCGCCGCGTCCCGGGCGCACCCGGCTGGCAACTTCCAGCGATGAGCCTTCTACGATTCAAGTCAAGCAGGGGCCGCTCGCAACCACGGTAGAAATCAGTGGAACGTTTTACGGAGGTGGCGCACTTCGGCGCACCATCCGCTTCCATCACGACCATCCCCGGATCGACTTCGAAACCGAACTCAACGATGTTCCCAACTACACGATCGTGGTCGCGGAATTTCCGCTCGCGGAGGACGTGACCGAGATTCGCCGCGCTATCCCATACGGTTTCTCGCACGGAGCCTGGTCGAAGCCGGATCCCGACCTGCATGGATGGACCAAGGGAATCGTGCCTGCCGTCCGTTGGAGCGATTACTCGCTGGCGAATGGCGGCGGGGTGGCGATTTTCGACCGCGGCCTCAGCGGCCGCGAAATCAACGAGCGCACTCCGATCCTTTATCTGCTGAATGCGGAGGACAAGTACGTCGGCTATGAGAATCCCTGGCTGAGCGGCAAGGGGCGCCACGTGCTGCCATATTCAATCGTTGCGCACGAAGCTTCCTGGCAGGATGCCCGCATTCCTCAAATGGCATGGGAATACAACCGCGAGCCGGTGGTCATTGCCGGACGGTCGGCCGCGGCCGCGCGGTCATTTCTGGAAACTTCGGACAACGTGATCGTCGAGGCGCTGCGCCGGGAAGGAGATCACATCGAAGTGCGCCTGGTCGAATGCCTGGGATCAGCCGGGACCGCGGAACTCCAACTCTCGCTGCCTCACAAAAGCGCGGCGCTGACCGACCTGACCGGACGGAAACTCAAGACTCTCCCGAAATCGACGCGCTACTCGCTCCCGGTTCGCGCCCAAGAGATCATCACGCTGCAGTTCGAAACTGCATCAGCACTGTCCGAGGCCGAGCCGGTGAAATCCTGGGATCCTTTTGTGCCGGAAGACAAGCTGGCAGCGCTGCACGCCTACGATCCGAGCCTCATTGGCCACCCTCCATTCGGAGAGTAGGGCCAGCATCCTCGCCGCGAAGAGTCTAGTGCTGCAGTCCGAGATAATTTCCGTAGCCGACGATGACGGTCGATCCTACGAGCAGCAGGAGTGCGAGAGCGAGCAGGTTCCCTGCTACTGCACCCGCGCCTTTCCACTCCTTCAGGCCAATTCCCCACAGGCTGCTGAAGATAATGATGCTCGCCATGTGCAGCGTCCAACTGGAAAACTTGTAGCGCCCCATCTGGGTTTCGCCCATGGTGTAAAAGAAGAACTGGAAATACCACGTCGTGCCCGCCAAAGCGGAGAAGAAATAGTTCGCCAGCATCGGAGCCCGCGCTGTGGCCGGCTCGGTGGCCACGGCGGCGGCCACCGCCACTTCTTCAGCGGGAGCGTCGATAGCGTTTTCCAGAATCGGCTCTTGATTACGGCTGGGAACCTCGCCATGAATGTTAGGGTCCACATACTGATACAAAGTGTGGTTGCGGATATTGAGGATCAGGCACCAGATGAAATTAGTGGTAAATCCGCCCAGAAGGAGCACTACTAGGACCGGCAGGCCCTGCCAGAGCCCGGGAGTGCCGTGTTGGATTGTAATCGCTTTGATCGGATCGCCGGCAGCCAGCCCGTAGGCGAAGCAGGCGCTCATCACGCCGGAGAAGGTCGCTACTAGCACACCGCGCTTCAGGTTGAATTCCTTAATGGCCTCGCGTTTCTTTTCCGCGGGCATGTTGCGCTCTTTGGAAACGCCGGCCGCTCCGGCGAAGGCAATCCCGATCAGGCAAACCGCAATGCCGACCAGGATTACGACTCCTGAGCGCGTGCCCAAAACTTCCGAGACGAACACTCCGCGGAAAATCGGCGGCATCAGAGTGCCGAACGCCGCGGTGTATCCCAGAACCATCGCCATCCCCAGAGACATTCCCAGGTAACGCATCGTGAGGCCGAAGGTGAGGCCGCCCAGTCCCCACAGCACGCCGAAAAAATAGGTCCAGAACAGGCTGCTGGCGGGCGCTTCGCGAATCACCGCCATCAGGTCGCGGGTCATCAGCAGGCCCAATACCCAGGGCACGATGATCCAGCTGAAAAATCCACCGACCAGCCAGTAGGTCTCCCACGCCCAACGCTTCACGCCGCGAAACGGAACATAGAAACTGCCGGATGCCAGGCCGCCCAGCCAGTGATAGACCACGCCGATCGCCGGATTTGGATTCATAAGTGTCCTCGGGTGCGGATTGCCAAAGCAACAGCTGCCGTTAACAGACTCGAACGCATTCCATACCGAGCAAAGCCGCGAGCTTCTTCAACTTGCCCGCGACGTGCCCCACGCCCACCGCGCAGTGATGCGCCGGTCCGTGGCCGTTCCATTCATTCATGAAACTTCGCGCTCCGATGGGAAAGCGGTAACGGCTGTTGGTATTTCCGATTTCGAGAACCGGGCCGGGCACGGATTGGCCCTCCGCGGTCAACAACTGCAGCTTGCCATCCACAGTTTGCACCACCGAGAGCAGCGTCACCGGGCCATGCTTCACCGACATTTCCACCGAGAGCCCGCGGCCGACTTTGCCGTGATACACCTGCAACGGCCGCACCTTCGTCTTACCCTCGGCGATCGCGATGTGGCCGGGGCCGTCGTGCCCCATCAGGACAACGTCATCATTGAAATCAACCGCATAATATTCAGTGAAGGAGCCGCCGGCGCCAAAGCAGTCCATGATTTTCATGGCCTGCACGTTCTTGATCTCGTATTCGCCGGCCACGGGGACTCCGCCGGCGGTCAACAGGCTGGTTCCAAGAATGATGGAACTGATGGCGTCTTGATTCGCGGCGTTCCCCGTGCCTTGGTAGTAGTAGGCCAGCGATCCGAGCTTGTGGTTCTTCACCATCCGGTCGAGGGCAACTGATGTTCTAGCGGCGCGCTCCAGCTCTTCCGGTGGGCAATCGGGTTGCACGTCGAACTTCTGATGGATCTCTTCGACTTTGTTCTCCATTTCGGCGGCACCGGCTTCGCGGCGCAACGCCGCCAGCTCGTCAACCTCGACGATCTCAATGTGCCCGCCGAAATACGCACACTGCTGCGTGAGATCGGAATAGATGTCCAGCATGCCGCCGTAATAGTGCCCCATCACACCCAGCCGATTGTGCTCCATGGCATGGGCCACGCGGGCCGCATCCAGCCACTCGCCGATTTCGCCCCAGGCAATGGGATCGTCCTCCAGTATGCCGCTGACCTGAAAAAACGGAATGCGGCAGCGGTTAAAGACGTTGGCAATCTCAGGCACCGGACATGCCTGGCAGTATGCCAGCCATTCCCCGGTCATTTTGGTCCGGTCGCCCAGGCGATTGAAGGACTCGTAATCGATGGCCGCAGACGGCGACATATTAAGGATGATGACCGGAACTTTGGCCCGCCTGACCACCGGCAGAACGGTGGATGAGAGGGCATAAGTGGTGACGTGCAGAAAGATCAGATCGACATCGGCCTGGCGAAACTCGTGGCCGGCTTCCATGGCTTTTTCTGGAGTATCGATCAATCCAAGACTCACTACGCGGACGCCGGCTTTTTCCAGCTTCTGGGCGATGCGCTCGGTGTAACCCCGCAGCCGTTCCTCCAGGCCCTGGAATTGCGGCCAGTAGGCGTCCAGGCCGATGCCGAAAAGTCCGACTTTGAGATCGGTATGTGAGGTCGCCCGGGGCATGGTCGGCGGCTGCATCCCTGCATTCTACGGAAGAACGGACCAGCAAGGCTGTCCCCGAGGAGCTTGGCGAATCGAGGCGACAGACCCAAAACGCTGAACTCTAGTCCGCCGCAGTTTGGATTGTCAATAGCAAAGTAATTTTTCTATTGAAAGATGAGCGCCGCAGGCGCACAATGACACGGCATTTTTAAGCATCAATTTCCGTGGCCCCGCATGGGCCTCCGCTCGCGAGCGATCCCTATGAACTCGAAATGCTGGCTGGTGCTTTCTGTCACCCTGCTGCTGGCTCTCTGCGCACCGACCTCA
>DATJXG010000212.1:0-6550 GCA_035500455.1 Terriglobales bacterium | reverse complement strand
CCCAGCAGATCGACCAGCGGCCCGGGCTGGCGCTCGGTCTGCAAGCCGTTGTCGTCGTTCTTCATGCCGGTGCGCTGGCCCAGCACCAGGTGCCCGCCCTGGCGAACATATTCGATCAAATTCTTCGCGGCGTCATCCGAGAGAACATTCAGGCCGGGCGCAACCACGAGTTTGTACTGGCTGAGCGGGACGGTAGGCGGCACGATGTCAATCGACTGGCTGATGGCGCGCAGCGGCTTGTAGTAGCTGATGATCTCTTCCACCGGATCGTAGTTCTCGTTGTGCCGTTGCCAGTTGATGGCCCAGCGGCTGTCATAAGAATGAAGGATCGCCACCTCGGATTTCGGGGAAGTTCCCGCCAGCGCCGGACCAGCCTTGGCGAATTCGCGGCCAATCCGCTCAACTTCGGGATAGAGCGGCACCGGCGTGCCATCGGGCCCGACGATGGTGCCGTGGTATTCCTCCTGGCCGTTGAGGTCGCTGCGCCACTGCCAGTAGCTCACCGCGTCGGCGCCGTGGCCGATATCGTGCCACGCCATGGCTCGGACCTCTCCCTTATCCAGCGAATTGTTCACCGGCGCCCAGTTGACGAATCCCGGTTGAGTTTCCATCACCCAGAAATTCTTACGCAGGAAGCCCCGGGTGAGATCGTGGGCCGCGCCGTTCTTGGCGGGATCGAGTTGGCCTTCGCCTACGTAGTCGTCCCAGGAGGCGAGGTCGAGGTCCTGACTCACGGTGTAGTGATCGTAGCCGTCGAACCAGCCCATCATGTTGGTGGTGATGAACTGCCGCGGATCGGCGTTGGCGCGGATCACCTCGAGCTGATTTTTCTGGTAGCTGCGCCAGGTATCGCTGACGAAGCGTTTCCAGCTCAGCAGCAGGCCGGGGTTGCCGTCGCGCGTCTCGATGGGGACCTGGTTCCAGTCGAAATAAGTTTCGCTCCAGTAGGCGGTAGTCCAGCGGTCGTTCAGGTTGTCGAGGGTGCCGTAGCGGGCTTTCAGCCATTGCTGGAATTGCGCCTTGGTGTCGGGATCGAAGGAAACGTCGGCATACTCGTTGTCAATCTGCCAGCCGATGACCCAGGGGTTGTGGCCGAAGCGCTTGGCCATCTGCTCGGCGATCTTGCGGCACAGCTCGCGATACTTGGCATTGGCCCAGTTGAACTGCTGGCGGTTGCCGTGCTCGGCGTAGCGGCCGTCTTCTTCCATGCGCAGCGTTTCCGGATACTTCTGCGTCAGCCACGCCGGCGGCGCGGCCGTGGGCGTGCCAAGGACCGTGTAGATGTCGTGTTTGGCGGCGGCAGTGATCGCGCGGTCAAGCCAGTCGAGATCGTACTGGCCTTCGCTCGGCTCCATGCGACTCCACGCAAACTCGCCGACGCGCACCATGTGAATGCCGGCCTGCTGCATGAGAACGAGGTCGGCGTCCCAGCGCGACTCGGGCCATTGCTCCGGATACCAGGCCGTGCCCAGCAGGATGGGCGGCGGCGCGGGAGCGGAAGTTTGAGCTGCAGCGGCGGACGCTAAGAGAACGAGGGCGGAAAGAAGACGAAAGACGAACTGGTACGAAGATTGGCGCATTGAACTCCTCCTATATAAGGCGAGTTCAATGTACACCTTGAAATGGGCGCGAGTGCAAGGGGGCCGTGATAGTCAACGACTTATAGAGTTGTCATCCCGAGCGCAGCGAGGGATCCGGGTTCCTGCCTGCGCTGGCACTCATTCCGCCACGAGCAGAAACCCAGATCCCTCGCTTCGCTCGGGATGACAATGCCTAATGCAGGGTTCCGGCGGGCCGCTACCTTCGCGCCATGGGCGCTTTGGCGTCGGTGCCCGTAGGCATGGTGGCTACCTTCCCACTCGCCCCTTGAGCGGGGGCCTGTGGACCCGTCTGTGCCGCCGGCTGGGCTTGCGTGGGAATCAGTCCAAGCGCCTTGCGCACTTCCGTATCCAGCTTGGCCATGGTGTCTTTGTTGTCTTTGAGGAACTGGCGGGCGTTTTCGCGGCCCTGGCCGATGCGTTCGCCCTTGTAGCTGTACCAGGCGCCCGATTTCTCCACCAGATTGTTGTTCACCGCAAGGTCGAGCAGATCGCCTTCGCGGGAAATGCCCTCGCCGTAGAGGATATCGAACTCCGACTCGCGGAACGGCGCGGCCACTTTGTTCTTCACCACTTTCACCTTGGTGCGCGAGCCGATGACCACGTCGCCCTCTTTGATCGCGGCGATGCGGCGAATATCCACGCGCACCGACGAGTAGAATTTCAGGGCGCGGCCACCGGTGGTGGTCTCCGGGTTGCCGAACATTACGCCGATCTTCTCGCGAATCTGGTTGATGAAGATCAGGCAGGTGCGCGACTTGGAAACAGTTCCCGTCAGCTTACGCAGTGCCTGCGACATCAAGCGCGCCTGCAGGCCCATGTGGCTGTCGCCCATTTCGCCGTCGAGTTCGGCCTTGGGCACGAGCGCGGCCACCGAGTCCACCACCAGCACGTCAATCGCACCGGAACGAACCAGGGCTTCGGTGATTTCCAGCGCTTGCTCGCCGTAATCAGGCTGCGAAACCAGCAGATTGTCCACATCCACACCAAGTTTCTTGGCGTAGCCGGGATCGAGGGCGTGCTCGGCATCGACAAACGCAGCCATGCCTCCGGCCTTCTGCGCTTCAGCAATCACCTGCAAGGTGATGGTAGTCTTGCCGGAAGATTCCGGTCCGAAGACTTCAACTACGCGCCCGCGCGGAAAGCCGCCTACACCAAGGGCGGCGTCGAACGAAATCGCGCCGGTTGAGATCACGGCGATGGGCACGATGGCTTCTTTCGAGCCCAGGCGCATGATCGAGCCTTTGCCAAACTGCTTTTCGATCTGGGAAAGCGCCAGATCAATCGCTTTCATACGTTCGTCGGCCATATGACTGCAGCTCCTGGAAGATGAGTGTGAAATTTAGTGCGACTGCGGCGGATTATACACTTACGTCGTCAGCGAAGAAAAGGCGAATTTAGATATTTTTGTGGGAAAAGTTCCAAAACGGGAAACTGCGCACAGAAGTGCGATCCACAACTGAGAACTGAAATCTGGCAACTGGTTTTCGCCCAGAATCGAGTGCCGCTGACGTGGGCCGGCAGAAGGCTGGCTCTTTTTGCGCAAGGCCAATGATTTCATGGTGAAAACCAGTTGCCGGTTCTCAGTTCCCGGTTCTCAGTTGAGTAAACGGGTATGAGTCGCGCGGGCCTTTGGCTGCCTTGACTTCGGTAGTACAATTTCTGGCGTTGGCCTGCCCTGCTGCAGGCCCGTGACGCCCAACCAGCGCCACGATGTTTCCGAAACCAGGAGGTTTTCATGGAACATCGGGCCCCTAGCAGTTCCTCTGCATCTTCGGCAGTACAACCGGCACACGAGATTCGCCACGAAGGCCGTGCCACCTGGGTTTTAACCGCTTACGGCATTTCTGGTCTCGCCCTGTTCGGCGTGCTGGTGTATTACTTCTCGACCTACGTCACTCACTAAGGGGTGGGGGATCGCATAAGCCTGACTAGTGTCGACGGAGGCTTGCCAAAGGCCCCGGCGACTTTCGTGCGCATTTTCGGGAAATCGGAAGTGCCGGTCGGCGCCGTGCCGCTGCCTTGTAACGTGCTACAATTCCCGCTTATCAAGCTTTCCGGGTAGCAGAATTTCAGCGGATTTCCTCCGACTCCACACCAGGAACTGGACTAATCGCGTGGCCCACGACCCCAACGCCGCCACCGTTACGTATGCCGACGCGGGCGTCGACATCGAACGCGGCAACCGCACCAAGCGGCGAATCAAATATCTCGCGCACAAAACATTTACCAAGGGTGTGCTCAGCGAGATTGGCGGCTTTGGCGGGCTGTTTTCCATTGATAAAGAGAAGTTTGCCGACCCGGTGCTGGTCTCGAGCGTCGATGGCGTGGGCACGAAACTGAAAGTCGCCTTTGCCATGAACCTGCACTCCACGGTCGGGGCCGACCTGGTGAACCACTGCGTAAACGACATTGCCGTGCAGGGAGCTACCCCGCTGTTTTTCATGGACTACCTCGCCACCGGCATGCTGGTTCCGGAAGTGGCGGAGAAGGTGATTGAAGGCATCTCTACCGCCTGCAAACAGAATGGATGTGCGCTGATCGGCGGCGAGACCGCCGAGATGCCCGGATTCTATGCCGAAGGCGAGTACGACCTGGCGGGCTTTATCCTGGGGGTGGTGGACCGTAGCCGCATCATCACCGGTGAGGCGGTCGCGGTGGGCGACGTGGTTTTGGGACTGCCCTCGAACGGCTTGCACACCAATGGTTACTCGCTGGCCCGCAAGCTACTCTTCGAAGTGGGCCGCTACACGCCAGACACTTACGTAAACGAACTCAAGGGCAAAGTGGGCAATGAGTTGATGAAAACCCACAAAAGCTACTGGCCGGTACTCAAAAAGCTGCTGGCCGCCGATTGCGTTTCCGCCATGGCTCACATCACCGGCGGAGGGATCACGGAAAATCTGCCGCGCGTGCTGCCTCGGGGCGTGGCCGCGCTGATTGAGGTCGGTTCCTGGCCGGTGCCGCCGATTTTCGAGCACTTGCGCGACTTGGGCAATGTTCCTCCGGACGAGATGTTCCGCACTTTCAACATGGGTTTGGGAATGCTGGTGGTTATCTCTTCGGCGAAGTTCAAGAAAGTGCAGAGCGTGCTGGAGCGGGCTGGGGAGAAGGCCTACACCGTGGGGCGGATTGTGAAGGGCGACCGGAAGGTGATGTACACGTAATTATGGTTCGCGGCAGAGGCCACGGCAGAGGGATGTACTTCCCGTCAGGTTCCCGGGATCGCAAAGCATCGCTGCCGGCCCAAGAGCTTGTTGTCCGGTCCGCCTTCTTACCCTAGCCAAGCGGCAGTAGCCGCAGCCCTTCCACCGCCTGGAAATGCTTTCGATTGCGCGTGAGCAGCGGCAGATCGTTCGCGAGCGCAATACCCGCAATCAAACTATCGGCCATGCCGATTGCCGACCCGATCGATTCCAGTCTTTGACGCACTGCTGCAGCCAGCGCAGCCGACTCGCGATCCAAGGGAAGCGCCGGAATGCTGGCGACGAAGTCACGGGTCTTGTCGCCCCGCCTGCCTTCGCGAGCGCCACACAGAAGTTCGAAACAGGTGACGGCGCTGGTTTGCAAGGCGTCGGCCTCGATGTACTTCCGCACCTGGTTTTCTGCGGGCTGAACCCCGGTTAGGTAATCAATCAGCACGTCGGTGTCGGCGAGAATCAACGCCAGTGCTCCCGCAAAGACTCGGATATTCGCCGGAGTCTCCGCCCTTCCTCGACGGAGAGCGAACCCGCGAGAGCGAGAAGTTGTTTACGCCTTTGGGCGCGCAGCCGTTCGCCGTCCAGATATTCCTCGATGGCCTCAGCCAGAACGGAGGAGAACCCTTTTTCCCCCCGCCGCGCCGCCAGCGCCAGCAATGCGCTGCGGTGCTCGGCCTTCATTTCCACGGTAGTTCTCACGCCTTCATTGTAACATGCATGTGCATGCATCAAGGCTAGGACTACCGTAGCTCTTACCGCTGCAATAAATCTATCGGCTCGCGTACATCCTGCACCCGGAAATACTTGGCCAGGGCGGGATGCTTCTTCGCTACAGCCTCGTACATCGCGTAAGCCACGTTGCGGTAGGAGGCGTGGCCTGCCGGGGTGGTGCGCAGTTCGGAGATGTACACCGCCTCGGCGAAATCCATCTTGAAGAGGGTGCGCTTGCGGAAGCCCAGGGGAATGGCATACTGCGAACTCTCTTCCGCTTCAGGCCCTCCCGACTGCGCCATGCGCTCGACGGACTGTGCCGCCCGCTGCATCACCGTTTCGTAGCGGTCGCGGGATCCTGCGGCTTCCAGTTCCGGCGGGGTGTCGAAGCCGTGGCGGGTCGTGAAGCCCTGGCCGATCTGCACGCAGCGGCGGTGGCGGTGCATGTCGCGGAAGCCGCCCAGGTCCATGAGGATGTCGAAGCGGAGGCGCTGCCCGGCGGAGAAGGCGCGCAGCAATTCGTCGTGCTTGCCGCGGTGCTTCGTGCCCAGCGCGATGAGCTCGCCGCGCCGCGCCCCGCTCAGCCCCTCCACCCGCTCGCGGATCTGCCGGTAGGGATGGTGGCAGTGCTCGTAGAGGAGCGTCGTGGCCAGCTCGATCTCCAGGGGATCGTCCTCCAGCAATTCCACCGTCTTCGCCGATGCGATGGCGGCGCCCTGCATGAGCTCGGCGGCGGCCTGGCGCAATTCCCGCCGCGTCTCCATCTCGTAGGGATTGGCCTCCGCGTACTTCACCAGCGTGGGCGCGGCCTTGACGTCCTTCAACAGCTCTTGCGCTGCACGCTCGCCCAGCGCCGGGTCCAGCGCGCGGACATCCTCGACCAATTTGCGCCAGTTTTCCTGGTTGATGTTGTAGGCGGGCTGGCGCGCTGCCTGCTTCAAGAGTTCCCCCAGCCGCCGCACCTCGGCGTAGGGATTGGAGAGCAGGCGGGCGATCTGCGTCTCGAGCGTGCGCGCGTTCACGATCTCCCCCAGCGAGGTG
>DATJXG010000211.1:0-3331 GCA_035500455.1 Terriglobales bacterium | reverse complement strand
CAGTTCACCGTGACGCCGTGCTTGCCCCAGTCATCCGCCAGGCTCATGGTCAACTGCCGGATGCCGCCGCGGCTCGCCCCATAAGGGCCCAGGCCCGCATATCCGGCAACGCTGGTCACCGAACCGATGTTGATGATCCTCCCGTAACCGCGCGCAATCATGCGCCGCGCCACCGCCTGTGCCACAAAAAAGCTTCCCCGAAGATTCGTATCCAAAATCAGGTTCCAATCATCCCAGGTCACATCCAGCGCCGGCTTGCGCACGTTGCAGCCCGCATTGTTCACCAGGATGTCGATGCGCCCAAACGCGGCTTCAGCCTCGCCCGCCATCCGTTCGATGCTCTCCAGCTTCCGCACATCGAGTTCCAGCGCGACCGCCCGCCGCCCCAGCGCTTCTACCTCCGCCTTGAACGGCGCCAGCGATTCGCGGCTCCGGCTGGTCAACACCAGATCGGCCCCCGCCTTCGCCAAGGCCCGCGCCAGATATTGCCCCAGCCCGCGGCTGGTGCCGGTGACGATCGCCACCCGCCCGCTGAGGTCGAACAGCCCATCGCTCATGAACTCATCTCCGGACTGAGCACCACCTTCATCAAATTCGGCTCGCGCGCATACAGCCGCTCAAACCAGCGTGGCCCTTCTTCCAGCGGAGCCACCGCGGTGATCAGCGGCTTCACCTGTATCGCTCCCGAAGCCACCAGCTCAATTCCCCGCCCGAATTCGTCCTCCGACGCGCATGAACCCTGCAGCCGAATCTGCCGCGTCACCACTTTCTGCAGCGGCAGCGTAACCTCGGGCGTTACATTCCCCACCAGCACTACGGTGCCGCCCTTGCGAACGCAGTCAATCGCCCCCCGCACCGTGGCATCGATCCCCACCGCTTCAATCGCCACGTCCGCGCCTTCTCCGCCGGTAAGGCGCAATACCTCCGCCAGAAGATCCTTCCCGCTGGCCTGCAGGGTCTCGGTCGCGCCCACGGCCTTCGCCAGCGTCAGCCGGGAGCCATCGATATCGGCGATAAACACTCGCTCGCAACCCGCCGCCCGCAGCGATTGCATAGTGAGCAGCCCGATCATCCCAGCTCCCACCACCAACGCCGTATCGCCCGCCGCGGCCTTGGAAAGCGAGACGCCATGCAGCGCCACCGCCACCGCTTCCAGCATCGCCGCCTCGCTGAACGAGAGATTGTCCGGCAACCGGCACACGATGTGCTCCGGCACCACGACATATTCGGCGAAAGCCCCGGCGCACCGGTAATCTCCACAGGAAACGCCCAGCACCTGCCGCCGGTTACAAAGATTGATTTGCCCCTTTCGGCAGTAGCGGCACTCGCCGCAGGAAACGGTCGAATCGAACGACACTCGCTCCCCTGGAGAGAACTTGGTGACCCCCGCCCCAACAGCGGTCACCGTTCCAGCGGCTTCATGGCCCATCACGATCGGCGGAATTCGCCGCCCTGTCGAACCGTCATAGCCATGCACGTCGCTGCCGCAAATCCCGCAGGCAGCCACACGAACCAGAACCTGCCCAGGTCCAGCCGCGGGCGCAGGCAGATCGGCAATTTCCAACCGGCGATACTCAGAGAGCAATAGAGCTTTCATAGGCGGCACACACCTGGCCTCTCCCCAAAATTACCCCACGATACTGCATTACAGCACGACTCCGCTACGCGGAATGACCGCGGCCAGGGCGCGTGTTCCTTCCCGGCTTTCCTTCGTGAACCTTCGTGCACCCTTCGTGTCCTTCGTGGTTGCTTTTGCACCGGCCAGCCATCTGCCAGTAATCCAATGAGCCGAGCATTTTCATGGGCAGGTTTCCGTTGAAGAAAGCCGCGCTTCGGAGGCCACAGTGTCAACTGCGTTAAGAGCCCTCTAATCAAGTATGGCCTTAGCGCCGGGACGAGAAATCAAGCTGACCTCCCAAAGGTAAGGGCTATACCAAGAATAGCCACCGCCTCTTAGACGCTGCTCCCCGCCCGGCGTAGACTTTTAAAGGACGAAAGGAGGTCCTATGCCGAATAAGCAGGTTGTAAAACACGGCGACGTAAGCGGACGCGTGGGCGTGGAAGTCATTCGCGCCCGTGGCGTGGACGTGGAAAAACTCATCAAACTGTTGATCGCCAACGCCGCCGCCGAATTCGCCAGCACCTACTATTACTACACTATCCTTCGGATGCATCTTGCGGGGTATGAAGATTACAAGGAGATCTGCGAGGATGCGCGGCTGGAGGATCGGGCCCACTGGGAACTCATTGTGCCTCGCATTTATGAATTGGGCGGCGAGCTGCCTAATGACCTGAAGGCGTTTCACGATCAGGCGGGCTGCGTGGCCGCGAAATTGCCTGATCCGCCGACGGTGGTCAACATCCTGACTCTGCTGCTGGAGTCGGAGCGTTGCGCCATCCGCAGCTGGAGCGAAGTGTGCGATATGACCTTCGGGAAGGACCCGCGAACCTATGACATGGCGGCGCGCATCCTGAACGAGGAGGTCGAGCACGAAGCCTGGTTTATCGAATTGCTCGCCCATGAACGCGACGGCAAGTCGGTGCCCTCGGGCCACTTCCGGCGCGGCGAACCCGGCCATGCTCCCTACAGCAAGAATGCGGGCTTCTACAATCCGTAAGCTGTCGTTCCACTGGTCCTGCCCGGTCCGCCCGGGCCGGGCGGGATTTCTCTGGAACCATTCATGAGTCAAGACCACCCCACCATTTTTCAAGTCCAGCTCCTGTTTCCTCAACAGGACGCCGCGCGTACCATTCACGTGCGTGCAAACCAGCACATCTGGGACGCGGCCCTGGAACAGGGAGTGGTGCTGCCCGCCCTCTGCCACCAGGGTCGCTGCCTCACATGCGCTGCGCGGCTGGAGGACGGCGGGGTTGTGGATCAATCCGACTCTGTCACTTACTTCGAGGCCGACCGCGAAGCCGGCTTCGTGCTGCTGTGTACCGGCAAGCCGCGCTCCAACCTTCGTGTCCGGACCCACCAGGCAGAACAGATGCGAGCCTTCCGGCGCGGCAAGGGTCTGCCCGCCCCTTATTCGTGATTCCCCGGCCGGGGAATAAATGCCGGGGAATAAATATTGTTTGTGACGGCGCGGCTGAAGAGGTTGCGGCCAAACGCCCCGCCCTTGCACAAAGCGCAAGGACGGGGCACCCACTTCGAGTTCTCCGACTGCCGGCAAACGACTAACAGGGATCGACCACCCGAATTTGATTTACGCGTAAATCCACGAGCTGATCAACAACTGTGGGTCGGTGTGCTCCCACTCCGGCGCGCCCTTGTTTGAGCGGAATTGAAGGACCCACACGCGTGGCCTCTCAGGTGTGAATTCTCACC
>DATJXG010000210.1:0-21673 GCA_035500455.1 Terriglobales bacterium | reverse complement strand
CCGGCCAGAAACCACGCGATTTCCTGCCCGGCCGAGGTTATACTGTTGGCCGCGCCAGGCCTGCGTTCCATGCCGCCCACCTTCACCATCGGGATCGAAGAAGAGTACCAGACCGTCGATCCGGTCTCGCGCGACCTGCGTTCGCACATCCACGCGGAGATCATCGAGAAGGGCAAGCTGCGCCTGCAGGAACGGGTGAAGGCGGAGATGCACCAGTCGGTAGTTGAGGTTGGCACTTCGGTTTGCCACGACATCAAGACCGCCAAAGAGGAAGTGAAAAAGCTGCGCCGCGATATGATCGCGCTGGCCCGCGAGAACGGCCTTTCGCTGGCGGCTTCGGCCACGCATCCCTTCGCCGACTGGCGCACGCAGGACATCACTCCCGACGTGCGCTACAAGAACATCGTGGAAGACCTGCAGCTTGTCGCCCGCGCGAATTTGATTTTCGGACTGCACGTGCACATCGGCGTGGAAGACCGCGAAACTGCGATCCAGCTCATGAACCATGCCCGCTACTTCCTGCCGCACATGCTGGCGCTTTCCAGCAACTCGCCCTTCTGGCTGGGCATGGAGACGGGGCTGAAATCTTACCGCTGCAAGGTGTTCGACAAATTTCCCCGCACCAACATTCCCGACTACTTCCCCAGCTGGGGTGAGTACGAAAACTTCGTCAAGCTGCTGATCAAAACCAATTGCATGGATAACGCCAAGAAAATCTGGTGGGACATCCGCCCGCACCCGTTCTTCAACACGCTGGAGTTCCGCGTGTGCGACATTCCCATGCGGGTGGATGAAACCATCGCGCTGGCAGCGCTCATCCAGGCGACGGTCGCCAAGTTGCACAAGCTTTACTCCGCCAACCAGGGCTTCCGCCTCTATCGCCGCGCGCTTATCATGGAAAATAAGTGGCGGGCTTCGCGCTACGGCCTCGATGGCAAGCTGATCGACTTCGGCAAGCAACTCGAGGTTCCGGCGCGCGATCTGGTTCTGGAGTATCTGGATTTCGTGGACGACGTAGTGGACGAACTCGATTCGCGTGAAGAGTTGAACTACATCCACCAGATTCTGGAGCAGGGAACCGGCGCCGACCGCCAACTCCGGGTGTTCCGCGAAACCGGCGACCTGAAAAAAGTTGTGGATTACATCATTGAAGAAACCGAAGTGGGCGTGGCGGAGGCGCCACCCGCCTCGGTGAGAAAAGCAGGGTAATGCACGTTCCTACCACGCAAGCCAGCCGCCAACTGAAAGTCCCGTTCGATCCTGAACTTACCCCCGGGGCGCGCAACGCCGTGAACGTCTGCCTGCGCATTCAGCCTGGCGAGAAGGTCACCGTCATAACCGACGAAGCCTCGCTCGAAATCGGCGCCAGCCTGGCCTACGAACTGGAGCAGGTGGGATCACCCTATCGCGTCTGGGTTCTGGAGGATCTGGCGCCGCGCCCGCTCAGCGGCCTGCCGCAGCCAATTCTCGATGACCTGGAAACCAGCCAGGTGAGCATCTTCTCGGTGCAGGCGCAGGCCAATGAACTGCATTCGCGCATGCAGATGACCGACGTGGTGAATCGCCGCAAAATTCGGCACGCTCACATGGTCAACATCAGCCGGCAGATTATGCTGGAAGGCATGCGCGCCGATTTCCTCCAGGTGGACCGCATCAGCACCAAGGTGGTGGAGTTGGTGCGCCGAGCCAAAGAGGTGCGAGCGACAACCGCCGCCGGAACTGATCTGGTGGCTGCCTTGAATCCCAATTATCGATGGCTGAAGACCAGCGGCATCATCAGCCCCGACAAGTGGGGCAACCTGCCGGGCGGGGAAGTGTTCACCACGCCAGGCGAAGTGAACGGAACTTTTGTGATTGACGGCGTGGTGGGTGATTATCTCTGCGCGAAATTCGGAAGCCTGCGCGACAACCCGCTGACGATTCAGGTGAAAGGAAACCGCCTGACCGAAGCACACTCAGCCAATCGCGAGCTGGAAGACGACTTCTGGCGCTATACCCACACCGACGAAAACAGCGACCGGGTGGGCGAATTTGCCATCGGCACCAACATCGGGCTGAAGGATCTGATCGGTGAAATTCTTCAGGATGAAAAGTATCCCGGCGTCCACATCGCCTTCGGCAACCCATATGGTGCCCACACCGGCGCCGAGTGGTACTCCTCGACCCACATTGATGTGGTAGGCCGCGAATTCGATATCTGGGTCGATGCCGAGCAAATCATGCGCCAGGGCCAATTCCTGATCCAACCATAGTCTCTCTCCGCGCCCTCAGCGGCGTTCCTCAGCGTCCTCGGCGATTTAAGGTTTTTGCCTCGGCCTGATCGCGACTCTGATGCAGTGACTTCGAGCTTGTGGCTGACCGCGGCTCTCGCCGATGCCAGACGGGCTGGGCCAATCTTTCGTCTGACCGCCTGGTTTTCTTAGCGACCTTTGCGTTCTTTGCGGTTAAGTGCTTCTTCTGTTGCTGAGTCCTTGCTGTGGGGTGGGAAGAAAGATAACCGCTAAGAACGCAAAGAAAAACAGGATGAAGTCTTGTGCACGTGCGTTTGCGGTATGGCCGTTCTGTGAAAATCAGTTTTCAGTTCGCGGTTATCAGTTCTCAGACGTGGGGTAGAATCGCAGCGCGGCGCCATGCTCCCCGAACTTCGAAAAGCCTTCAACGCGCGCTTCACCAACGACAAATACCGGGCGCTGCTCGCATCAATGGAGCAGCGCTGCGGCGTCCCCGTGAAGTTTCGCGTCTGCGAGACGCCGTGTTTCCTCTCCCGGCCGCTCCTGGATCAAATGGCGCAATACGGAAAGGAACTGATCCATCAACTGGACAGCCCTGAGTACCACAAAGCCTCGGAGGCCGCGATTCCAGCGGAGTTCAACGCCCCGAACGAAGCCCCGCATACTTTGTTCGCCCAGGTGGATTTCGGACTGATCAAAGATTCCGCAGGCCGGCTTCAACCCCGGCTGGTAGAGCTTCAAGGCTTTCCTTCGCTTTATGCCTACCAGCCAGCGCTGGCGCAAGCCTACAGCGAAGTCTTCTCGCTGGATGAGAATCTCGATTATCTGCTGGGCGGGCTGGACTGGGTGAGCTACCAGAAGCTTTTGCGCCGCGCGATCGTCGGAGACCACGACCCCGCCAATGTCGCGCTGGTGGAGATCGATCCCCTTCACCAGAAGACGCTGCCCGATTTTCTGCTGACCGAGAAAATGCTGGGAATTCCCACTGTAGATATCACCGAAATCAAGAAAGACGGACGGCGCCTCCTTTATCCGCGCGACGGCAGGATCATCCCGATCGAGCGCATTTATAACCGCGCCATCGTGGATGAGTTATTGCGCAAGAATCTGGACCTGGCATTCCGCTTTACCGATGACCTCGATCTCGAGTGGGCCGGCCATCCCAACTGGTTCTTCCGCATGAGCAAGTTCTCGCTGCCGTTCCTGAATCACGCCAGCGTTCCGAAGAGCCGGTTCCTCGATCAGGTGGAGCGGCTGCCCGAGGATCTCCACAACTACATTCTGAAGCCGCTGTTTTCCTTCGCGGGCCTGGGCGTGCTGATCGAGCCGACGAAGCAGGACATCGAGGCGATTCCTCCGGATCGACGTTCGCAGTACATCCTGCAGGAGCGGATGCACTTCGAGCCTGTCATCGAAACCCCGTTCGGCATGGCCAAAGCGGAAGTACGCATCATGTACATCTGGCTGGAGGAGTTGCTGCCGGTGTTGACCATCATCCGCATGGGCCGCGGCCTGCAGATGGGAGTGGACCACAACCGCAATATGGAATGGGTGGGTTCTTCCGCCGGGTTCTATTCGAGCGAGTGAGCGCTCCGGCAGTTTGCGGAATAGAACCCGGCAGTTGTTATTCATTGGTACACTACTTCCCGCACCAACCAGCCCCGCCCACAGGAGCGAGCATGAACGCCAAGCCGACGCTGGCTGCCGAGTTGATCGCGGAATTTCTCGGGACCCTGATTCTGATTCTCTTCGGCGATGGCGTGGTTGCCATGGTGGTGCTGTTCCCGACGGGAAACGCTGGAGAAATCATTCACGGCGGCTACACCAACATCACCCTGGGCTGGGGCCTGGCTGTGACTATGGGTATCTACGTTGCCGGCAAAGTTTCGGGGGCGCACCTCAACCCGGCGGTTACCTTGACCCTGGCTGTGTTTCGTGGATTCCCCTGGCGCAAGGTGCTGCCCTACTGCCTGGCGCAGACCGCCGGAGCCTTCGCTGCCGCAGGCCTGGTTTTCTGGGACTACCTGCCGGCGTTTCATCGCGTGGATCCAAACCTCGAGAAGACGGCGGGCGTGTTCACCACTTTTCCAGCGTTTCCAGCGTTGCCGGCAGCAGGATTTCTCGACCAGATCATCGGCACCGCGTTGCTTCTTTTACTGATTCTCGCGATCATCGACGAGTTCAACATGCCACCAGGATCGAACCTCGCGCCGCTGATGATCGGCCTGGTGGTGGTGGCCATCGGTATGAGTTTCGGCGGAATTCACGGCTACCCCATCAATCCCGCGCGCGATTTCGGGCCGCGGCTGTTCACAGTGGCGGCCGGCTTTCGCAATAACGGCATCACCGATGGCAGCCGCGTATGGTGGATCCCGATTGTCGCGCCGCTGTTGGGCGGCTTGGTCGGCGCGGCGGTTTACGAGTTTGGGGTGCGCAGATTCTTGAAACGTTCACAATCGAGCTAGCAGCATTTCCTTGGTGAACCTTCGTGCAGCCTTCGTGTCCTTTGTGGTTGCTTTGGGTTTTTGGGAGCTGCACACAGTCCGACTAACCACGAAGGACACCAAGGGTACACGAAGGTTCACGAAGGGAGTGCGGAGGTTTTTGAAACGTTCACAACCGAGCTGGCGGCTTTTTCTTCGTGAACCTTCGTGCATCCTTAGTGTCCTTTGTGGTTGCTTTGGTTTTGGGAGCTGCACACAGTCCGATTAACCACGAAGGACACCAAGGGTACACGAAGGTTCACGAAGGGTTGCGAGGTGGTTTGACTCCCTTAGGAGGTGTTCTTGCGATACGTTTTGGCGCTTGACCAGGGAACTACCAGTTCGCGGGCGATTCTGTTCGACCACGAGGGATCGATCCGTGCAGTGGCGCAGCGCGAATTCGAACAGATTTTTCCGCAGCCCGGATGGGTGGAACACGATCCCGAGGAAATCTGGTCGTCGCAGATCAGTGTTGCTGTCGAGGCTCTGAGCCGGGCGCAGGCGAGCTACCGCGATATTGCTGCCATCGGCATCACCAACCAGCGGGAGACCGCCATCGTGTGGGACCGCGAGACCGGCCAGCCGGTTTATAACGCCATTGTTTGGCAGGACCGCCGCACTGCCGGCTTCTGCGACCAGTTGAAAGCCGAAGGGCGCGAGCCGCTGATCCAGCAGCGCACCGGCCTGTTGATCGACGCATATTTTTCCGCGACGAAAGTTTCCTGGATTCTCGAGAACGTGCCCGGCGCGAGGGCGCGCGCTGAAGCCGGCAAGCTGGCCTTCGGCACCGTCGATAGCTGGCTCATCTGGAAGCTTGCCGGCGGCCGAGTGCACGTCACCGACGTCAGCAACGCGTCGCGCACCATGCTTTTCAATATTCAGAGCGGCAGCTGGGATGACGAACTGCTGCAACTGTTTCGAGTTCCGCGCTCGATGATGCCCGAAGCCCGGCCCTCCAGCGAAATCTACGGAGAGTGCAGCGACGCGCTAGGCCTTGGGGCCATTCCAATCGGGGGCGTGGCCGGCGATCAGCAGGCTTCGCTTTTCGGACAGCGCTGCATCACGCCGGGCCTCTCGAAGAACACTTACGGCACCGGCTGCTTCCTGCTGCAGAACACGGGCACGCGCGCGGTGGCCTCGGCCAATCGCCTGGTAACGACGGTGGCGTGGAAAATCGGCGGCGTTACGGACTACGCCCTCGAAGGCAGCGTGTTCGTAGGCGGCGCGGTGGTGCAGTGGCTGCGTGACGGGCTGGGCCTGATCCGGACGTCGGGAGAAGTCGAATCGCTGGCGGCATCGGTTGCGGATAACGGCGGCGTGTACTTCGTTCCCGCGTTCGTCGGCCTGGGAGCGCCGCACTGGGATGCCTACGCCCGCGGCACCATCGTCGGGCTCACCCGCGGCAGCAAAGCGGGCCACATCGCGCGGGCGGCGCTGGAGAGCATCGCCTACCAGGTTGCCGATCTGCTCGATGCGATTCAGCGCGACGCAGCCACCCCGCTCAGTGAATTGCGCGTGGATGGCGGCGCGTCGGCCAATGACGCACTGATGCAGTTCCAGGCCGACATTCTTGGCATCCCGGTAGTTCGTCCGGCGGTGACCGAAACCACAGCGCAAGGCGCTGCGTATTTGGCCGGCATCAGCTCCGGATTCTGGCGCGATGCGCAGGAAATTGCCGCCATGCCGCGCGAAGAGCGCCGCTTCGAACCGCAAATGCCATCGACCCAAGTTGCGGCCCTGCGCGGGCGCTGGAAGGAGGCCCTGTCGCGTGCCCAGGCGTGGGAAGCCAAAGCGTAAGCCGGGCCGGGCAGCGGTCAGCGCGCCGAATCAGGTGGCGATCCGAAAAGCCGTGCGTTTGGACCGCGAGGAGATGCTGCAACGCGCTCGGGCCCGCACCTCCCCCTGGGATATGGTCATCATCGGCGGTGGCGCTACCGGCGTGGGCGCCGCGGTAGACGCGGCCTCCCGCGGCTACCAGGTCCTGCTGCTGGAGCAGAGCGACTTCGGCAAAGGCACCTCCAGCCGCAGCACCAAACTGGTGCACGGCGGCGTACGCTATCTCGAGCAGGGAAACATCTCGCTGGTGATGGAGGCGCTGCGCGAGCGCGGCATCCTGCGGCAGAACGCGCCGCACCTGGTGAGCGATCTTGCATTCGTAGTGCCGCGTTATGACTGGTGGGAAGCTCCATTCTACGGGGTTGGGTTAAAAATCTACGACCTGCTCGCCGGCAAGTATGGGTTTGGCGCATCGCAGTTGCTCTCGCGCGAAGAAACGCTCGCCCGTCTGCCGACTATCAAGCAGGACGGCCTGCGCGGCGGCGTCATCTATTACGACGGCCAGTTTGATGACACGCGCCTGCTGATCAACCTCGTACAAACCGCCGCAGAACACGGCGCAACTCTGCTGAACTATGCCCAAGTGACCGGCCTCAAGAAAGGGAACGACGGTTTCGTCGCCGGAGTTGTCGCCCGCGATGTGGAAACCGGAATCGAGCTGCAAGCGAATGCCAAGGTCGTGATCAATGCCACTGGGCCATTCAGCGACTCGGTGCGCCGCATGGCCGAGCCTGAAGCAACTCCGATGATCGCGCCCAGCCAGGGTGTGCATCTGGTCTTCGACCACGCATTTCTCCCTGGAAACAGCGCAATCATGGTTCCCCACACCGCCGACGGGCGGGTAATGTTTGCCATCCCCTGGAATGGCCACACGGTGGTGGGCACGACCGACACCGCGATCAGCCAGCCTTCGCTCGAGCCTCGGCCTTTGCCCGAGGAGATCAACTTCATTCTGGAAACTGCCGCGCAGTATCTCCACCATGCCCCGAGCCGCAGAGACGTGCTGAGCGTGTTCGTGGGCATTCGCCCATTGGTGAAGGGAGACGGGGAAAATACGGCGGCGCTCTCCCGTGACCACACCATTCGCATCGACAACTCCGGCTTGCTCACCATCGCCGGCGGCAAGTGGACCACCTACCGGCGCATGGCGGAAGACTGCGTCAATCAGGCTGCGACCCTGGCGCGGCTGCCGGAGGTACCGTGCGTGACGCTTGACCTGAGGATCCACGGTTTCGAGGAGCGCGCCGCGTCCCCTGGCGTGCTGGCGCGTTACGGTTCGGACGTGGCTGCCATTGAGGCGCTGGTGAAAGAAGATAAGAGCCTGGGCAAGCCGCTGCATCGCGCTTTGAGCTACCGTGGAGCGGAAGTGGTGTGGGCGGTGCGGCAAGAGATGGCTCGCACGGTGGAAGACGTTCTGGCGCGGCGCACGCGGGCGCTATTTCTGAATGCGCGGGCCGCCGGTGAAATGGCGCCGCAGGTGGCGGCGATCATGGCGCGGGAACTCTCGCAGGATGGAGCATGGCAGGCGGAGCAGGTAAGGCGCTTTCGGCAATTGGCAGAGAGTTACACGATTGCCGACTGAGAGCTTTTTAGTTGTCATTCCGCGCGAAGCGAGGGATAGCGGCTTTGGCGGCTGCAGTGGAGACCGAGATTCCTCGCTTCGCTCGGAATGACAATTTGGGATGGTTGATTGACAAGAGAGATCAGTGTCCGCCGCTAAGCTCGCGAACCAGGCTGCCAACGAACGCCTTGGCGTCGCCGAACAGCATCAGGGTGCGATCGAGGTAATAGAGCGGGTTATCGATGCCGGCAAATCCTGGGCTCATGCCGCGTTTGATGACCATCACGGTGCGGGCTTTGTCCACGTCGAGAATCGGCATGCCGTAGATGGGGCTGGAGGCGTCGGTACGGGCGGCCGGATTGGTAACGTCGTTGGCGCCGATCACCAGCGCAACATCGGTCTGCGGGAAATCGCCGTTGATGTCTTCCATATCGATGAGCCGGTCGTAGGGAATGTCGGCTTCGGCGAGCAGCACATTCATGTGTCCCGGCATGCGGCCGGCGACCGGGTGAATGGCGAAGCGCACATCCACACTGCGCTTGGTGAGCGCATCGTAAAGTTCGCGGACCTTGTGCTGCGCCTGCGCTACGGCCATTCCATATCCCGGAACGATTACTACCTTGTTCGCCGCCGAAAGAATGGCCGCGGCTTCCTCGGCGGTGGCGCTGCGAACAGTCTTCGCTTCCTGCGCGCCGGCCGCCGCAGCCTGCACTTGTCCGAAGGCTCCGAACAGAACGTTGGTGAAGGAGCGGTTCATGGCCTTCGACATGATGATGGAGAGAATGAGCCCGGAAGATCCGTCGAGCGCTCCGGCGATGATCAGCAGTTTGCTGTCGAGCACGAATCCCATGGCCGCCGCGGAGAGGCCGGCATAAGCGTTCAGCAGCGAGATCACCGTCGGCATGTCGGCCCCACCGATGGGAATCACCAGAAGCACGCCAAACACCACCGCAATCGCCACCATCGCCGGGAACAACTGCTTCTGCCCGGGGTCGTGCACCAGCAGCACGGCTATCACGATCGCACTCGTGAGCAGCAGGAAGTTGACGAGATTCTGGCCTTTGTAAGTCAGCGGCCGCTGCGGCAGCACCTCCTGCAGTTTGCCCGCGGCCATCAGGCTGCCGGTGAAGGTCAGGCCGCCGAGAATCACCTCCATGGAAAGCACCGACATCATGAAGCGCGGCACGTAGGGCGTCCGCAGATAGAATTCGGCCGTGCCCACCAGCGTGACGCACAGCGCGCCGAAAGCGTGGCTGAGGGCGGTCCGCTGCGGGACTGCGGTCATGTGTACCAGGCCCAGCGGAATGCCGATGATCGCGCCCACTACCAGGCCGACCGAGATCCAGCGGTAGTCGATGATGCCGTGGTGCAGCAGGGTGCCTCCCACGGCCAGCACCATGCCCACTTCTCCAGCCAGCACGCCGCGGCGGGCAGTGGTGGGCGAACTCATCCACTTGAGCGAGAGGATGAAAAGGACGCTCGCTGCCAGGTAAATGATTTCGATGATCTGCTGGTTGCCGGCGAAGTCGGTCATGGTTTTGGCGGACGGCTGGTCTTGAACATCCTCAACATGCGGTCGGTGATTAAGAACCCCCCCACCACGTTGCTGGTGGCGGCCACTACGGCAATGACCCCGAGCACGGTGGCGAAGGTGCTCTTGTGCTCGCCTACCAGGATGATGGCGCCGACCACGGCAATGGCGTCGAGGGCGTTGGTGAGCGACATCAGCGGTGTGTGCAGCAGGGGCGAAACCCGGCGGATGACCTCGAAGCCGATGAACGCCGCCAGCATGAAGATGAAGAGAGCGTCGATAAGATTGGAGCCCATGGATTCTCCGTGAGAATTTGTAATTTAGTAATCGGGTAATTTGTAAATTGAAAACTTCACCGGCCGGGCTGAGCCGCACGTGCTTCAGGGCGGCCCTTTCAAATCAGGATTCTTAATTTACAGATTACCCGATTACAAAATTACAAATGTTCCCAATCATCCTGCCACCGGCGCGGGCAGCGCAAAGAAATCCCGCACCCGCTGGTTGACGATCTCGCCTCCGTGCGTCACCAGGGTCTCGCGGATGATCTCATCCTCGAGGTTCAACTGCAGCTTGCCATCTTTCACCAGGTGCAGCAGGAAGGCCGTGAGGTTGCGCGCGTACATCTGGCTGGCGTGATACGGCACGCCGCTGGCAAGGTTGATTGCGCCGATGATGGTCACCCCATGCACCACCACGGTTTTACCGGTCTGGGTAAGCTCGCAATTCCCGCCGCGCTCCCCCGCAAGATCGAAGACCACCGAGCCCGGCGCCATCTTTTTCACCATGTCTTCGGTCACCAGCACCGGGGATTTCTTGCCGGGGATTACGGCGGCGGTGATCACCACATCGCTCTCGGCGACGACTTTTCCCAGCAGTTCGCGTTGCCGAGCATAGAAAGTTTCATCCTGCGCCCGGCCGTAGCCGCGTTCGTCCTGCGCATCTTTGGCTTCAATGGGAAGTTCGACGAACCTTCCACCCAGGCTCTGCACCTGCTCTTTGGCGGCGGGACGAAGATCGTAGGCGGACGCCACGGCGCCCAGGCGGCGAGCGGTAGCAATGGCCTGCAGTCCGGCCACGCCCGCGCCGATCACGAGAACCCGCGCCGGAGTGATTGTGCCGGCAGCGGTGGTGAGCATGGGGAAGATTCGCGGATGCTTATCGGCCGCGCTGAGCACGGCCTTGTAGCCGCAGATAGTGCCCATGGAGGAGAGCGCATCCATGCTTTGCGCGCGAGTAGTGCGCGGGACCAGCTCGACGGAGAAGGCGGTGACCCCGGTTGCGGCGACCTCCTCTATAACTTCGCGCGATCCCAGAGGGCGCAGGAAGCCGATCAATGCCTGCCCGCGGCGCAGCAGCGGCAGGTCTTCTTTGCCGGTAATGTCGTTTGAGCCATAGCAAAGCACCTGCACGATAATTTCCGCGGCGCTGAAGACTGCGGCGCGGTCGGGCAGGATCTTGGCGCCCTTTTCGATGTACTGTGCGTCGGGATAGCCGGCTTCCTGTCCGGCGCCGGTCTGCACTACAACTTCAAATCCCGCCTTCAGCAGATTCGGGACAACCATAGGGACCAGCGCCACGCGCCGCTCCCCGGGATAGGTTTCTTTGGGAACTCCGATGATCACGCAGGCTTCTTCCTTAGCATCAGCCAAAATCTCATTCTAGCTGATGCCGCATTTCTTTCTTCGCGTCCTTTGCGATCTTTGCGGTTGGTGATAACCGCAAAGATCGCAAAGAAAACCAGGATCATCATGAGGCAAATGCGATCCTCAAGGGTCTTCATTCTTTTCCGGCGCTCACTACTTTCCCGCGGACGCTGAGACTTCACCAATAAAAACCCCGAATGGCTCAAGGGCAATGCCGGAAAGATTCGCCTCTCCCGAGTGCCCGCTGGTTGTGAGGAGAGTTTCCGCGGAGCTGCCAGCCACACCCTTCGCCTTGAGATCGAAGCCCGGGGTTTGCGGACTGCCCGACATATTCAGCACCACCAGAACGGCTTTGTCTTTGTAGCGCCGCAGGTAGGAGAGCACGTTGGCATCATCTTCATTGAGCGGTTCGTAGTCGCCGTCGAGCAGGGCGCTGTTGCTGTGGCGCAGCTTCAGAACATCCTGGTAGAAGCGCAGCACGGAATCCGGCTCTTTCATCTCCGTGGCTACGTTGTGGGTCTTGTAACTCTCCGGAACCGGCAGCCAGGGCGCGGTTTCGCTGAACCCGGCGTTCGGCGAAGCGTTCCACTGCATGGGAGTGCGCTCGCCATCGCGGCCTTTTTCCTTCGGCCACCCCAGCTTGCCGATCGGGTCTTTCACATCTTCTTTGCGCTTGGGATCGTTGTTCTCCATCCCAAGCTCTTCGCCGTAATACATGATCGGGGTGCCGCGCAGAGTAAGGTAGAGGCCGGCCATCAGCTTGGCGATGGCGTCATTGTGCTGCCCGTCGCCGTAGCGGTCGTAGGAGCGCACGATGTCATGGTTGCTGATCACGAAAGTGGGCCACCCGTGCGCAGCTTCCACCGAGGCAATCTGCTGGCGGAAGTCGGCGGGCGACAGCTTGTTCACGGTAGTGAACATAAAGTCCATGGGGAGCTGAACTTCGTCGTTGTCAGCGCCGTAGTAGCGGTTCAGCTCGGCGATATCGCTGGTCCAGGTTTCTCCCACCAGCACGGCGTTGTATTCGTTCGCCACCTTGCGCAAGGCGCGCAACACGTCATGCACCTCGGGCAGCTTGGTGTTGTACTTGTTCTCCATATTGGGATCGCCATATTCATTGGTTCCCGGCTCGATGGGATTGTCGGTGAGCTTGGGATCCTCGAATAGGGTGTCCACCGCGTCCAGCCGGAAGCCGGAGACTCCGCGCTTGTACCACCAGCGGCTTACATCGAACATGGCCTTCTCCACCGCCGGATTGCGCCAGTTCAGGTCGGGCTGCTGGGGATAAAAGTAATGGTAGTAGAACTGGCCGGTCTTGGGATCGAACGTCCAGGCGGAATGGCCGAAAGTGGAGAGCCAATTGTTGGGCGGCTGGCCGGGAGCCTTGCCGTCGCGCCAGATGTACCAGTCGCGGTGGGCGGAGGTGCGCGAAGAGCGCGAATCCAGGAACCACTTGTGCTGGTCCGAAGTGTGGTTAGGCACGAAGTCCAGGATGATGCGAATCCCGTGCTTTTTGGCCTCGGAAGAGAGGCGGTCAAAATCCTTCAGCGTGCCGTACATGGGATCGATGTTCTCGTAATCGGAAACGTCGTAGCCGAAGTCCACCTGGGGCGAGGGATAACAGGGGCTGATCCAGATGGCGTCCACGCCGAGTTGCTTCAGGTAGTCGAGCCTGGAGGCGATGCCGTTGAGGTCGCCGACGCCATCGTTGTTGCTGTCGGCAAAGCTGCGGGGATAGATCTCGTAAAAGACGGCGTTTTTCCACCACGGGTGGCCCTCGGGATCAGCCGCTTTGTCCTGCGCGGCTACCGCTGGCGCTGAATATGCGGCGCACAGCGCGCAGAGCAGAATGAAAGACGCGAACAGCTTTCGCATGATTCCTCCGATTATCGATCCCTTAAAGCTGAAAACATCGCATTTACCGCTGAGTACGCAGAGCGCGCAGAGAACTTTTGGCGTCCTAGCGTCCGGCAAAGTGCAAGGTTACGCGGCTGCGAACGTAGCTTCCGGCCTCGCCTGCGGGGAGCCGGATTCGCAGCTTGGCACTTCCGGCGTTCTTGAGCAGTTCGGCGCCTTCAGCGCTCGCAATCTCGTTGGCGCCCCAGGCTCCGAGATCGTACTCCGCGCCCGCCAGTCCCGCGACCTCTACGACCAATGTATCCCGCTTGGCGCTCCATGATTCTGAGATCACTCTTAATCCCTGGCTGGGACTTCCCAAAGCAGGCAGCGAAGGATCCATCGCCAGGCCGAAGTCATCGCGGACGCGAAGGCGAACGGTGGTGAGTTCACGCGTCACCGGCACCTGAATACTCACGTGCTGATCGACGGCATTTTCCTCCGGATGGGCGGAAATTGCGTGGCGGTCGATCTCCGCGCCCAGCACTTTGGCTCGCAGGCTGAGCGCCGGGGCAAAGTCGAGTGTGCACTCGCCTTCGCCGCTGCGTTTGATTTCGAGAGTGATTTCGTCCGCAGTCTTGCGGTAGGCCAGGTCGAGCGCCACTCCGCCGACGCGCACATTATGCAGGCTGAACGTGGTCCAATCGGCGGGGACATGCGGGCGGAACTCGATCCGGTGCGTGGTTGTGTCAACTTCAACTCCCATCATGCCCAGCAGCACGGGGCTGACTACCATCGCGGCCGACCAGATCTGGTGCGGTGAAGCGGTGGAAAGCGGCTCGTAGTAGTCGCCGGAGAGCACTTCGGTGGTGTGGCCCAGGGAACCGTTTAACGCCAGCAGCGCATTGGCACGCAGATTGAAATAAGCCGGCAATGCGCGGTGGTAGCGGTATTCACCCACCGACGCCCAGCCGGTAAACAACGGCCAGACAGAACCGAAATGATAGCCGCCGGGATTGTAGTTCGGGTTCTGCGAAGAAATGATGCGCATACCCCAGTCGGTCTCATGCTCCGGAGCGGAGAGCAGATTGATCATGCTTTCGGCCTTATCTGCGTCGAGCAGGTCGAACCACATGGGGACGGTGGCCAGCACGCTGGGAATGTTCACCCGCTCGGAGTTGCGGTCGAGAGCGAAAGCGTAGAACCCTTTTTCTTCCGCCCAGAACTGGCGATTGAGAAGCTCCTTCTGCTGGGCGAAAGCCTTGTCGAGTTCCGCGCTTACGTCTTTCTTCCCAGCCAATGTGGCCAGGTGCGAGAGCGACCGCAACGCCGCCGCGCCCAGTCCCACCTGATAGAGTTCAGCCTTCACCGGCAGCAACGGCCCGCCTTCAATCCAGCCGTGGCCGATCCCGAAATTTTGCGGGAAGGCCTCCTTGCCATAGGTCGAGCGCAGAAACTCCTGCGCCTTCCACAGGCTGTCCCACTTTTCGTTGATGAAACCAACATCGCCACTATGGGTGACGTAATCGTCGGCGGCGATGATGTAGAGCGGCGTGGCATCGGCCGAAGCGTAGGCGTAGGGATAGTTCGTGAACCACGGCACCAGGCTGGCGGACTGGGAAATTTCGTGCGCGATTTTGCCGTCGGCGCGCTGATATTTGCTCAGGAACTCCAGCGCCGTGCGGGTGGTGGTGAAGTCGCCGCTGGCATCGAGGGCCAGCGAGGTCCACATGGAATCCCGCCCGAAGAACCAGGCAAAGCCTGGCCGTTGCGAACTTCCCGAGGTGCGATAGCCGGCGATCAGTCCCGTGCCCAGCCAGGGATTGGTCACCAGTCCCTGCGCCATGCTGATGCGCGACCAGTCATAAGCCTGCTGCAGTTGCGGGTCGGGAAGGGTCACGCTCACGGTTTGGCCGAGATAGGACTGGTAGTAAGCCGCCGATTCCTGCAGCAGCGCCGGGTACGATTCGACCAGATGGTGGTAAGTATTCTGTGCCTCTGGCAGGCCGTTCACCGAGCCCGAGATCGCGATCACCTTGGTCTCATTGCCCTTCGCCGTCACGCCCAGGCGAAAAGAGCTTTCGTCCGAGTAGCCATAGTTAGTGGAATATTCTTCGCGATAGCCGTCGGCGGTCGGGGAGCCGACGATCCCCACGTATTTGTGCTGCTCTTCCCCGCAAACAAAGGCATGCAGACTGGCGTCCCAGTAGATGAACGTCCCTCCCAGGGCGGCCGGCCATTGCAGTTGAAAATCTCTTACGAACGAAGCCTGGATCTCCAACGGCTCCGCCGTGCTCACCTGGAAAGTAATCACCGCGCCGGCTTCATGCACCGGAACGAAAAGCGTCTCTTTCACCGAGAAGGTATCGCTGGCGTAAGTGATGGTGGCCGATTCTGGGCGCACGGTCAGCGTGCGGGCCAGGCTTTCCGCGGGAAGTATGCGGTCGCCGAGGACGAAACTCACGTGGAAGTCGCGAAGGATTTTCAGCGGATAGACCCATGCCTCGAGGCGGCCGGTCTCATCGCCAAACAATCCGGCGCGCGTGCCCACCACCGGCAGGAACTCCCAGGAGCGCACCGGGCGGGAAAGCACCAGCGAGGAATCGGCGGCTCGAGCAAAGGGAGAGAGGGACATCACCAATAGAAATATGAGGGCTCGGAGTGCAGCGGGCCTGCTCGGCGGGCTGGAAGTTGAACGCATTCCCCAAGCCAATATAAAACACCTCGGCGTGATCTGTCCTAGACGCCAGGAACTCAAGCAGGAACAAGAAAGAGTCGGAGGCTTTCCTCTGCGAACTTTGCATTCTTTGCGGTTATCCGACTACAGCCAGCCAACTTCGAAAATTCACCGCAAAGACCGCAAAGGACGCAAAGAAACAAATCGCTAGCCCGCCGCCAGCCGCTTCTGCATCTCCTCCAACGAGGCGCCTTTGGTTTCCGGATAAATGAACAGGACCACAAAGAACTGCAGCACCATCATCACCGCGAAAAACACGAAGGGATAGCCCCCGGACTTCGCCGCCATCAGCGGAAACACGAAGGAGATCAGGGCGTTCATGAACCAGTGCGAAAAACTGCCGAGACTCTGTCCCTTGGCGCGCACGCTGTTAGGAAACACCTCGGCGATGTAAACCCAGATGACCGCGCCCTGCGAGAAAGCGAAGAAGGCAATGTAGCCGATGAGCAGCCAGAGCAGAAGACTTTCATGCTGCGCGCTGAGAAAAATTGCCGAGACTCCCGCCAGGCAAGCCGCTGTGCCCACCGAGCCGACCAGCAGTAGCGTCTTGCGGCCGATTTTGTCGATCACCGACATGGCGATCATGGTGAACAGGAGGTTGGTTCCCCCGATCGCCACCGCCTGCAGGTTGCCGGAAACTTTGCTGTATCCGGCGTGAGCAAAAATGTCGTTGAGATAGTAGAGAATCGCGTTGATGCCGGAGAGCTGGTTGAACATGCCGATGCTGACCGCCAGAAAAATCGGCAGCTTGTGCTTGGCGGAAAACAACACCTCGCCGGTCTGCTGCTGCTCGCTCTCGATCGATTCGCGGATTTCCTTCAGATCCTGTTCGACATTGGCCTCGCCGATCGCCTGCAAGACGCTGCGCGCCTCCGATATCAATCCCATTTTCACCAGCCAGCGCGGGCTGCGAGGGATCGCAAACAGCAGCAAGAAGAACAACGCCGCCGGGGCGGCCGCCACGCCCAAATCCCAGCGCCACTCCGCCGCCCCCAGGCCAGCCAACCCGATCACATAATTGGAGAAGTAGGCCAGCAGGATGCCAAACACCACGTTGAACTGAAAGAAGCCCACCAGCCGCCCGCGCCAGGCCGCGGGCGCGACTTCGGCGATGTACATCGGCCCCAGCACCGACGATCCCCCGATTCCCAGCCCGCCGATAAACCGAAACGCCACCAGCGCCGGCCAGTTCCAGGCTATGGCGCAGCCCAGTGAGGAGATGAAGTACAAGACGGCCATCAGCCGCAGGCTGTCGCGCCGCCCGAAGCGCTCGCCCGGAAACCCCGCCAGCATCGCTCCCAGCACGGTGCCGATCAGCGCGCTGGAAACCGTTACCCCCAGCATCTTGGGGGAGAGATGGTACATGTCGGTGAGAGCGCCGGTGGTGCCGGAGATTACCGCCGTGTCGAAGCCAAAAAGAAGGCCGCCCAATGCGGCGACCACGGTGCTTTTGGCCAAGCTCATGTTCAGGGTCATGCAGGCTCCTGACGATACGATTTGTGTACTAGGGCCTCTGCTTCTTTTACTGTCCAGTCGGGAATCGCGCCCGCGCGGCCGGCCACCAGCGCGCCCACACGGTTAGCGAAATCAGCCACGCGGGCTGGCGCCCACCCGCTGCCCAGGCCGTGAACGAAGGCGGCGGCAAAGGCATCGCCGGCGCCCACGGCGTCCACCACATCGACCGCGTAGCCATCCGCCTCGAGATATTCGCCCTGGATCAGCAAAGCGCACCCGCGCTGGCCGCGGGTAACGCAGATGGCTTCCCAGCCGAATTTTCCGGCGGCGAAGCGGCAGAAATCTTCCAGCGAATTTCCCGGCCAGCCGAACTTCCCCGCCAGCAGCGCCGCTTCATCGTCGTTCAGTTTGACGACAGTGGCTCGGCCCATCAGTTCCAGTACCAGCTCAGGCTCATAGGCATCCTTGCGCAGGTTCACATCATAGAACCGCCGCGTGCCACCTGCCGAGTCGAGCAGGCGCGTCGTCACATCCCGGGCGGGAAGGCTCATCTGCAGGAGGGTCCCAAAGTAAATCCAGTCGGCGTGCTGTGAGGAGAGATCGCGCAATCCGGCGTCGGAGAGTTCCGGAAAGTCGTATGCCGCCGGGCGGTGCAGGATAAAGTTGGGCTGCCCGCTCTTCTCCAGCGTGACGCTTACAATTCCCGTGGGCCGGCCTTCCACACGGCGTACAAAGCGGGTGGAAAGCCCCATTTCGTCCATGCGCCGCAGGATTTTCGCCCCGCGCTCGTCATTCCCGATGGCGCTTATGAAGGAGACGCTGTGGCCGAGCTTGCGGAGGTGAGCGGCGAAGTTGAAAGGCGCGCCGCCCAGGTACTCCCGTTGCCCGACAACGTCCCACAGCACTTCGCCAATGCTGATGATGTTCAAGGTTGTGCGATGGCGCCCAACTCCGGAGCAGGTGAGTCAGGCCCGAACCGTACCATAAGCGGGACGCGCCGGCCTGCGGCTGCGCCGGACCAGCCATACAATACCAGCGATCATTCCTCCCACAAACGCCAGCGGGACGAGAAAAACGAGCACGAACCAGCCCGTGCCCTCCATGGAAGAAACGTCGCCGCTCACCACCGTGTCGCGATCGCGCTCAACCTCGCCGGCGATGGCAGCGGCGTCTCCGCTGATCTGCGCCTTTCCGGTGAGGCGGATGTCTCCCAGGATTGCCGCCGCATCGCCGCGCACCACCCCGCTGTCCTCAACGTGAATGCTTCCGCCGATGGCCGTCACATCGCCGGTGACTTCGCCGCGTATGTAGATTGAGCAGTGCAGGCAGGTCACGTCCCCGGCCTGCTCGCCGGCTTCGACCCGGAGGTTGTGGTTCATCTGGAAGCGATCATGGTCGTTGGCTGCGGCCTGCGAGACAATCAGCAGTCCGGCCAGGAGGGCAAGGGAGATGCGAATCACGTTGACTGACATAGTGCTTTCACCTCAGCCGGGTCTTCCCCTGAGCCGCCCCAGGCTCGAACCGCAATAGTATAAGCGCGGCGGGAAGGATTAGAGCCGCGGATTGTGCTAATTGGGATGCTTCGACTTCAGCGCATAGTTGCGCGCTGCCCCAAAGCCGGTGACGCCGATGTGGCCAATCGACATCCAGCGCTCCAGCTTGTGGTGGCCGGTGCGGTGGAAGATGTAGGAAATGCCCACCGAAACCGCAGTGCCGGCAGCCTCAAGGCTGGCAAAGCCGGCGGAGTTGTTGACCACGTCATCAGGCAGCAGGATTTCCTCGCGGCCGCGGGCTTGCATGTTGCGGGTGGAAGCGTAGTCGAGGCCGCGAAAAACGCCGATGCCGGAGAACAAGAGCACGTTCTCGCGGTCCCAGAAGCGATGGGGAGGCTGAGTCGCGGCGTGGGAGGAGGGCTGAGGTGACGGTGCTGCAGGACGCTGGGCGGCTGGCAAAACTGGCGGTGTTTGCGCCGGGGCCACGGACCCTGTCAGAAACACTGAAAGCATTACCCCAAGCAGGCGCAACCCGAACCCCAGACGAACCATGCCGTCATTGTAGCGACTGGCTCATAATCGGTAGCTCATAATCAAAGAGCGGACGCTGGGAAACCGCAGGCTCTCGTCGTCCTCGGCGGTGATACTCTGCGAACTCTGCGTTTTAGGGTTTGGCTTTGCCTTGCCCGTCCGGGGAAACCCGACCTGGGAAGAAAACCAGTTGCCAGTTCTCAGTTCGCAGTTCTCAGTAGTAAATTCTGGGGAGTTGGCCGCATCCAAATGGGCATGGAGAACATGGAAAATTCGTATAGCGAAGCCGACAACGGCAAAACCGTGGAACTCAAGCCGGGAGAGAGCCTCAGCGTCTCCCTGCGCGAGGCGCGAACCGGCGGCTACCACTGGGAGTTAACGGAGGGCGGCGGCCCGGTGGTGCAGCCCTCAGAATCGGAGCCGCAAGCTCCGCCCTCTGCCGTGCCCGGCGCGCCAAACTCGCGGAGCTGGCAATTTACCGCCCGGCAGGCAGGCACGGCCCGCATTCAGCTTGAACATCGGCGTCCCTGGGAGAAAGGCCCCGCCAGCCGCGAATTTACCCTCACCGTGAAAGTCGCTGCCTGAAACCCCTATCCGCCAGGATCACGCCGCCGCCGATGCCGCCGCTGCCGCACCGGTGATTCCGCGGATCGTCCAGAAGTCGCTGGAAAACTGGTGGTCCGTTAGATACGCGTAGGGCATGGTGCAATACCCGCTCATCCCCCAGGCCGGGCCCCAGGAGTTGCGGATGAGGAAACGCTGCTGCGTGTCGTCGTAGCCCACAGCCATTACCGCATGCCCGCCGGCCTGTTCATCCACCGCTGGGTTGGGCATGGGAACGATTCCGGTTTTCCGGACTTCGTCACCCTCAAAGGGCGCGTATACCGTGAAGCCGAAGACGAAGGGAAAGCCATCCGCCAGGCAGCCTTTCATCTGGCTCAGGTTTTGCAGGATGCGGTGGTACGAGATCGCCTTGTTGTTCAAGGCAGTCGCATACGCCGGATCAGCGGGTTTCTTGGTTACAACCGTGAGGTCGGTGGTATAGGTCCAATCAGTTTCCGGACAAACCCCCTGCTTGACCACCGACTTAATGCCGTCGCGGAGGTGCGCCCCGCTGTCCTGGTCCGCCGTGCCCTCGAGAACCCGCTCGTTGTAATAAATGAACAGGCGCGAGGGGACGAACTCCACAAACTTGTTTTTCTTCTGCGCGAACTCGAAGGCTCCCCCGATCGCATTTGCTGTGCAGCTGCCCAGGTCTCCCTGGTCGTAAACGTCTGGGCAACCCGGTCTTAGATCGACGCTGGGCGGAAGGTTCTGCAGCACCGCCGGAGGCGCGGCAAAAAGAAAATCGCGCGGATCGGGCAGGTCCGGCACCCAGCCGTAGTGTTTCACTTTGCGAGGCATGGAGTACTCCTTTCAGATCAAACAGGTGATTTGAAGGGCCGAAATCCCCAGGGGAAGGGAAGGGAATGTATCGGTATGCTAGCGCCGAAGAGAAGGGCGAACAAGATAAAAGTAGGGCCGGCGTCCCGCCGGCAACGTTACCCCCGGTTACGTGCCTGGAGATCGACGCGGCGTCAGAGGCTTGGGCCCTTGGCCTTTTCTGAACTCGACGCTATCGAACGAAGTTTGGGTTGCCGGTGGGACGCCGGCGCTACCCTCGCGGCGCGGGCGGTCGGGCTTATAATGAAAAATTCGCGCGATGATATTGCCTGCAGTAGTTCTTCAATCCAAGCTTGATACATGCGGCGGAGGCAACTGATGGCGGATTCATACAACGGAGTTCCTGTCCCCAAGAACGGCGCCAGAATCGGCTACGGCGGCGGCCGCTACCAGGTCCCCGACAATCCCATTCTGCCCTTCATCGAGGGCGACGGCACCGGGCGCGATATCTGGAAAGCCTCCGTTCGCGTCTTCGACGCCGCCGTGGAAAAGGCCTACAAGGGCAAGCGCCGCGTGGTGTGGTACGAAGTTTTCGCTGGGGAGAAGGCGAAAGCGAAGTTCGACACCTGGCTGCCGGACGAAACCGTGGACGCCATTCGCGACTTCCGCGTCGCCATCAAAGGGCCGTTGACCACGCCGGTGGGCGGCGGCATCCGCTCGCTCAACGTGACCCTGCGCCAGGTTCTCGACCTCTATTGCTGCGTCCGTCCGGTGAAGTATTACAAGGGCACGCCCTCGCCGGTGAAGCATCCCGAACGCATGAATGTCGTCATCTTCCGCGAAAATACCGAAGACGTTTATGCCGGCGTCGAATGGGAGCAGGGAACCGCCGAAGCCGCAAAGCTGATCGAATTCCTCAACAAAGACATGCTGAAGGGAGGCAAGAAGCAGAT
>DATJXG010000209.1:0-18967 GCA_035500455.1 Terriglobales bacterium | reverse complement strand
GAGATCTTTGAGGACATCGAGCGGAGGGTGCCGCGCTGCATCCGTCGCACCATAGACGCTATAGACGGGAACGCCGGTGGCGGCATCGCGGGTGTTGGCTACATCGGTTGTATCCAGCGTTCCGGTTACGCCGTGCTCGGGGCTGAAGATCGCCTGCAGGGAAACTCCCGGCGCCTGCGCCAGCACGTCAATGGTGCGCCGGCCTTGGGAATCGATGCCGGTCTGGTTGGTCAGCAGGCCGATTTTCTTCTTCTTGCCTTCGGCTCCCGAAATCAGGTCGAAGTTGCGGGCTTCGAGCGCGTCAATGCCGGTCTTCACATCGCCATTGCGCGCGGCCAGCCGCCGGCCTGCGGTTAGAGCGTCGTTGTATCCGGTGAGGCTCTTCCAGCGTTCCCTTTCTTGTTCATCGGGAGTCAGCAGAAGCGCCGCAGCCGTGGCTGTAGCCACTTTCGAGCGGAGGGCGATGGCACTTCCCTTCCCTCGCGGGTGCACGGAGTTAGTCAGCAGCACAATGAAAGTGCGAGTCGTGGGATCGATCCACAAAGAAGTCCCCGTAAATCCGGTGTGGCCATATGAACCCACCGGCAGCAGGTCGCCGCGGTTGCTGGAAAAGGGGGAGTCGATGTCCCAACCCAGGCCGCGAAGCACGTTCGAATTTGCCGGCTGCTGTGGCGTGGTCATCTTCTCCACCAGCAGAGGAGAGAGCACGGAACTGCCGTTGAGCAAGGCCTGGGCGAACCTGGAAAGATCATCCGCGGTCGAAAACAAGCCAGCATGTCCTGCCACTCCTCCCATGCGCCGTGCTGTGGGGTCGTGCACCACGCCACGCAACATCACGCCGCGCTCGTCGTACTGCGTGGGAGCAATCTTCGGCAGCCAGGCCGCGGGCGGAAGATAGCGGGTATGCGCCATCCCCAGTGGACGGAAGATGTGCTGCTCGCAGTAGTCATCGAGGCGCATTCCCGTAACCCGTTCGACCAGAGCGCCGAGCACAATAAAATTGATGTCGCTGTACATGAAGCGCGAGCCGGGGGGATCGACTGGCGTTTCGGCGAAAGCCATGCGGAAAGCGGTGTCCCGCCCCTGCCAGGCGACGGTGAGATCGAGGTCTTCCTTCAGCCCGGAGTGATGCGTCATCAGCTCGCGAACCGTGATGTCCTGCTTGCCGTTCTGGGCGAACTCGGGAAGATATTTGGCGACCGGATCATTCAGGCGGACCTCGCCCCGTCCCACCAGTTGCATGACTGCGGTGGTTGTAGCCACAACTTTGGTCAGCGATGCGATATCGAAGATCGTATCGACTGTCATCGGTTCGCGGCGCGGTTCCAGCGACCGGTAGCCAAAGGCTTTGCGATAGCGCACCTGGCCGCTGTGCCACACCAGCAACACCGCGCCCGGGACCTGTCCATTGCTGATGGCTTCGCGCACGATGCCATCGAGCACCGCCAGGTGGGCAGGAGTTTCGGCTGCAGTGCGGGTTGCCGCAATCAGGCCGGGCACGTTCATACTCGCCAGAACTACCGCGCAGAGGACGCAGGAAACCCGGAGCCGAAGGGAACGGAAAATCATAGGATGGATGTTTCGACTGTACACAACAGCCATGGAATGCTCAAGAAACCCAAGTAAGTATGTAGGCGCGGGCGTCCCGCCGGTGCGGCGAGCGCCTCTGAACTTTCGGTTGGGTTACTAGCAGAACGAAGCCGGGCGGGACGCCCGCGCCTACATTCAACGGGTTATACTCTCGCCTGACCGATGGCCAATATCCTCTACGGCGTAAATGGGGAGGGCGCGGGGCACTCTACGCGCGCCAAAGAAGTCATCTCTCACCTGCTGGAGCGGGGACACAGCGTCCACGCGGCGTCATTCGATCGCGGACTGCGCAACCTGCGCGAGGACTTCGAGGTTACGGAAATCTATGGCTTGCGACTGGCGTACGTAAATAATCGCGTTCGCTACCGCCGCACCGTGGTCAAGAACCTGGCCAGCGTCCGCCAGGCCGCCGGCAGCCTTGCCCGCCTGAAAGAATTCGCCCGCCGCTGGGCAATCACACACGTGATCACCGATTTTGAGCCGCTGACCTGTCATATCGGCCATCGCCTGGGGCTACCGGTCATTTCCATCGATAATCAGCACTGCCTCACCAACACCCGAATCTCCTTCCCCCGCGAGTTCCGCCGCGACGCCGCGCTCGCCAAACTGGTTACTCGAATGATGGTCCCGCGCGCCGACGCATATCTGATCACTTCATTCTTCCCTGCCCCGGTCAAGCGGCGCGAAACGTTTCTGTTTCCGCCTATCCTGCGGCAGCAGATCCTTGAATCGGTCCCAAGCAAGGCCGAGCATGTGCTGGTGTACGCCACTTCGCCGGCTCCCGCGCTTGCCAGGCTGCTGGGTTCGGTGCGTTGCCGTTTCATTGCTTACGGATTCGCCCGCGAAGGCGCGGAGGGCAGTACCGTTTTCAAGAAGCCGAGTCTCGAAGGCTTCCTGGCGGACCTTACCAGCGCGCGGGCGATCGTCGCCAACGCCGGATTTTCGCTGGTCACGGAGGCATTGCATCTGGGCAAGCCATACCTGGCGGTGCCGGTGGCGCATCAGTTCGAACAGACTTTCAACGCCTATTGGCTGGAGAAGATGGGTTATGGAGCCTACTGGAAAGAACTGAACAAGGAGCGCGTGGAATCGTTTCTCTTCAACCTTCCGGAGTACGAGGAACGGCTGGCGGGCTACCCGCGCCAGGGAAATGCCGCGCTCTTTGAGAAACTTGACGAGCTGATTGGCGAAGATTGAGGGGTGACAGCATCGCACGGCAATCTCCGCGCCCTCGGCGGAGTTTCTTGGCGGCCTCGGCGTTTTTGGGGTTTTGTTCGTCCAGCGACGGGGGAACAAAACCTTAAATCGCCGAGGACGCCGAGATTGAGTTTTGATTCGCAACATTAAGATGACTAGCGACAACTACCAACTCCCGGAGCTGGAAACCGTCCCCAAGCCGGCAGCGGTAATCGAATCTGTCGCGCTGCTTTCGCTGGGATTGGCGGTGCTGTCGCTCTTTCTCTTCGCCTGGATTGCGGAAAGCGTCTCCCACGACCAAACCCGGCAATTCGATATGGCGGTGCGGCAGGCGGTGCATCAGCACTCCTCTCCGGCGATGACCAAGGCCATGTTCGCGGCTTCTTTCATCGGCGGCAACGGACTGGTAATCGCCGCAGTCCTGGCGATGATCCTGTTTCTTTCCCTGCGCTGGCGGCGCGCAGCCTTATGGCTGCTCACGACCATCCTCGGGGCGCTAGTCCTCGATCTCGCGCTCAAGTATGCGTTCCATCGCCCGCGGCCAACGCCCTTCTTCGGCAACCTGCCGCGTACCCCCAGCTTTCCCAGCGGCCACGCATTATTTTCATTCTGTTTTTACGGCGTGCTTGCCGGCCTCCTGGCCGATCGCATCCGGTCGCTCTGGCTGCGCATTTTGATCTGGGCTTGCGCCGCTATCCTGGTGGCTGCCATCGGGCTGTCGCGCATTTACCTGGGAGTGCACTATCCTAGCGATGTCATCGCGGGCTACCTCACGGCCACGTTATGGGTGAGCACCATGATCGTGCTCGACCATGTGCGCGCCAAGCGCAAGTTAGGGCTTCCGCGGCCTGGCTCGGATTCGGACGACGAAGATTCGGGAAAGTGAGGGACCTTACAAAATATGAATCCCCCACAAGGTCAATGGAACACCGATCAACAGCAACTCATGCCGAGGAGCACATTCAGCGTAGCGGGCTGGCTCGACAGTCTGGCATCTGATTTTCGCTTCGCGCTGCGTTCCCTGAATAAGGACCTTCGGTTCACCTCTGTGGCGGTCTTCGCCCTGGCGCTGGGCATCGGCGCTTCCACGGTTGTGTTCAGCGTGTTCTATCACCTGGTGGTGAATCCCTTCTCCGCCCGAGATTCGGACCGGCTGGCGGTTCCCTCCATCGAGAAATCGGGTCAGGAGATATTTCCGCTCACGCGCTCCCTGGAGACGTTTGAGGCAATCCGCGAACAGAACCGATCCTTCGAAGACCTGGTCGCGTACACCCATTCCTTCGTACATGTCAGCGACGGCCACGAACAGCGTCAGTTTTACGTGGGCTACGTAACCGCGAACGCTTTTTCCTTCTATGGCGTTCCACCGCTGCTTGGACGAGGCATTACCGAGGAGGATGGAGCACCCGGGGCTCCTCCGGTTTTCGTTATCAGCTATAAGACGTGGCACGGCGAGTTCAACGGCGATCCCACGATTCTTGGGAAAACTTTCATCGTGGACGGCGAACCTCGCACCCTAATCGGCATTATGCCGCCGCGTTTCCAGGCCTATGGCGCGACGGTGGCGGCGTGGATTCCATTCGACGTCCACGATCCCGCATTTGCCGCCCAGGGTCCCACCCTTTTCCTGATTGGCCGCCTCAAGCCCGGCGTGAGCTTCGGCGCTGCGGGAAAAGATCTTGAACTCGTCCTCGGGCGGCTAGCAAAAATCCATCCGCAGGAGTTTCCTGAGCGTTTCACGGTGCGAGTGCAGTCGGCGGCCGACTATTTTCTGGGGCCGTGGGGAATCGGCAGCGCGGGGGCCTCGGAATTTGGACTGAAGCATTTGCTCTACAACCTGCTCGCGGCCGTGCTGATGCTGTTGTTGATCGCCTGCTGCAATGTGGCCAACTTATTGTTGGCTCGGGCCACAGTGAGGGAACGGGAGATCGCCGTCCGCGCTGCCCTCGGCGCCGGCCGTGGACGCGTAGTGCGGCAGTTGCTGGTCGAGAGTCTTACTCTGGCCCTCGCCGCCTGCGCGATGGGGTGCCTGTTCGCTTACTTCGGAACCAAAGCGGCCTCGATGTTCGTGCCGGAGAAAGGCATCGGCATCGGCGGGGAAGCGGCGATTCATCTCGACTTGACGGCGCTTCTGTTTGCCCTGGGGATTACAGTCCTGACTACCCTGCTCTGTGGGTTAGCGCCGGCCTTGCATGCCGCGTACCGCGATCTGCAACCGCAACTGGCAGGCGGCGGCAAGGGCGCCGGGAAGACGCTTCGCCACGGGAGACTTCGCGCTTCCCTGGTGATTGGCGAAGTCGCGTTGTCGATCGTGCTGCTCGTCGGCGCGGGCCTGATGATCCGCAGCTTTTTCGTTGTGACCCACATCGACCTGGGATTCGACCCTCGCAACCTCGTAATGGCCCCCCTGGGCACGCCTTCCGGCCGTTATGACACGCCGGAACAGAACAAAAATTTTGTGAAAAAAGTGCTGCAGAGCCTCAGTACATTGCCCGGCGTCGCCGAGGTTGCGGTGAACAACTCCCTCCCGGGATACAACGGGGGATTTGAGAGCATGGTTGCGACCTCGGGCGAAGACTACACCGACCGAGCCAAGTTCGAGGGATGCAGCGAGGAACTGGTACGCGTTCTGAACCTGCGCCTGCTGGCCGGCCGATGGCTCTCACAGCGAGAGGTCGCTTCCGCGCAACATGTCGCTGTGATCAATCAGACGATGGCCCGCAAATTCTTCGGCTCTGAAGATCCGGTCGGCAGGCAGATCAGGCTGAAAGCCTTTGCCGAGCGCCCTGGCACGCCGCAGAGTGCGGTTTTCCAGGTTATCGGGGTAGTCGGCGACATAAAAAACAATGGCGGGCCCGAGCAGCCTGCAATGGCCGGAGCCTTCATTCCTTACACGATTGAGGGCGGTTCCGTCTTCCTGATAAGAACCAAGACTGCGCCAGCTCCAATGCTGCACGCGATTCAGGAACGGGTGTGGGCGGTGGACCGCGACGTGATCTTCGCCGACTTCGAGCCCCTTGAAGAAACTCTGTATCGGCTGACTTACTCGGCGCCGGAGTTCGGCCTGGCGACTTTATCCTTTCTGGCCTCGATTGCAATCCTGCTGGTCATGATCGGCGTATTCAGCGTGATGGCCTACACAGTGTCATTGCGTACTCGCGAGATCGGCATTCGCATGGCGCTGGGCGCGGTGCGCGGCGACATTGTGCGCATGGTCGTCAAGAACGGCTGCCGCATGATCGCCGCCGGCACTGCCATCGGCTTGCTCGCCAGTTGGGGCCTGACGCGCTTTCTTGCCAGCCAGGTGTGGGGAATTTCGGTTACGGACCCCTTGACGTTCGTCGCGGTTGTCGCGGGAATCGTGGCAGCAGGCATAGTCGCATGCCTGGCGCCGGCGCGGCGCGCTGCGCGAGTGGATCCCCTGGTCGCACTACGCTGCGAGTGACCCATCCGAGAGCGCAGAAAGCAAAACCGGACAGCCCTGAGGCTGTCCGGTCCGCTCCTAATCGAGGAATTAGAGAATTACCGACGAGGCGAAGGCCCTGCAGATCGCGGAGCCGGAGCCGACGCCGCCGGCCGCGAACTTACCGGCGCCATCCCGCTTGGCGCTGACGCACTGCCTGACGGAGGATAGCCTTGTCCCGAGGACGGATTGACCCACACAGGTGAAGCGCTGCGGGGAGGAGTCGCGGCAGGCGGACGCTGCACGTGTACCGTCATCGAGCCGCGTTGCGTCAACTCTTGCGACACTTGCGCCGGATTTCTTATACCGCCCCGGGGAACGCCCAAACCTGCTGAATTTGTGCGCAATACGACCTTGCTGCCAGAAAAACCTGCCGCCGGCGCATTGATTCCGCGGTTGACCATAAGAGTGTTCCGCACGGGGGCATTGAAGGCCGGGGGCCGTGGAGTAGCGAAGTTTGGAGGAGCATTCCGCACCACCGGCATCGCACCCCAGGAATTCCAGGTGCTGCCCGGCTGCCATGCCCAGCCGTAGGAGGGCACAAAAAGCCATGAGCCGTAACGATAAGGCATCCAGCCCCAGGGGTAGGAGGAGACCCACATGTAACCGGAGTCCGGATACCAGGCCCAGGCACCGCTCATAAAGGGATCCCAGCCGGCGCCGATGAAGTAGGGCTGCCACAAGGTTCCATAACCGGCCAGATTGAAGAAGTTGCCGTAGTAATTCAGGTCGCTCATGCCATACGCATAAGGCGAAATATTGCTGGAATTTCGCGCCAGGTAGGCATCATGGTACTGGTCCTGCTTCTTGTCCCATTCGTCGAAAGGCAACTCGGCGAGGTTCTTGCTCAGTTTGAAGCGGTCGCTATCCGCCAGGTCGAAGGTCACCGACTGCTTCTTGCTGACGTCCACCTTGCCAGCAGGCCCTTCCACGGTCAAATCGCCCTTGAAAACCGCAAGCACCGCGGTGGTATCGTTCATCTCTACGCGGAAGTGCACCGGCTCGGTCAGATGGATGGTTTCGCGCCCGAAGCTAACGGCGAATTCATCATCCTTTTTTCCGGCAAAGGTCACATAAATGGTGCCTTCCTGTACGTGCACGGTGGTGGCGCGCGCCCCGGAATCCCGCAGGGAGAGCAGGGGGAAATCTACGGCGCTTCTGGAAACGATGCGCACCGTGCTTCGATCTTCGAACTCGATTTCAGCGCGGCCTTCCCCTTCGGCGCGCAATTTGGCGCCCTGGGTGATGGGGAGGTTGGCCATAGCCTTTTCAAAACCCTCGCCTACGGCCCGGTCGATCTGCACCGAACCATCCACGGTGCTGAGGCGCACGATGCGTACCTGGGAATCGGCAAAGGCCTGAAGGGTAAGGAAAGAAACCACAAACAACAGAGTGACGGCGAAAGTGACCAGCGCCCGCTTAGGCATTGGGAATACCTCCTGGGCTTGCCTGCCTCATTAGAACACAAGCCGGGCGGGCGAGTTGTCAATATTTTGTCCTCAGCGAGGAGGGCCCTCCGCGGGTTTTCCTGGCGTTCTCGGCGTTTCAAGGCTTTAATGCCTGGGGCTAAGAGAAGCCTCAAATCGCCGAGGGCGCAGTGGAACGCTAGTGAGGAGCCGCGCCGTCACTGCGCCGGAGGGTTCGCCGCCAGGATCAGCATCCGCTGCGCCCGGGCACGTACGACGTTCATCACCGTCTTATCGTCGATGATGCGCTGCAGGATGGGCGTGACCGCTCCGATCTCTTGGAGGTTCCCGTCCCGCAGCGCTTCTTCCATGCCTTTCAACTCCTCATCCAGGGCCAGTTTCTGGTAGTGGTGGTAGTACTCCAGGCGGCGGCCGTACTCCAGCGTCAGGGAGAGGTTCTGGAATAGCTGGGTCAACTCGGAAACCGGGGCCACGGGAGAGTAGTTGTAGGATCCCTCGTTGTGGGTGGAACCGTCGCTGTAAGCCAGGGTTTTCTTCCCGGTGAAGGCGAGATTGTGGTTCTTGCTGTCGAGATCGCCGCGAAAGTAGTGCGCTCGCTTGGCCAGATCGAAGACGCGCTCCCGGGTCGGTTCCGATGCGGTAAATTCCAGCTTAAACGGCTCCGTCGCCTCGGAATCGGCGGTCAGCTTGCCATTGGACTCATAGCTGGAGTGCCCGTCGCGCGAAATCGAGATGACGTAGTGACTGGGCTCGGAGTTGGGAAAATCCAGGGTGAAACTGACCGTAGGGGCCGGGGAGGCAGCGCTCTGGGCAACGGATGGCCTGACCATGCCGCCAAACAGGACAGCAACGCAGACTGCCAGGCACTTGGACGTGGGATGGTGAACCATATCAGGCGAATATCTTCCAAACGAACTCTCTATCGCGCCGCCACCGCCTGCCGCTGCAGGGTATGCGCGGTATGCAGATGGCAGATGGCGATTGCCAGCGCGTCCGCCGCATCCGGAGGCTGGGGAACCTCGGGCAAATTCAGCAGCCGCGCCACCATGAACTGCACTTGCGCCTTCTCCGCCCGGCCATAACCCACCACGGCCGACTTGATGGAAAGGGGCGCGTATTCGGCAACGGGCAAGCCGGCTGACGACGCCGCCAGCATCGCCACCCCGCGCACCTGCCCTAGTTTTAGCGCCGACTTCACATTGACCGCGTAGAAGACATCCTCAATCGCCATCAGTTCCGGCCGGTGCTCGGCAATCACCGCGGCAAGCTGGTCGAAAATCGCGCACAGTCGCCTGGCCATGGGCTCCCGCGGCGAAAGCTTGATGGCTCCGCAGCGCAGGCAGCAAAGTTGGCCGCCATCAGCCAGTTCCACGACTCCATAGCCGGTATATTCGGTGCCGCAGTCAATGCCGAGGACCCGCATCAGCAGAAGTCTAGCATTATCGCCGTGGCGCCGGAGTCCAGCGGTCTCCGCGATTGCTAACAGTCCCACCCAGGGATAGTCTTGCTGGTGCCTGTGGGATGCCCCGATTGCAAAGTCGTCAGTCGTCTATGGAGGACTTCATGCTGAGAAAATCAGTCTCCGCACTTTTGTTGATCGTAGTCTGCGCGATTTCTTCCGCGCAGGAAGACAAGAGCAAACGGCCAAGCCCGCCCGCACAGGCGCAGTGCAAATTCGCGGACGGGAAAACCATCAAGGTCGACTACTCAAGCCCGCGCATGCGCGGCCGCAAGATCTTCGGTGATCTGGTGCCCTATGGAGAAGTATGGAGGACAGGCGCCAACGAGGCGACCGCCTTCGCCAGCGACGAGAACCTCATCACAGTCAAAGGCGTAAGCATTCCTGCCGGAAAGTACACGATTTTCACAGTTCCCAACCCAGAAGATTGGACCCTGATCATCAACAAGCACACCGGTGAGTGGGGTATCCCCTACAAGTACGAGTCTGAGGAATTAGCGCGCGTGCCCATGTCAGTCAGGAGCCTTTCCCACCCGGTAGAAAACTTCACGATTTCATTCGACCACTCCGGAGGAACCTGCACGATGCATCTCGCCTGGGACGGTAAGGAGGCGGCGGTGGAATTTGCGGAGAGGAATACGGACGTGCCGGTACAATCCCGGACAAACAAATGACGGATCAAGCACACCGCCAGGCGCCCGGTGTGGTGAAGCCCCGCTCGACTCGGGAAGGTTTTCTGCGGTGGGCTACATCCCTCACGCGTGCTAAATCCCTGGCTGCGCAGTTGCTGTGCGTGGTGCTCCTGTCATTGGCGAGCCTAGCGCGTGCCGGCGGCACCCCTGACGCTGAACTCCCCGGCCATCTCGAAGCTTATCTGCGGCCCTTCGTCGAGACCGGCAACTTCACCGGCGCGGTGCTCATCGCCCGCCAAGGCAAAGTGCTCTTTCGCCGTGCTTACGGCATGGCAAACTACGAGTTGCGGGTTCCGAACACGCCAGAAATCCGCTTTCACATCGCCTCGGTCTCGAAACCGTTTACCGCGGCGGCGATTCTGCAATTGCAGGAGCAGGGGCGCCTCAGCATTACAGATCCGGTATCGCGATTTGTTCCGGACTTCCCCAACGGCGACCGCATCACGCTGGATCTTCTCCTCACTCATACATCAGGCATTCCCAACGTGAACGATCTGCCGGATTACGACGCCTTCGCTCGCAGCCCCCATACAACATCGCAGCTGGTTGCGAAGTTTGCCGGCCTGCCGCTGGATTTCGCGCCGGGCAGCTCCTACCACTACAGCAATTCCAATTACAACCTGCTGGCTCTGGTACTAGAAAAGGTCACTGGCGAGGACTACGGAGAATACATTCAAAAGCACATCCTGGAGCCCGCTGGAATGCAGGACTCCGGCCACGATGGTACTGCTTTGGCCCTGATTCCGGGCGTGGCATCCGGTTACGAACCTGCAGGAGTAAGGGGCTATGAGAAGGCGCCTTACCTCGATTGGTCCAACAAGACCGGCAACGGCTCACTGTACTCGACGGTGGACGACCTTTACCGCTTCGACCGCGCCCTGAACACCGGCAAAATCCTGCGCCCGGAGACGCGCGAGAAGTACTTCATCGAGGGCCGGGGCAATCGCTACGGCTGGTTTGTGCGCAAACGCCTGGGGCGTCGCGTGATGTCGAGCAACGGCCGCAGCCCCGGCTTCACGGCGGAACTTGACCGCTTTGTGGATGACGACGTGACCATCATCGTTCTCAGCAACAGCTACGCCACAACGTCGCAGGATCCGATCGCGGAAGGGCTGGCCGCGATTGTCTTCGGGCAGCAACCGCAGGGGCCTTCGGCACTGCGGGCAACGGCAGTCCCGCAGGCAACATTGGATGCTGCCGCCGGCGAATACCAATATGGCGCGGACTATTTCGTGCCCAATGCCAGATTCACGTTGACCCCCGAACCTGGTTACCTGCTACTGCAACTCGGCGACTTTCGTACTCCGTTGGTGCCGGTATCGGCCTCAGCATTCGTGGAGAGAAACTTCCTGGGGAATGTGGTGATCTCGCCGAAGGGAGACGGACTGACCTACAGCTATTCCGGCAAGGAGTTTGTGGCGCACCGAGTTCCTCCCAAGTGAGGAACTACTCCTGGTTGAACAGCTCCGAGCGGTCCACGTGCTCGCCTTTGAAGAAGACGATTGAAATGCGCTCCACCGCGCTGATGTCAGCCAGAGGATCGCCATCCACCAGCAGCATGTCGGCATCGTTGCCCTTACGAATGGCGCCGATGTGGTTTTCCGCATGCAGCGCCCGCGCGGCGTTGTAGGTTGCGGCTTGGAGGGCCGCCATGGGCGGAATTCCGTTCTCAACCCAAAGCTCTACCTCGCGCTGGACGGTGGGACCGTGGATTACAAGATAGTTTCCCGCGTCGCTTCCGGTGATCAAGGTGACTCCGTGCTGAAAGGCGCGACGAAGGTTGTCGGCGCCGATGTGCGGGTCAACTGGGAACTGCCCCATTCGCTGGCGCAAGGCCTCGGCATCTTTTGAGGTGATGGCGCGCTCGGTGCCCTCGAGCAAGTCGGCCGGACCGACCTGCTGCACCAGTGACCGCTGCAGCAGATTCGTTCTGCCCGCAACGAATTCCTTGATCGCTTCCTCCACGCTTAGCGTGGGATCGTAGAAAACGTGCTGCGCCGCCATCTGCGCAAACAAGGCATCGGGAATTTCTTCGCGGGCCGAGCCGTGCTCGATGGAATCGGCGCCGGCCGCGAGCGCATCCGTGACATCGCGAACATCGCCGGTGTGTACGGCAACCGGCAGTCCCTGCGCATGCGCCTCCTGCACGATTGCCTTGAAAACCGAGACGTCCATGCGGTTGAACACGGTGCCGCCGCCCCCGGACTCGAGCACCGCCTTGATGCAATCCACTCCGGATTTTTTCAACTCATCGACCTGGCGGCGGGCTTCTTCGGGCGAGGCCGGGGTACGAACGAACTGCGCCATCGCCTGCTGTTGCACGTTGGCCGGCAACCCTTTGAAATACTCCGTGCCGTGGCCGCCCGGAGTGGTGAATAGCGGGCCGCAGGCGAATAGTTCCGCGCCCAGCCGCTCGCCGCTATTCACTCTCGAGCGCACCTTCAGGATCATGTCCAGCGGATCGCCCACGCTCCTGACGGCGGTCACGCCGCTGTAGAGATAAGCGGCCAGGGCGCGCAGCATCGCGGGCTCAGGCTTGTACTGGCTCATATCGGGATAAAAACCGCCTGGCGCCGCAAGATGGATGTGCGCGTCGATCAAGCCGGGAAGAATTGTCTTGCCCGCGGCCTCGATCGGGGTGGCGCGAACGCTTTGCGGATCAGGCCCCTCGCCTTCATACACTTCGGCGATCTTGCCGCCGCGAATCAGCACCGCGCCGTTGTCGATGACCTTGCCATCCCCCACGAAAATGCGCGCCCCGCGCACCAGGTAGCTATTGCCCCGCTCCATCTGCCGCGCCAGAATGCGGGTGCGCACCACGTTCTGGCGGGTGTAGGCCTGCCACGTCCCCAGCACTACAAACGGGAGCATCACGCCAAGAATCCACAGCTTGGCCGAGTTGCGAATCTTTTCTTCCTTTTCCCAACGGAATAGTTTGAAGGAAATAAACAGTCCCACGACAACTGTAAGCAGCAGCGCTCCCACGGCCTCAGCATTCGCCAGCAGGTTTTCCTGCCGCAGCATCATGCCCTGCATGCCCGAAACTAAATAAGTCGCGGGCAGAAATTGCGTAACCACGATCAGCCAGTTAGGAAAAATGGAAGCCGGGAAGGTGGCCCCGCTCAGGAGCAACATGGGCAGGTAAATCAGCTGCACCAGAATCTGGCTCTCCTGCATGGAATTGGCGACGGAGGCCAAAATCGTTCCAATCGCGCGGAAGGCCATGATCCCGAAACTGATAAACAGAAAGATGGAGAGCCAGGTTGCCGGCCAGGGCATGTGATACATGAAGTGCGCCAGGCAGAACATGGCCACAACGAAGGGCATAAACAGCATCCAGCCCACGATGGTCAGCGAAACCAGGATGGGCGCGGGCGTAATGGGTGTCACCTTGTATCGGCGCAGAACGTTGGCTTCACGGTCCTGCACCGTACGCATGCCCGCGCCGAACAAGCCGTTCCCGAGCACGCCCAGGATCACCACCATGGTCAGAATCTGCGTCATGGCGCCGCCCCGGTCGGCGTGCATGATCTGCGCGAAGGTGATGAAGAAAATGAGTGGAAACAGATAGTTGAAAAAGATGACGGACTTCTGGCGCAGCGCCAGGCGCAGATCCATCCGGATTAGGGCCAGGTAGGGCTTCATTCGCGCAGGCTCTTTCCGGTCAGCTCGATGAATACATCTTCGAGGGTGGGTTTCTTGAGGTGAACATCCACCAGTTCGAGGCCGGTTTGATCGATCCATTTGATCAACTCCACCAGCGTGGTGGCGGCGCGGCGCGAGGTCACGGTAAGAGTGTGGCCGGTGGAATCGATGCTGGTGCCCGCCGACTCGGGCCACGTGGGGAGCTGCGCGGGAATTGGCGTGGCGCAGGTAACGAGGATGGTGGAAGCCACGCGGCTCTTCTGCTGCAGTTCGCCCGGCGTACCCATGGCGATGATGCGCCCGGCATCCACGATGGCGACGCGGTCGCATAGCCGTTCGGCTTCTTCAATGTAGTGCGTGGTCAGCAGGATGGTGCGCTTCTCCGATTTCAATCGCTCCAGGAGGGAGTGAATTTCCGCACGCACCTGCGGGTCGAGGCCGGTGGTGGGTTCGTCGAGAAAGAGCAGCGCGGGATCGTTGATCATGGCCAAAGCCAGCGCCAGCCGCTGCTTCTGACCGCCGGAGAGGGTTCCGTAAAAAGCTTCGGCTTTTTCGTCGAGCTGCAAGCGGCGCAGGAGCAGGTTGAGGTCCACGTTGCGGGTGTAGAAAGCGGAGAAGACGTGCATGGCCTCGCGAACACGAATTTTCTCCGGCAGATTCGTAGCCTGCAGGCAGACGCCGATGCGGTCCTTGAGTTGCGATTTTTGCTTTTCAGGATCGAAACCAAGGACTGAGACTTGCCCGCCGCTCCGCGGCCGCAGCCCTTCCAGGATTTCGACGGTGGTAGTCTTGCCCGCCCCGTTCGGCCCCAGCAGGCCAAAGACTTCTCCAGTGGCGATTTCGAAGTCCAGGCCCTTCACGGCCTCCACCTCGCCATAGGACTTGCGTAGCGCCTGGACTGAGATCGCGGATTCACTCATGCGGAATTTCCAGCCTACCGGAGAGCTTTGCGGCGCGTCAAAGCGGAGCGGTGCCCCTCGTCAACTTTCGTGAACCGTTGTGCACCCTTCGTGTGCTTGGTGGTTGCCTTTTTCCGGGCAGCGATTTGTGAAGGTGGATGCAGAGAGAACAGCACACCACGAAGGACACGAAGGTTGCACGAAGGTTCACGAAGAATTGGCTGGTTTGGCGACCCTTCTTCGACTCAGCAGCATTTTGGGCGGCGCGCCTTGGCTGCCGTGTGCTCACACTGGAACGCGGCGTAGGACGCCCTGCAAGGAGCCATTCCCGAGTGCCCCAGAAAGCGCGAGTAGGCGGCCTCATCGAAAATCTCACGCAATATAGCAGCCAAGATCAACGCAGCCGATTTAACGTGTTTCCAAACGGTGCGCCGGTTCATATCTGCTCCTCCGCAAAGCGGGTGGCCACAAACGGCGCCTCCTGCACTTGCGCCTCTTTCTTCCCCGCCAGCACGCGCGCCCATACCCACACCGATTCCAGCAGCACCAAGCCAACCATGAAGATGAGCACCGCCGTCACCGCCGCATCCAGGCGGTCGTTGAAAATCAACCGGGGATTCGCCCCGGCAGCTACTATTTGCCGGGCATGGGAAAGGAATCCAATTCGCGGATTCTCGCTGAAGACTTTTTGATAGGAGGCGGTAAATGTCACCGTCACCAGCCAGATCAGTGGCGCCAAAGTCACAAATGCATATCGCGCCCGCCCCATCTTGACGACGATCGTCGTGGCCACGCAAAGGGCGACAGTGGCCAGCAACTGGTTGGCGATGCCGAACAGAGGCCAGAGAGAATTGATTCCACCCAACGGATCCTTCACCCCCTGCCAGAGAAAATATCCCCAGCCGGCGACGATCAGCGCGCTCGTAGCCAGCACCGAGGGGTACCAACTGGTGCGCCCCAGCGGCTTCCAGACGTGACCCAGCGCGTCCTGGATCATGAACCGGCCCACCCGCGTGCCCGCGTCAAGAACAGTGAGGATGAACAGCGCCTCGAACATGATGGCGAAGTGGTACCAGATGGCCATGAGTGCCTGCCCGCCCAGACTGTTGGCGAAAATGTGCGCCATGCCCACGGCAAATGCCGGGGCGCCGCCGGTGCGGTTGAAGAGCGTTTGTTCACCCACAGCCTGGGCTAAAGCGTGCATCTCGGCTGCGCTGACGGGGAATCCCCAGGCGCTGATCGCGCTCGACGCCGCCTCGGGCGCGGCCCCCACAATGCCGGCGGGACTGTTGATTGCAAAGTAGGTCCCTGGCTGCAGCACGCAGGCGGCGATAGTGGCCATGATCGCCACCATGGATTCACACATCATGGCGCCATAACCCACCATGCGCGTCTCCGCTTCGCGGCGTATGAGCTTGGGGGTGGTGCCGCTGGAGATCAGCGCATGGAAGCCGCTGATTGCGCCGCAGGCAATCGTGATGAAGGCGAAAGGAAAAATCTTGCCGGCGAAGATCGGGCCGCTGCCGTCAACGAAGCGCGTAAGCGGAGGCATGTGCAGCACTGGCCGCAGGGCGACAATTCCTCCCGCCAGCAATGCAATCGTCCCCAGCTTCACAAAGGTGCTGAGATAGTCACGCGGCGCTAGCAGCAGCCACACTGGCAGCGCCGAGGCCGCGAACCCATAGGTGATGATCAGCACCGCCAGCGTGGTCGCGCTGAAGGTGAACCAGCCACCAACCCGGGCACTCTGCGAGACCCACTGGCCACCGACGATCGCGAGCAGTACCAGGACGAATCCCAGAACCGAGGTTTCCAGAACCTTGCCCGGCCGGATGCGCCGCAAGTAGATCCCCATCAGCAGCGCGATGGGGATCGTCATAGCGATGGTGAACGTGCCCCAGGGGCTGGCCTTGAGCGCGTTCACGACGACCAGCGCGCACACTCCCAGTAGAATCACGATGATGCTGATGATGGCGGCATAAGCCACCAGGCCGCCAACGCGGCCCACCTCTTCCCGCGCCATTTCGGTAAGGGATTTGCCGTCGCGCCTCACCGAAAACAACAGAATCACAAAATCCTGCACGCAGCCGCCCAGCACGGCGCCGGACAGAATCCACAAAGTTCCCGGTAGATAGCCGAACTGCGCCGCCAGCACCGGCCCCACCAGCGGCCCCGGCCCGGCAATTGCCGCGAAGTGATGCCCGAAGACCACCCACTTATTTGTCGGCACAAAATCGCGGCCGTTCTCCAGGCGCTCGGCGGGAGTGGCTCGCTGCGGGTCGAGCACCAGCATCTTCGCCGCAATAAACTTGCTGTAGAAGCGATAGCCGACGGCATAAACGCACACCGCCGCCACCACCAGCCACATGGCGTTGATCTGTTCGCCGCGATGCAGGGCAATCGTCGCCACCGCCAGCGCCCCGCCGCCGGCTACGACCAGCCAGATCACCGCCCGCAATGCCTTAGGCATGTTTCCCTCCCCAAGCATTCTGCTGCCGAGTGTAACTGACAACCGAGAACCGGAACTAACTACTGGGCTTCACTCAAAACGCGGAAGCCGCCAGGTCCGGAAAGCCCGCCGCGATGATAATCTTTAGGCTTTCCCGGAGAACATACCCGAAGGGTTGGCGAATGAAAATAGGGATCCTGACTGGCGGTGGCGACTGTCCCGGACTGAACGCTGTGCTGCGCGCCATCGTGCGCAAGGGGAGCTTTCACTACGGCGACACGTTCCTGGGCTTTCTCGAGGGGTGGCGCGGTCTGCTGGAAGAACAGACCATGGTGCTCGACCTTGATGCCGTAGCCGGAATTCTCCCGCGCGGTGGGACCATTCTGCGGACCTCGCGCACCAATCCTTCCAAGCGCCCGGATGGCATCGATACCTGCATCAATGTTCTGCAGAAAAACCAGGTGGAAGCTCTCATCGCCATCGGGGGCGACGACACCCTTTCAGTTGCCAAAAAGCTGCACGACAAGGGCGTGAAGGTGGTGGGCGTGCCTAAGACCATCGACAACGACCTCGCCGGCACGGACTACACCTTCGGCTTCGATACCGCGGTGAATATCGCCACCGAAGCCATCGATCGCGTCCACACTACCGCTGAAGCTCACAATCGGGTGATGGTGGTGGAGGTGATGGGCCGCGACGCCGGATGGATCGCCATCTACAGCGGAATCGCCGGCGGCGCTGACGTGATCCTGATTCCCGAGCTTCCCTTCGACATCGACCGCGTGGCCGAAACCATCCGCCAGCGGCACAATCGCGGCCGGTACTTCAGCATTGTAGTGGTGTCCGAAGGCGCAAAGTTCTCTGCCGACATTGACCCGCAACACGGCGCCCCGGTGCTGACCGACCTGGGCAAGGACGAATTCGGGCACGCCCGCCTAGGCGGCGTGGGCAATGCGCTGGCGCGCGAGATTGAAAAACGCACTGGCTTCGAAACCCGCACCGTGGTTCTGGGCCACATCCAGCGCGGCGGTTCGCCGAGCGCCTTCGATCGCGTGCTGGCTACGCGCTATGGCCTGGCAGCCGTGGATATGGTGCACAACGGCGAATTCGGCTGTATGGCGGCGCTGCGGGGCAACAAGCTGATTTCGATCCCGCTGACCGAAGCGCTATCCCGAAATCGCACCGTGGACCAGGAGATGATCGACGTGGCCGCGGGCATCCTGGAGCAGGTGCGCGAGGAGAAGGCAGAGCGGTTGACGTCCTGAGCGAAGAGGTTGTCATTGCGAGTGGAGGTTTGTGATCGCGAGCGAGCATTGTCATCCCGAACCCAACATTGTCATCCCTTTCCCAAGCCTTTGCACCGCGAGTACAGCATTATCATCCCCGCACATCCCTGTCATCCCGAGCGCAGCGAGGGATCTGGGTGTTTGTCTAGGGCGGCAGTCGTGATGGCGGCGGCAGGAACCCAGATTCCTCGCTTCGCTCGGGATGACAACGTCTGAGGGCTCGGATGACGCGTTGTGACCGAGTGACATCCCGGAGCGCCCTTCTTGGCCTCATCTAGCCTGTTCACAAGCCGAGCACTTGCGTCTGTCTTGCTCCTGCTTTTGGCGGCGGGCATGTGGTTTTACATGGCTCGCATTGCGCCGCGCGAGCGGGCGGCGCAGCTGGGCGAGGCGCAATTTCAATCGACCCTAGGAGACCTCTACTCTCCCTGGCGCGGCACGCGGGAACTGCTGCTGCATCATCGCGACCCCTATAGCGCGGAAGTCACTCGCGACATTCAAACCGAATACTATGGCAAGGCGCTCGATAACTCGCCGGAAGGCCCCCACGACCAGCAACGCTTTGCGTATCCAGTGTATGTCGCCCTCCTGCTGGCCCCGGCGGCGCACCTGCCCTTCAACTATGCCCGCTCAATCTTGCGCTGGATGTTGGCGGCGATCACCTTGGCAAGCATTCCTTTGTGGCAGCGTTTAGCTCCGGCACGAAGCGGAACTGCTTCGCTTATCGTGACTGGCGCGTTGACTCTAGCCAGCGTCCCAGTAATCCAGGCGCTGAACCTGCAACAACTTGCTCTGCTGGTGGCGGGCCTGCTGGCCGGTTGCGCGGCATTGTTGACGAAACAATGCTACCGCTCCGCTGG
>DATJXG010000208.1:0-8495 GCA_035500455.1 Terriglobales bacterium | reverse complement strand
TGTCCAGTCATTGGGAGCGCTGCCTAACTGGCCGAACGGCGGGGTGGTCGGCACCAGGCCGAACAGCGCAGCCGCATTGTTGTCCGGGTGCTGCGCAATCAGCAGGGCTGCGTCGATGGTATTGCTCGGCGTAGTGCCGCCGAAGGCGGAGTCCATAAACAGATTGCTACATCCCGAGCTGGCGGGTGAGTCCGAGTTGATGCAACCGGAGAGAATGTCGGCCAGCGTGTAGATCTCATCCGACGGCACGGTAGCGCCGGCGGGAACGCTCGGGCCGGGCGAGGTTCCCTTGCCCTTGGAAGTATCCACCAGCAGATTGGTGGCAGTAAGGAAAGCATTGGCCAGGCCTTGCGTGTTCGTGCTGCTGGTTCCAAGATTCCCGCCTTCGCCCACGGTCATGAACGGCGCCAGCGCCCAAACCGCGGCCACCGTGGAAACTTCGTTGATGTCGATCCAGGTGGAAGTGGTCAGGCTGTCGCAGCGCCCAATGGCCGCCATCATCGCCAGAGCCGAGTTGTCTGTACCCATTGCCAGGCCCGGGTTTCCGCCAGTGGCTACGATGTACACCTGCGCGTCGCCCGAAGGGCAGCTATAGTCGCCGGTGATGGTGAAACTGCCGAAGCCGTTGGTTTTTACCGTCTTGGTCAGCAGCGGCGTGGCCGGCGCGCCGTAGCCGCTGGTGCTGGCGGCGTAAAGCTGGATGGTCGCTCCCTGCACTGCGGGTTGCCCACCATGCACGCTGCCTTGCAGCACCGCGGGGATGCCCTGGCTGCCAGGCATGCCTCCGCCACAAGCCGTCATTGCGAGAATCAATCCCCCCAATACCGCGGTAAGGAATAGACGCACCTTCAAAGCTGCAAAATCCTTCTGGCGCATGAACGATCCCACTGGAAGCCCCCAAAGCAATTTTCTGGCGCGCTGGTAGTGAAGTGCTGAACACGCTTGCTCAACCGGTATCTTAAGAAGCGCGGTACAAGGGAACAAGGCGTTATTTGGAACCATCATCAAGAAGGTCAACCCCTGGGTGAATTGCGGCCAACGCGTTGGATTCTCCGAAACGCGCGCCCGCAGCCAAAAGCAGGCACAAAATTCCTGACTTAGGAAGAATGTACTCCTGACCCAAATGAGGAAGGCGATTACTAAAGTTTCTGTGGACTCGGCCATGCGGACAATCCGCGCCATCGCCCATCTGCGGCCGACGCTCGTGTCGAAGGAACCATAGTGGAAAGCACTCTCCGCCCCGAATTGCTTGACACGTCCGAGACCGCCGGTTAGTTTGAGCCCAGGGAGACCGGTACCATCATGAGCCGACGCAGTTCACGTTTTCTCTACCTGGGGTTGTTGATCTTGAGTGCTCTGCCTGTTTTCGCTCAGGGCGGTTGCGGCAATTCTCCGGAAAATCCGACGGCCATTCTCGGTTTGGTTGGTGCGGCCGGATTGTTCTATTCGCCGGTAAAAGCGAAGCTGGCGTCGTTTTTGCGCAGGAAGTAAAGCTCTTCCATTCTCCGCTCCGAAAATCAATGGCGGCCACACTGGGTTTCCCTGAACAAGATTCCCTTAGCCCAACGCCCTGGCGCGACGCGCCTCCGCGCGCCTTGCTGCCGTGGCTCCTCGCCTCCGCCGCCGGACTCATTCTGCTTTCCGTCGCTCTGTTGTGGAATCTCTGGATGGGCGATGCTCTCCGCTCCATCGGAATCTATTTTCCGCTGGTAAGCCTGCTACTCACCGGGCGTGTGTGGCGCCGGCTGGGCTGGGAATCGCGCGGAACCTGGTGGGGCCTGCTGCCTCTGCTCTATGCTGCATTCACCGCCCGCGCCGCGGGCAACACCGCGTTGGCGTTCGCGTTCAGTCCACGCTTCCACATTCCTCTGCTGCCGGTGGGGCTGACGATCTTCGCCTATGCCAGCGGGGTCGTCCTGCTGCTGGGTGGGACACGCGTCTGGCGCAAAGCCGCATTCCCCCTCGCCCTGCTTCTGTTTGTGAACCCGGTTCCGAAAGCCTTCGCTCTGCTCGATCTGCCTTTGCAATATGCCTCCGCCTATGTGGCCCGTTCCGCGGCGGCGGCGCTGCGCGTGCAGTTGAGCGGCGACCAGCTGCGCCTGATGTTCTCTCCCGACTTCGGCATGTTCATCGCCCCCGGCTGCAACGGGATCCGCGGCGCGGTCACGCTCGCCTACCTGGCCCTGATCGGCGGCTATATTTACCGCTTCACCCGCGCCTGGAGGGTGATCTCCGTGCTCGGCGGCGTGGCGCTCGGCTATGTTTTCAACCTGGTCCGCCTGTGCGTACTGGTCTTGTTTTATTGGGTGGCGTTGCGCTTCCCGTCGTTGCAGCCGCACGGCGAGGGCGCCGACTACGCCATCGGCGCGAGTCTGTTCCTCACCGCGGCTGTGTTGCTGGGGTCGCTGGTACGCTGGAAGAAGCGCGAAGCCCCTCCCGAGGAGAACGTTGTCGCGCTCCCCGTTGTCGCGAGCCAGGGATGGAGCAGTATGTACTGGAAGGGCGCAGTGCTCACCTGCACGCTGGTGCTGGTGATATTCCCCTATCGCGAGCGCCTTTGGGCAGTGGCCACAGGAGCTGGCGGCGCGCCGGACGGATCGCCAGCGTCAAGCGCGCTCCCCGCGGAAATCGGGCAGCACCGGTTGCAGCGCACCTGGCTGGAGCGTGACTCGCAGAACCAGATCACGTATCGCTGGGGCGCATATTCCGTGCCCGGCGAGCCGGAGAGCGAAATCGATCTCGCGCTGTGGTTCGGCGCGTATGTACATTACCCCATGGCTTGCCATCTTTATCGCGGTGACCGCCCGGCGTGGGAGGAAGTCAGCGTGCTTCCTACCGGCGATGGCGGCGCTGCCCGCTTCATGGTCGATCTTTACCAGGACCCCGCGGGGGCGGCGCTGGAAGCCGCTACCGTGTGTGGCGCCGGAGGCTGCACCGAGCGCGTGAGCATGCCGGCGCAAACCGGACTCATCTTTACCAGTACGGGGATGAAGAACTACCTGTTCCGCCCCGCGGATAAGCCGGTGCCGGTGCTGGTGAGGGTGCAGGCGGGGAACTCGGGAGAGTCCCTGGAAGCGGCGAGAGTGCGGATGATGACGCAGTTGCGAGATTTTGTCTCCGCGCTGGACTCCAGACGGCTCACGCGCATCGCGCAGTCAGGAAGTTAGGGTAAAGAAGTCTTTTCGAGCTGAGTGGTTTTCTTTGCGTCCTATGCGATGTTTGCGGTTATGACTCACCGCGAAGAACGCAAAGATCGCAAACAAAAACCAAGTTCCCGCCAAGTTGTTGAAGATCCGTTAAGCCTGTAACTCACTGAAATTTGTCGTTCCGAACCCTCTCTGGAATGCCCTTTGCGGGCGTTTGGCGGCCCGTACGCGGGCGTAGAGGGGTTTGCCAGGGGTTGGGGTCATCCCAATTTTCTCTATGTATGTACAATGAAGCATGTACAATGTCGCGCATCGCTAAGAATTCATCGGGGATCGTGCGATTTATGGGCTTTCTTCCAGCGCCGCAAGGCTTGGCAGGTGATATTCCGGGGCGGCGGGGGTCGATGGTGGAGGCAAGGAACCTGGATCCCTCGCTTCGCTCGGGATGACAGTGGGGGCTGCCGCGATGACAAGCGGGCGTTGCCGGGATGACAAGCGGGACGCTGTGAATTCCGCCGCTACGCCGGCTCGAACTCGTAGCCGCTGATGGAGACCGCGATCGAGCGCTGGATCGGCTCGATGGAGATCACGAGCATCGCCTGCCCCTTCTGCGAGCTGAGGATGCCTTCCATGCCGTCGAGCGCGCCGCCGCGAATGCGAATGCGCTGTCCGGCCTTTAGAAACGGCGACGGCCCGAAGGGGACTTTCTGCGCCAGCAAAGTCCGTACCTGCTCAATCTCCTGGTCGGAGATGCGCGCCGCTTCACTGCTTCGTCCTACAAACGCCAGTACTCCGGGAGTGCGCAGCACTTCCAGGCGCAGCGCGGGTGTGAGCGGCAGATGTACGAAGACATAGCAGGGAAAAAGCGGCAGCTCGACGGACTTGCGGCGGTCGCTCCAGCGGCGAACTTCCTTGACCAGCGGCAGAAAGGTGGCGATGCCGCCGCGCTGCAGATTGGCGTCGATTTTTTTCTCGTGCCGCGCGCGGGTATGCACGGCGTACCAGGAGGCCTCCGGCCGCTCTGCGGAGGAAGGCGTGCGGGCAACGTCAGTCGCGGCCATAGGAATGAGCCATTATAGCGTCGCGTCCCGCGAGCGAAGCGAGCGCAGAGGGCAATACTTTTTAGAGATGAGAAATTTAGGGATGAAAGATTAAGCGATGAGAGATCCAGCACGCTGCGATCGTGCCTTTGGCTCGCTTCGCTCGCGGGACGGGGGCAAGCCCCGCCCCTACACGGGCGGGTCGCAGAAACACGTCGGCCGGAACCAGGAGATTCCGGTTCCGGCCCGTGCTTACTTCAACTCGAATAATGCGCTTAGTTGTGCGGTTTCTCGTTGGCGGCGGTGGTTGCCTCGGAAGAGCCGCTGCTGGTGGCGCTGGCGTTCAGCCGCGTCAGGCGCGGGTAGAACGGAGTCACTTCCAACGGCATTTTGTCGCGCGCCGAGGTGATGGTTGCGGGAGCAGTCTTGATGATCTCCACGCGGTCATCCCAGGCGTTGACCTTCACGCGTCCGCCCAAAGGCAGGGCCGCGATCTGGTCGAGTTTATCGGGATTGAGCGCCGGGGCCTGGTTCATCAGCGCGGTCATGCGCTGCAACTGGCCGTTCTTGTCCACAAAGCTGTTGCCCAGGTGGGCGGTGAGCAGAGCGGAAAGCGCCGGTCCGCGGGCCGATAATTGCTTCAGGAACAGGCCCGCCGAATCCAGCTTCTGGCTGTAGGGCGAGTGCTGGAGCAGTTCGATGGCTTTCTTATCGGCTGCGGCTTCCTCCTCCGGAATGTGTTTGAAGCCCAGGTTGCTGTAAGTGGACTCATCCTGGAACAGCATACGGTCGCTGAAGGCAAACTTGCTGCCCAGGTTGTGGCCCAGAACGATGTGCGCCAGTTCGTGGGAAAGCGCCATCGCCAGGCAGGCTTCATCGGGAAGCACGTCAATCAGGCCGCGGCTGATCACGATGGTGTTGCCCACGCTGAAAGTTTCCAGCGGAGAGGTGAGCATCACACGGGTACGGATCGGGTGCGCCAGATCGATGTTGTTGGTGACTTCCAGGTTGGTGACGACGGTCTGCAGGATCTTATCCACGTCTCCGGGAGGCGCCAGCAAGCCGGCCCTCTCCAGGCGCTCGACCACGTTGTCTTCCGCCTGCTGCTGCCACTGGTGCTCAGCTTCGAGCGGGGAGGCATCCTGCGTGGTGGGTGATTCATCCTTCACCGAGTCCACGGTCAGCTGCGTCATTTCATCCTGCTTGTTGCCGTTGTTTAGGTCGTAGCCCCAGATGCGGGTCTGCGCCTTGAACGCGACCTTGTCCTTGGAGCCGGAACTGAAGTCGCCTTCCTCGCTGTAAATTTCCGAAGGCACCCAGTAGCCCGGCACTAGGTTCAGGCGCCAGCTATCCATGTGGAAGAAGTAGGCGTTCTTGGGCCGGGGCACGTAAGTGCCGTTGGCGCGAACGATGTTGTAATCCTGGTCTTCCACCCAGATGCGGCCTTCAAAGCGGCCTTCGCCGGATTTCTTTTTGGGCGTGACGTCAAATACGATGCAGCGGACGTCGCCGAGAAATTCGCGGCGCACGTAGGCGAAGTCATAGTGCGAGCGGTCGAAGTCGTCGCGGTCTACGAACACCATCCAGGAAAAGCCGGTGGGACGGTAGTCCATTTTGAAGATGCTGCTGAATCCGCCCAGCAGAGTCTTCTGCAGGCTTCCCTTGGAAAGGAAGTCGCGGCGGCCAACGTTGGAATTCAGATCCAGGCGGCCGAAGAAATAGTGGTCACTCACAGGCACCGGGCCCAGCTGCGGATCCGGTTTCAGGTCCTGGAGATAAGTTTCCACCAGCGGAGTGCGGTTGCGCAGCAGCTCGACCAGAGCATGCTCGCGTCCGATGGCGCGGTCGACTACCTGGTCAACCGTGGTGGCGGTGCCGCTTTGGGCCGTTGGGGCCGGGGCGGCAGACGATTGTCCCTTTTTCTGTTGCGCCATGGCGCTCAGCGCAATCAGCAGGGACGCAGTGGCGATCCATTTCGTGATACGCATAACTCGAATCCTCTCTCTTCTCCCTTGAACTTTTCTGCTTTCACTTCGGCCGTTTTTAATACGCAAGTTGAAACACCACATGAACGATTGCCGTGGAATCCACGGGGGAACCATTGCGCTGCGCCGGCTTGAAGCGGATTTTGTCCGCCGCCGACACCGCAGCTTCATCCAGGCCATGACCCAGACCTCGCGCCACGCGGTTGACCTGCAGGTGTCCGTTGGCTCCGAACATCACTTCCAGCAGGACTTCGCCTTCCAGCTTCAGGGCGCGCGCTTCCTGCGTGTACACCGGGTTAGGCTTGTAAAGAATCTCCACCGGGCTGGTGGCCGGCCCGCTCTCCAGCTCGCGGATCGTCTTGGGCTTTGCCTGGGCGACTTCCTGACTGCCGAAGCCGCCAGTCTGAACGCCCGCGCCACGGCCGTTGCTGCGGCCATCGCCGTTGCCCGGGACCGCGATACCATTGCCGAATCCGGCGCTGGCTACGGTTCCCTTAATGCCGTGGGCGCCGCCGGTGCCGTTGCCCTGGCCGGGGCCTTCGGGCAAGTCAAACGAACCCAGCTTCGCGGCTGTCAGGTGAGCGCCTTCTTTGCCCGTTCCGGGCAATCCATTGGGATCGCCAAAGCCACCGGTCTGCACCTTCTGGATCGGGGCGTTCACCGTCGGAGTTGCCGAGCTGCCGAATTGTCCGGTATGGACAACGCGCGCCAGGCGCGCTCCACCCACGACCGGCTCGAGCTTGGGCGCAGGGAAATTATTCATGGCAATCTTGGGCGCTTCAACCTCCGCCGGCTTTTGTTTCACCACGCGAACCTCGCGAGGCACGGTCAGGTGGGGAGTTTCCACCGGCACCGGCAGCTTGGCCGGAGGCAGCAATTTGACCTTCATGGGAGGCGCCTTGGGCCGGGGGGGCGGCTCGGTGTGCAGGCTGGGCAGCGGAATCAGTTCCGTGACGTGGAAGTTCTGCGTCAGCTGCAGGCGGTCCGGCCAGATGAGGCCGATGTTGACCAAAAGGAATACTGCGAAGATTTCCACCCCATAGCTGGAGGCTAGGGTGCGCCAATCCATCTTGCGCTCCGGCAGCAGTCCAAGAGTTAAGTTTTCAGAGTTCGCCATACCATAGCTCCCAAACCGAGAACCCGAGCCCTGGGGAGATGCGCCGGGTGAGGTTCTACGTTAAGGGAGGCCATCCAGAGGGTAAAGTGTCCTGCGCTGTTGTACTTTGGTCATAGGGGAGAAGGCAGGGACGGGACTTGGCAAATGCCGCATAAGTGACCGCGTGGCATGGCTTTACGCGGTTTGTTTGCGGCGAAAAGCGTAGAAAACAGGTATGCCAGCCAGAATCACCAGTGTGCCCAGCAGGGAGTTCCTGAGGTTGGCGGTAAACGTGTAGTACAGAAGCAGGGCAGCCGCGGCCAGAAACAGGCCGGGAACCAAAGGGTATGCCCAGACGCGATAGGGACGAATAGCCTGGGGCTCGCGTGTACGGAAAACGAACACCGTGCTGCCGGCGATCATGTAGAAGAGCCACTCAGCAAAAATCGCCAGCGAGAAGAATTGTCGAAAGCTGCCGCCCAGGAGCAGCAGAAGAATGGAGAGAGCGGCCTGCACGATGATCGCGGCCCCCGGGGTGTGAAAGCGGGGATGCACTTCGGCGAGGGTAGAGAAGAAATACCCGTCGCGAGCGACGGCAAAGGGAACGCGCGCGCCGCTCATGATGGTGCCGTTGAGCGTGACCAGCATGGAGATGGCCATGCCGGCGGAAACAATTGCGGCGCCCATGCCGCCGAGGACCATCGCCACCGCGTCCGAGGCTGGTCGTTGCGAAGCGGCAATCGCGGCGGCGGGCAGAACGTATTGCACCGCGGCGTTCAGCAGCATGTATAGCGCCCCCACGGTCGCCACGCCGGCGATCAGGGCGATGGGGATGCTGCGCTCGGGGCGGCGAATTTCTCCCGCGACCATGTTGAGATCGTTCCAGCCGTCGTAAGCCCAGAGCGCGGCGACCAGGGCCGCCATGAATCCGGTGACTCCGCCTTGCGCGAATTTGTAGTTCTCCGCAAAGTGGCCCCACGACCCGCCCATGAAAGTGAAGCCAACCGCCACCACGCCCAGGATGATCAGCACTTTCAGAACTGTGAAGATGAGCTGAAAATCTCCGGCTTTCTTGATGCCGAGATAATTCAGGATGGAAATCAAAATTGTGGCGGCAATGGCGACGATCTGGCCATAGCTGACGGCGTAGGGCGCGGAGATCACATCTCTGGAAAGGAATGCGAGCGCGGGAAACGTCCCCAGGATGCGCACGATGCCGGTGGTGATG
>DATJXG010000207.1:0-2840 GCA_035500455.1 Terriglobales bacterium | reverse complement strand
ACGCCGGAGGATCTGGCCGGAGTCGCCGTATTTCTGGCCTCCGAGGACTCTGATTACTGCGTAGGAGGGATCTTCACCGTGGATGGCGGCCTTACTGCGGTCTAACGGTTTCCCCATCTGTTCCCATGCTTTGCAGCCGGTAAGCAAGCGGCGTGATCCCTGTGACCCTGCGAAAGACCATGCCGAAATAACTCTGGGTGCAGAATCCCGATTCCAGGCTGATTTCGGAGATGGGCTTGTCAGTGGTGGAGAGCATGCCTTGCGCCTTGGCGACGCGGTAGCCATTCAAATACGCGACGAAAGACTGGCCGGTCACTTCCTTGAATATGCTCATAAAGCAGCAGGAACTGACGGCGCAAAGCCGCGCCGCATCGGTTACCCGGATTGGCTCATCGTAGTGCTGCTGCAGATGCTCGAAGACCGGCGCCAGCCGCTCCCGGGACTCGCGCTGTTTGCTGAACTCCAGGCGCGCTTCACGGTATTCCGAGCAATGCCCGACCAGAACCAGCAAGATCATCTTCAGGTAGGTCCGTATCGCCAGGCGGGAGTGCTCGGTTTCAGCCGGCATCTCACGGCGAATGCGTTCGACCAGATCGAGGATTTCGCGAGTGAGGCCGGCCCGGGCCCGGATCACATTGGGCACCACCGCCCCGTAGGTGCTGAAAGGCATCAAGTACTGGAAATCGTCTCCGACCGGAGCGCCCTGGTGAACCGTTTGGGGCAGAAAGGAAAGCACCACGGTCCGGGCTTCTGTCTGCGACGCGGTCAAGGGAAGGCAGCGGTGGCGTATGCGGTCACCCACTACGATAATGTCGTTCTTGCCGACCTCGCAGCAGTCATCCTCAACTTCGTAACCCAATTTGCCGGATTCGAAGATCACAACTTCCAGATGATCGGGGCGGTGCACCGGCACATCGTGCCGGCGATCGAGAATTAGACAGCGGACATCAATCGGATACGAACCACCGAAGGGCCACACGTGCAGGCGTTCGCGGCTGATCTGCCGATCGACGAAAGAATCGGCGCGTTCCCACGTTCGGTCGCATTCAGCTCGCATAGCCACCCGTCAGTGGAGTGGGATTATATGCCCCGAGCGACAGCGAGCCAAGCACTTTCCCGGACACTTCGCGCCAGCCGGCCACGCTCGCTAGAAGGCGAATTTCAGGCCCAATTGCATGATCCGGGCCGGATACGCGGAGGTCACTTCCCCGAAGCCGCTGCCTGCGCAGGAGCCGCCATCCGGACTCTGGTCGTTGCAGAATGTGTTCACCCCGTTCCATTGCGGATGATTGAAGGTATTGAACGTCTCCAGGCGGAATTGCAGATTGTAGCGTTCAGCACTGAACTTGAAATTTCGCATCAGGGCGATGTCCCAATTATTGCGGCCCGGGCCGGTGAGAGGATTACGCCGCAGGGAACCGAACATTCCCGGCTGGTTGTTTGCCGCCAGTTGGTCCAGTGTGACCTGGCCGACCACGTTGGGGTCAAACCACGAAGGCGTGGGCCCAAAGTTGGGATCGTCCACCGTTCCTTTTTTGACTGCCAGTTTCCCAAGCGGATCGCAGACCACCGGCCCACCGATGCCGGTGGCGTAGCCATTCAGGCTGCAGGTGAAGTCAATCGGCGGCCCGGTCATGAAACTGGCGATACCGCCCACCTGCCATCCCCCCAGAAGATAGCGGGCAGCGGCATACTGGCTCCGGTCAAAATAGGACATCTGGTAGACCCAGTTGATGGTTAACACCTGCGCCTGGTTCAGGCTCGAGGTGCCGTACCAGCGCGCGAGATCGGCGTCATCCACGCCGTTGCTGACGATGTTGTCGAGCGTGTGCGCCCAGGTGTAGGCCGCTTCAAAGGTGAGGCCATGGCCATTGTGCCGTAGATCCGCCTGCAAGGAGTTGTAGTTGGAGTTCCCGTTGGGCGAGCGCATGGTGATCCCGGTGTAACCGCGGTAAGGCGCAAAAAACTCGGAGGGTACCAGATTGATCAGGGCAGTTTGCACATCGCAGTTGCCGTTATTGTCACAACCCGGGATCGGCGAACTGGGGTTGGCGAAGGCCGGAACGTTCTGTGTGGTCGCTCCGACAGGAACTACGTTGATGTTCAAATTGTCCTGCTGCAGATGCCGCCCCAGACTCCCCACATAACTCACGCTGAGCACGGTATGCCCGGGAAATTCTCTTTGTATCCCCAAACTGTACTGGTGAACTTCCGGCCATTTTCTTTCCGTCGGTATGTCGGAAAATCCCACCGGTCCCAGCGGCCCCGGCCCAATATTCTGGAATCCCACGACGTTAAAGGCGTTCAGGTTGGCGGTCGAGGGCGGATTGCCGTTGAACCCCGCCCCGGCATGGAGGGGATTACTTGAATCCCAATTGAGCGCATAGCCGCCGCGAATCGCGGTCTTGCCGTTTCCGAATGGATCGAAGGAAAAGCCGAAGCGCGGCGACACCGTTCCATGGTAGCTGTGCGAGCATCCCTTCGGGATCGATCCAACGCCGCACTGCAACAGCCCGTTCCCGTAGGTCAAGTAGTTTGCGCCTGTCCCCGGAATCAGGTTGCCATCGATATCCAGCTGTGCTTGCTGACTGGGGTCATAAGCGGACGGCACGAAGATGGAATCGTTGGTCGGTTTCTTAACGTCGTAGAACGGCGTCAGCCACAAATAGCGCACGCCCAGATTTAGCGTCAGACGGGAATTCACCCGCCAATCGTCCTGCAGGTAAGGTTCAAAGTCCCACTGCCGCCAACGCCCCTGGCCCGGCCCACCGACCAGCTGGCCGTCGGCCACGGCGCCGTACTCCTGATATTGCGCGATCCTCCCCAGAAACATATCGGCG
>DATJXG010000206.1:0-3617 GCA_035500455.1 Terriglobales bacterium | reverse complement strand
CCGAGATCTTCCAGGTCCTGCTGCGTCTGGCTCTTCACCGTCGCGGCCGTGCCAACGGGCATGAACGCCGGCGTATCGATCGCACCGTGTGGAGTCGTAATACGCCCGAGCCGCGCGCCGGTAGGATCCCTTGCCAGAATCTCGAAGCGAAAATTCACGCCGAGGAGTGTATCAGGAAGGGTTGCGCCTCATCTCCCACGCAGCCCTTCCCAGGTGCTGTAGCGTCAGCGGACCCGCAGGGATGAAATCCGGTTGTTCCAAGTCTTGCCCGGCCTCTGACTCACAGGAAACTGCTTCAGGTTGGGTACCGTCCCGTTGATCCTGTCTTTTGATCCGCTGAAGTCGCGCCCCTCGAACACGGTCACGTGCGCGCCGCCGAATGTGCGGATCGACGAAATCGAATTGCCGTAATCAGCCAGGTAGTCACGCGCTTCTCCACGCCGCATGCAGAAGAATGGCCCGTTGAAACCCGGCTCCTTATAGAAGCATGCGCCACCCGAATTCCAGTTACCTCCGCGCCAGCTGCCGCGGGGCGGCCATGTATCGTCAGGGCTCGGTTGCCACCAAGGGCCTTCGGGACCAGCGGGCCCCCCGGGCCGTCCGCCAGGCACGATGATGAAGTAGGCGCGGCATCCCTCATCCACCCACAAGCCCCGGCCATCAATTCCCCAGCTGCGCCCCTTCACGCAGGGAGAGTTGCTGATCTGGCGGTCGAACTGCACCTGGTCCCAATTGTAGCTGCCGCAGTATTGGCGGCGGCCGTCGTTCGATTCGCACTTCACCGAATTTTGCGCCGCGAGAAGGGATGGGAAGAACAGAAAAAAAGCAAGGACTCCGAAGATGCTGCGGCACGCTCTGGAACTCATCGTTCCTCCTCTTATTTCAGAGCATCCGAGCCAACTGGCTGATGGCCAGCCCGGAGTAGGTTTTCTCTCGGCCGGAATTGCGAGACTCTTGGCACCGCGGCCGGAACTTCACGCACGTGTTGGCGGGATTTTCTGGCTTCTCCGGCAGAAACACAAGCATTTCTTGCTCGTTGCATCCGCGCAGATGTTTTCGTGTATGCTCCTTTCACGTGTTTACATTCTTGTCCGCAAAAGGCGAGCATCACCGCGTGTTGATCCTCACCCAGCTCCGGCGCCAATCTCGGGACTAGCTCGAGCCATTTTCCATTTGACCCTTTAGGCCGTGCGCTATTTTTTCTCAAGCTGCTTGCAATCTGTAAGTTAGCGGCACCGGCAACTGTACCCAAGATTCGCGTCCCTGCATCTCATTTATAGGGGCTAGATGCTGCAGACAGCTGGCGCCCCAAAGCACCGCCAAGGCGATGCTCTGCCGGCTGAAACTCTCACTCTCTGAGAGAAAGGATCAAGACGATGCAAGACCTAAGAAAATTCATACGGAATCATTCCATAAGCCTGGCAGCCATCTTCACCCTGATTCTCGGCATAGCTTCTGTGCCGGCGCAGGCCTCAGACGAAAAATCGGATTCGTCAGCCGAAGTGCCGGTGCACATGGTGGTGACCGTGAAGCCGCACAAGGGTGGGCAGGTTCAAGCGCTGGGGGCAGGCGACGTAAAGGTCTATCAGCGTGACGTGCAGAGTAAGGTGACTAGCCTGGTTCCGCTGCAGGGAGACCGGGCCGGGCTGCAGCTCTTCATTGTGATCGACGATACGTCCAGGACCAGCCTCGGCTTGCAGCTTAAGAGCCTCGCGAACTTCATCGAGGAGCAGCCGGCTAGCACCGCTATCGGCGTCGGTTACATGCGCAACGGCACGGTCATGACCGCTCAGAACCTCACCACCGACCACGCTCTGGCGGCGAAAGCACTGCGCTTGCCGCTCGGAGGCGTGGGATACAACAGCCCCTACGTCTCACTCTCCGACCTGATGAAGAAGTGGCCGGTGACCCAGGACCGCCGCGAAATCCTGATGATCACGAATGGCATTGATGTTCTGGATCGCGATCCTTTCAGCAACCCCTATCTGCAGCAAGCTGTGGACCGTGCTCAGAAAGGCGGGTTCATCATCTACTCGATCTACATGCCGGGAACTGGCTTCGCCAGCCGCGGCTTCTTCCGCACCAACCTGGCGCAGACGGGTCTGGATATGCTCGCGCAAAAGACCGGCGGCCAGACCTACTATCTCGGCCTTGGAACTCCGGTTGATATCACTCCCTACTTGCGGGACGTGAGCTTCAGCCTGAGAAACCAATACGAACTCACTTTTCTCGCTAAGAGTGCAAAGAAGCCGGCTCTTCAGCCAGTGAAGGTGAAGACGGAAATGCCGAACATGGGCCTGATCGCTGCGGAAGATGGCTACGTCGGCTCCGGAATCTAACACTAACGCGTTCGCCGGACATGTGGGACACTCCCTCACCCGCATGTCCGGTGAACCGAGTCTCATCACAGATCTCAGTTCCTTCCGCTGATCTTGACGCGTCCGTTCCGCCCGGCCTAACATGCGCTGAGATGGCGGCTCTTGATACGCTTCGCTCACCCCTTGCCTTTCTCCAGAGCAGACTCCCGGAAATTCCGCACCGCAATATTCTGGAAGCTGAGGAAGCGTGGTGGAAAAGCGAAGGCGTGGCGATTTCCAATGCGATTGACCGCGCCGGAACACCCTGGCTGCGGATGTTCGACCGCCTCGGCAAACGCGTCGATGAAATTCTCTACCCTGGTGAATATCAGACGATTCTGAAGAGAGGCTATCGCGCCGGCGTCGTCTGGCGCGCTCTCGAAGAAAAATCGCTGATCCCCGCGTATTTGTTGATGTACGGCATCTCGTTCCACGACCCCGGCATTTGCTGCCCTTACACCGTGTCCCTCGGCACCGCCGTGCCGCTTGCTAAGTACGGCGCCGCCGAATTGCAATCTCGTTTTCTGCCTCAACTCACGCGCCACGACGATTCCGTGTGGCAGGGCGCCACGTGGATGACGGAAATCAAAGGCGGCTCGGACTTGGGAGCCGCAGTCGAGACAACCGCGCGGCCGGCAGGCGGTCGCTGGCTTCTGTCCGGCGAAAAATATTTCACCAGCAATGCCGGCGCGGAATTAGCCGTGGTCGCGGCGCGCCCGGAGGGAGCTGCGGCCGGCGTGCGCGGGCTGGCCCTGTTTCTCGTGCCTCGTTATCGTGAAAATGGCGAGCTCAACTATTTCATCCGGCGCCTGAAGGACAAGATCGCCACTCGCTCCGTTCCTACGGGGGAAATAGAACTAAAGGAAAGCGAAGCCTATCTGCTCGGCTCGGCCGGCGCGGGAATCTATCTGATCCTCGAAGTCCTCAACGTTTCACGCGTCGCAAACAGCGTTGTCAGCGTCGCGCTGGCGCAGCGCGCCATGGCCGGCGCCCTCTCTTATGCAGAAGAGCGCGTCGCGTTCGGCAAACCGATTCTCCATCATCCGCTGCTTCGCCATCAATTCGAAAACCGGCTCAACGCGCTGCGCTCAGCGTTTGCGCTGGCGTGGGAATCCGTCCGGCTGCTGAACGAGGTTTGGATGGAGCGCCCGCCTTACTCCGAACGCTACCATCTGTTTCAACTGGTAGCGCACCTTGCGAAATACTGGACGGCCGAGTTCGCCGTCGATACTGCGAAGTGGGCCATGGAAGTGTACGGCG
>DATJXG010000205.1:0-5515 GCA_035500455.1 Terriglobales bacterium | reverse complement strand
TCTGCATGCCAGTAACAGTGGCCGGCCACTGTATGAGTCGATGGGGTTCGAGCCAACCACTGAAATGCAATTTACTCTGCGGTGAAGAGACGGTGAAAGTTCCGTGTTTAAGGATGATTCTGGGCCACCGTTAATGCTACTCGCTGCGCAGGATGGCCGTTACGTCGAGTCGGGCGATGCGTCGAGTCCCAGACCATATGCTGGTGGACGCTACCAGGGCGACAAACAGGAACAAGCCGGCGGAAGTTATCATATCGATCGATTTCGCCCCTTCGATAAGGGTTTCAAGAAGGCGCCCTGTGAACCTCGCGCCGACTATTCCCGGAATGGCTCCGGCCGCAACCATCCGCAAGCCGTGTCGTAACAGCATGCCTCGTAGCTGAACCGGCGTTCTGCCGAGGGCCATGCGCACACCCATTTCCTGCGTCCTCTGCACTACGGCGTAGGAAACGATGCCGTAAATGCCGATCAGCGCCAGCAGCAGCGCGAATCCAGCGAACACCCAGATGGCAGTCCGGTAAAACTTCGGAGCGGCAAAGATCTCATCCAGCCGCTGCTCCATTGTCTTCGCGCTAAAAACCGGAACCTGCGGGTCCACCGACTGGACCGCGTCGCGGATGGCAGCGAGGTGATCTTCCGCCCGGCCGTTCACGCGCGCCACGAATGTCGAGGAGAAGCTGCCGGGAGCCGTCGACGGAACGAAGACCTGATTCCCGTGCGCGGTTGTAGGATCGGTCTCATACTCCATTCCGTTTACCACGCCCACAATCTTCCAGGCATCGCTGCCATTCGTTAGCTGATGACCCAGGGCGGCTTCCGGCACGCCAAATCCGGCGGCGAAATGCTCATTGACGACAGCAACCGGGGCGCCGGAACGCACTTCAGCTTCGGTGAATTCCCGGCCATAGAGAATTTGCCCACCCATGGTCTGAAAGTATCCCGATAGAATCGGGACCATGGTAGAACTGCGGGTAGCGGGACGCCCATCCAGGCCGAATGGTCCTCCGACAAAACCCGAGGCGTAAAGTGGGAGGAATTCGGTAGCGCTTGCCGTGCGAACGCCGGGCAGGTTGCGAATTCGATCAAGCACTTCCTCAAAGTACGGGAACTGGCGCTTGCCCAGTTGGTGCGTGGTGCCTTCCAGAGAGACACCTACAGTCACAACTCCTCTTACGTCATAGCCGCGGTTGACTCTCATCAAGTGAAGAAATGCCCGCCCCACGGAGACTGAACCCGCGAGGAGGATCATGGTGAGCATCACCTGCGCGCAGGCAAGGCCCTCGCGAAGCAGCCGCGAATTGCGGGTCTGACTCGAACTGCGGGCGGGGAACCGCTGGACGCGGCGTAAGTACAGCAGCGGTAAGATGCCGGAGAGCAAAGCCGTGACCAGCGACACCGTCAGCGTGAAAGCCAGGACGCGCCCGTCGAGAATCGAGTAGGACTGTGCCACGAGTGGTGGCGGCTCAACTTTCGCGGCGAGCGAAGTTGTCCAATATGCGATGAGCAGACCTGCCAGAGTGGCAGCGAATGACAGAAGCAGGCATTCGGTGAGCAGTTGCCGCGCCAGCCTGGCACGGCTGGCTCCCAGCGCGGAGCGTATCGACAGTTCTCCGGCGCGATCAGCGGTGCGGGCCATCAAGAGATTCGCAACATTTGTGCAGGCAATCAGCAGGACTAACACGACTGCGCCCATGAACAGGAGTGACGCGTCCCTCACCGGGCCGGCGAGGCCATCCTGTAGCGACGTCATGCTGGGGCGCAGGCTGGAAGAGTCATTCGCTGCTGGTTTCGGCACGAGGCTTTCTGACTCCACGGCAAATGCGGCGCGGGCCTTTGGCCATGAAATGCCAGGTTTCAGCCGCACGACGGTTCCCCATCCATTGTTGCCGGAACTGAAGGCTGCCGGCTTCCACAGAACCGCTTTGTTGGGATAATCAAATTCCGGTGGCGCGACGCCAATGATGGTCAGCGGGTTTCCGTCTGCTCGGATCGTGGAGCCCAGGGCTCTGGGATCGCCTCCGAAAAGCTGTTGCCAGAGTCCGTAACCGATGACCGCAGCAGCGTTGCTGCCAGGCGATCCCCAGCCGGTTCCGTCTACATCATCCTCTGGGCCAAATGTGCGTCCCAGCGCTGGGTGCACACCCAGGAGTGAGAAGAAATTTCCCGACGTCTGGGCAACGTGCGCGCGGCTTCCCACGCGTCCTCCGCCCAGGTTCGCATCGATTTCTTCGAAAAGGGCGGCATCGGCGAGATAGGTGCTCTGCTGCCGCCAGTCGTGAAATTGTTCTGCGGTATCGTGCGGCGGAATGAACTGATGCAGCTGGGCTAGGCGCTCTGGCTCACGAAATGGCAACGAGCGCAGTAGCAATGCGTTGACCACGCTGAAAACCCCCGTGTTGGCGCCAATGCCGATGGCGAGTGCGGCGATGGCAAAGCCTGCCTGCCACGGGCGATTCAACCAGAGCCGAAGTGTGTACCTGAGATCCTGCGCCACTTCGCGCGAAAGCTGGACTGGAATCGACATCGCCAAATCGGCCATGAGGCGAAGCCAAAACCGGGCCGACGCACAGACTCCTCGCGACTGGGATAGTTCATCGCGAAATTCCCGCTCCATCAGAGCGGAATAGTCTTCGCGAAAACCCGGCGGGTAGAGCCGTAAGAGCCAGCGGTACAGCTTCAGGGAGAAAGGTATGTCACGCATGCCTGGGTGCAACTCCGAATCTGGCGGCCGCCAACTGGACCAGGTCGCGCATACGAACCGCTTCCGCCTGCGCTACTTTCCGGCCGTAAGGGGTGATCCGATAGTAGCGGCGGCGTTCGTCGTCAAGGTGCGGATCGGGGCGGTCGGCGGACTCTTCGATCAGCCCTAGCTCGAGCATTTTGTGAATTGATCCGTACAGCACGCCGGGGCCCAGCTTCAGTTTTCCCTGAGTGCGTGCCGCGATTTCGCGCTTGATCGCATAGCCATGCCGTTCGCCCTCGCCGAGGGACAAGAGGATATGGAAGATGGCGGGTGAAAGGGGGGTGAGATCGGTGCCAGCGGATTGGTCTTTGGCGGGCATACTAGTACATAATCAGACATATTATGACCTGAATTGATCATGTTGTCCAGAGTATGTCTTAGCAACGCATTTTTGCCAGCGCTTTGCCCGGGCTTCCTTCACTAGGTGCTATCCTCTGCAAATGCTGGCTCCATACGCTGTCCACGCGGAGCACTCCCGCGGGCGCCGTTATCCCGAGCTGCCGCATGCCTATCGCGATGACTTTCAGCGTGACCGCGACCGGGTCATTCACTGCCGCTCCTTTCGCCGCCTGGAAGCCAAGACCCAGGTCTTCACCCGCGGCTACTCCGACCACTTCCGCAACCGGCTCACCCATACCTTCGAGGTAGCGCAGATCGCGCGCACCATCGCCGGCCAGCTGAATCTCAATATCGATCTGGTGGAAGCTCTCGCCCTGGTGCACGATGTGGGGCACCCGCCCTTCGGGCACGCCGGCGAGAAAGCGCTGGACGCCGCCATGCGCCGGCACGGACTTTTCTTCGACCACAATCTGCACGCGTTGCGCATCGTGGAGGATTTTGAGCAGCGCTACGCCGCCTTTCGTGGGCTCAACCTGACCTTCGAGGTGCGGGAAGGCATCATCAAACACTCACGGGATTACAGCCCCGCCGAATTTCCTGAGCTGGCCGAGTATCTGCTCGACCAGCGTCCTCCCTTGGAAGCCCAGCTCATCGACCTGGCGGACGAAATCGCCTACGCCACCGCCGATCTCGACGACGGTTACGAGGCCCATCTGCTCGCTTTGCCGGAGATTCGCGCCGGGGTGCCGATTTTCGAGCGCTTCTACCAGGAAGTCGAGGGGCTCTATCCCGGCGCCATCGAGAAGCTGAAATTCAACGAAGCCCTGAAGCGCATGCTGGACCGCCTGGTCGGAGACCTGATCGACTGCACGCGGAGGCAGTTGAGCGCCGAGCATATTCGCAGTGTCGATGATGTGCGCGGCTGCGCCCGGCGGCTGATCTCGTTCAGCCCGCCAGTGGAGCAGGAGCGCCGCGAAGCGAAGGAATTCCTCTATCAACGCCTGTATCTCAGCCCGGCGCTCGACGCGGACAAGCAGGACGCCGAACGCGTGGTCCGCGAACTGTTCGATTTCTGGATTGCGAAACCCGATGCGTTGCCGTCCGCGTATCGCGAAAAGGCGCGCCAGGAGCCGCTTCCGCGGGTAGTGTGCGATTACATCGCGGGCATGACCGACAACTTCATTTACCAGCAATACGAGAAGTATCTTCCCCAGCGCGCGGCCGGGGCAGCGCATGAACGGTAGCGCCGGCTCCGCCGGTAACTGGTGCTCTTAGGCAGACGCCCGAGGGGATTCTCCGGCAGAAGCTGCCGCCGGGGCGGCGGCGCTACGTCCACAAGCAGTTTTTATATGCCTCTGCCAAATTTACCCTCCATTACGGCCTTTTAGCGCTACAATGTAATTGCAAAATAAGCTACTTAGCTGGCATGCCGTTTGGCATTCCAACTGTTATAGGACTCTGTGGTAAAGGGTGGATGCTGCAAGGCGTCACATCCAGGCCGGCGGAGCGTCAACGTCTGGCCGAGAGTAAATTGGAACGGCTTTGCAGCACGTGCCGTCAGGGACGCATCAAAATCACGCGTCACGCCCGTTTAGGCGTGTAGGAGCGTAGCCCCCAACGCTCCCCTACTCGGAGGAAGTCGAAAATGAAGAACCGCATGTTTGTAGCGCTACTTTTGACCGCCGTGCTCGCGCTTCCGGCTTTGGCGCAGAGCGGCGCAACCACGCAGGATCAGCCCTCGACCACCGTGGGCGCCAGCGGCAAACAACCGTTGACACTCGACACTCACGAGGGGTTCTGGGGCAAGCTGAATCCCTTCGCCCGCAAGAAATACGTGCAACGGCAGACCGGCCCCATCCGCGACCGGGTGAACGAACTGGACGAGCTGACCGCGGCCAATTCCAAGGAGATCAAGGACGTTGACTCGCGCGCCCAGCAGGGCATCCAGATGGCTTCGGCCAAGGCCAATGAAGCCGATCAGCACGCCATCGAAGCCGGCAACAAGGCGCAGGCGGCCCAGCAGACGGCTACTACCGCCACCAATCGCCTGACCACGGTTGAAACCGTAGTGGGCAACATTGACCAGTACAAGGCCACCACCCAGACCGAAATCCGCTTCCGGCCTGGACAGAGCGTCCTCAGCAAGAATGCCAAGGCCGCCCTTGATGACCTCGCCACCCCGCTGAAAGATCAGCACGGATACATCGTGGAAGTGCAGGGCTTCTCTTCCGGGCACGGACAGACTGCCATCCAGACATCGCAGAAGATGGCGGACTCGGTGGTCCGGTACCTGGTACTCAACCATGACATTCCGGTGTTCCGCATCTACGTGGTCGGCATGGGCAACGCCCCGGTCTCGACCGATGAAGCGGGCAAGAAGCATGTGAGCGGCGGACGCGTGGAAGTGAGCCTGTTGAAGAACGATCTTGAGCA